>NZ_SMKK01000163.1 GCF_004348425.1 Actinomadura sp. 7K507
CCCCCACAACGACCGACCCAACAACGACCGACCCAACAACGACCGACCCAAGAACGACCGACCCAAGAACGACCGCCCGACGAACGACCGTCCGACGAACGAGCAGGTGAACTCGAAGTGACCACGCTCACGCACGCGGCGGTGGATTCCGCGACGATGCTGCGCCGCAATCTGCGGCATGCGCTGCGCTACCCGTCCATGTCCCTCAGCACGATGATGGTGCCGATCTTCATCATGCTGCTGTTCGTCGGCGTGTTCGGGAACGCGCTCGGCGAGGGAGTCGGCGGCCCGGCGAACGGCGACTACATCAACTACGTCGCGCCGGGAATCATTCTGATGGCCGTCGCATCGGGGTGCCTGACGACGTCTGTGTCGGTCTGCACGGACATGACCGAGGGCATCGTCGACAGGTTCCGGACGATGGCGATCGCGAGGGCGTCGCTGCTGACCGGGCACGTGGTCGGCAGCATGATCCAGACGGTGATCAGCACGGCGGCGGTCATCGGGGTCGCGGTCGCGATGGGGTTCCGGACGACCGGGAGCCTGCTCGACTGGCTCGCCGCGATCGGCCTGCTGGTGCTGCTCACGTTCGCGCTGACCTGGATGGCGGTCCTCCTCGGCCTGCTGGCGAACACCCCGGAGGGCGCGAGCAACTCGCCGATGATCATCCAGTTCCTGCCGTTCGTCGGCAGCGCGATCGTCCCGCCGGAGTCGATGCCGGCGGGGGTGCGGTGGTTCGCCGAGTACCAGCCGTTCACCCCGATCATCGAGACGCTCCGCGGGCTGCTGGTCGGCACGCCGAGCGGGCAGGACGCCGTGGTCTCCGTAGCGTGGTGCGCCGGGCTGGCCGCGGTCGGCTACACCTTCTCGAAGGTGCTGTTCAACCGGAAGGCACCCCGCTAGTCACCCGGAAGGCCCCCGCTGGTCAGCCAGCAGGGCGTCCCGCCGGTCAGGCAGCAGGCGTCCCGCTGGTCACCCGGAAGGTTTCCCGCCAGTCACCCGGAAGGTGTCCCGCCAGTCACCCGGAAGGTGTCCCGCCAGTCAGCCGGAAGGTGTCCTGCTGGTCAGCCGGAAGGCGTTTTGCTAGGCCCCGAGGTGGCGGGCGAGTTCGCGTGCGGCGTTCCGCAGTTCGCAGCCGTCCATGGCGGCGTACTCCGACACGGCGTCGGAGTACGCCGCGGC
Organism: Actinomadura sp. 7K507; assembly: GCF_004348425.1. Lineage (GTDB taxonomy): Bacteria > Actinomycetota > Actinomycetes > Streptosporangiales > Streptosporangiaceae > Spirillospora. The sequence goes on from NZ_SMKK01000163.1 coordinate 1,183, forward strand.
GTCGGCCTCCTCGGCGTCGCGGCGGGCGGTCGGCGACGACATGGTCGGCTGGAAGTTCCGGACGAAGTGGAGGCGTTCCGCGAGCGCGATCGTGCGCGCCGCCCGCGCCCGGACGTCCGGCGGAGCTCCGGCGGGGCCGCCGGCGCGGGCGAGGTCGGCGAGGGTCAGGGCGAGCAGCAGGCCGCCGTAGAAGGGCAGGTCCATGAAGAAGGCCGGCATCGTGGTCTCCGGCATGGCGAGCAGCACCGACAGCTTGCCGGGCAGCCCGGTGGCGAGGTCCTCCACCAGATCGAGCCGGCCGTGCCGGGCATGGGCGACGACGGTGACGCAGTGGGCTTCGAGCGTCCACGGGTCGAGGCCGGGCGCCGACATGGGTTTCTCGTCGTGCGCCAGCCGTTCGACCGCCTGCCGCCAGAGCCGCAGGCCGGTCTCGGTGTCGCCGCGGCCGAAGGCGATCTCCGCGCGGGCGCCGAGGTTGAACGTGGCCGTGCCGAACGCCTCGTCCGGGCCGGACACGAGCGACTGGTCGAGCCAGCGTTCCGCCCGGTCGGTGTCGCCGAGGCTGAGGTCGGCGGCCGCGAGGGCCCACAGGAGTCCGAACATGTCGGACCATCCGTGGTGTCCGAGCATGTCCAGCGCCACGTGCAGGTGGCCTGCGGCGCGTTCGCTCTCGTCGAGTTGCATCAGCAGTTCGCCGAGCCGTGAGTGGGCGAGCAGCCCGAGCCATGGAGTGTGCGGCTCCCCGGACGTCGCCAGCATCGCCTCGGTGGCCGCGAGTGCGCCGGTCAGGTCGCCGTCGCGTTCCCGGATATAACCGGCGGCGCAGTTCGCGAAGGCGGCGAGCAGCGGCTCGTCGCTCGCGCACAACCGGTCGAGGACGGCCGCGCCGCCGTCCGGGTCCAGGATCTCCGGCCCCGCCGCCATCAGGATCGCCAGGGTCCGGATGACGCTGGTCGGCGAGGCCGGCGGGAGGCGGCGCAGCGCGACGAGGGTGCGCGTCGGCTGCGGGCCCTTGAACAGCAGCGAGGCAAGGGTGTTGACGGTCAGGGCCGCCCGAGCGGTCTCGACGTCGTCGGGCCCGGGGCGGAACCGGCTCAGCGGCCCGGCGGTCTCCTCGGCCATGACGACCAGCCGGTCGTACGCGGACTCCAGCAGCCACATGCCGCCCAGGACGGCGGCCGTCGCCGCGACGGCGGCGGTGTCCCCTCGGGCGAGCCCGTGGCGGAGAGCCTGCAGCAGGTTGTCCTGCTCGACCCGGACGCGCGCCAAGGGCTCGTGCCCGAACAGGGTCTCGTGATGCGTGGCCCCGAACTCCCGCGCCCAGGCGAGCAGCCCGCTGACCGCGCGGTCGGTCTCGCCCTCCGCCTCGCGGTGTGCCGCGCTGAACTCCCGGACGCTCTCCAGCATCCTGAAGCGCGTCCCGTGTCGGGCGACACCGTCCCCCTCGGTCATTTCGAGGAGCGACTGGCCCACGAGGTCGTCCAAGATCTCCAGGACGTCGTGATCCAGGACGTCGTGATCCAGGGCGTCGTGATCCAGGGCGTCGTGATCCAGGGCGTCGTGATCCAGGGCGTCGTGATTCAGGACGTCGTGATTCAGGACGTCGTCATTCAGGGCGTCGCCCTCCAGGAGGTGGCGTGCCGCGGCCGCGGTGAAACCGGAGGAGAAGATCGAGAGCGACCGCATCGCGGCACGCCCGGACGGGGCGAGGAGGTTCCAGCTCCACTCGACCACGGCGTGCATGGTCCGGTGCCTGGATGGCGCGTCGCGCACGTTGCCGCGCAGCAGCGCGAACCGGTCGTCCAGTCCGCGGGTGATCTCGGGCACCGACATGACGCGGACGCGCGCCGCCGCCAGCTCCACGGCGAGCGGCAGCCCGTCCAGGTGCCGGCACAGCTGCTCCACCGCGTCCGCCGGGACGTCGGCGTTCGGCCGCGCCGCGCGGGCGCGCTGCCGGAACAGCTCGGCGGCCGTCGGCGGGTCCAGCGCGGGCAGCGGGTACACCGACTCCGACGACAGGCCGAGCGGAGCGCGGCCGGTGGTGAGCACCCGCAGGTCCCGCGTCATCGACACCAGCCCGCCGGCCAGGTCGGCGACGCCGTCGACGACGTGTTCGCAGTTGTCCAGGACGAGCAGCACCGGACCCGGGCCGAGCGCCTCCACGATGCCGCCGAGCCGGTCGGCCGCGCCGCCGAGGTGGCCCGGCGCGGCCCGGCGCGGGTCGCCGACGCCGAGGACGGACGCCACCTCGGCCGCCACGTCCTCGTTCCGGGCGACGCCGGCGAGCGCGACGAGGTGCACGGCCCGTTGCGGGGCGTCGCGCGCGACGGCGTTCGCGAGCCGCGTCTTGCCGAGCCCGCCCGTCCCGACGATCGAGGTGACGCGGGACGTGCGCAGCAGATCACGCACGGCGGCGATGTCCTCGGCACGCCCGAGCAGCGGGTTCGGCTCGTGCGCGACGCCGCGCCGGACGGCCGGCGCCTCGTCCCGCAGCAACTCCTCCTGGACGGCCAGAAGCGCGGCCCCCGGATCGGTGCCGAGTTCGTCGCGCAGCGAGCGCCGGTAGGACTCGTAGCGGCCCAGCGCGGCGGACGGGCCCGCGGTCGCCGCCTCGCAGCGCAGCAGCCAGGCGAGGATCTCCTCGTCCCGGGGATGCTCGCGGGCCGCGGCGGTGAGCGCGTCGAACGCCTCCGCGTGCCGGGCGAGCCGCGCCAGGGCCAGCGCGCGGGCGCGCGCCAGCGTCCGGTACGCCGAGGCCCTCTCCGCCCGCAGCGCCGACAGGGGGTCGTCCGGGGCCGGCAGCGGGTCGTCGCCGTCATCCAGTTCCGGTGGCCCGTCCCACAGCGCGAGGCCCGCTTCGGCGTGGGCGAGCGCGCCCCGGTGGTCGCCGTCGCGGGAGCATCGTGCGCTCGCCGACGCGGCGAGCAGCACGGCCGACGCGTCCACCTCGGACTCGTCCAGGCCGAGCCGGTAGCCGGCCGGTGTGCTCGCGATGACGTCCGCGCCGAACTGCGACCGCGCCCGCGAGACGACGACCTGGAGCGCCTTGGCCGGGTTCTCGGGACGATCGTCCGGCCAGACCCCCTCGACCAGGCGCGTGACGGACACGCCCGCCCGCGGTTCGCCCGCGAGAAGGGCGAGGAGGCTCCGCAACCTGGGGCTCGTGACGTCCCGCCCGCGGCACGCGACTCCGGACAGCAACGTCAGCTCGACGCTCACGTGAAGAGACCGCTCACGTGAAGAGGCTGAACCTCGACCTGGCGCGGTAATGGCGGTGGAGCGCGACGCCGGCGACGACGCCGCCCGCGACGGCTCCGGCGCCCGCGGCGGCGGGCAGGGCGATCATCGTGACCTTGCGGCCGGTGCGGAAGTCGTGGATGGGCCAGCCCTGGTCCCTGGCGTGCTGGCGCAGTTCGGGGTCGGGGTTCACGGCGTGCGGGTGGCCGACGACGGTCAGCATCGGCAGGTCGTTGATCGAGTCGCTGTAGGCGGCGCAGCGCGCGAGGTCGAGGCCCTCGCGGTGGGCGAGGGCGCGGACGGCCTCGGCCTTGGCGGGCCCGTGCAGCAGGTTCCCGACGAGCCGCCCGGTGTAGACGCCGTCGCGCGTCTCGGCGACGGTGCCGAGCGCGCCGGTGAGGCCGAGGCGGTGCGCGATCGTGCGGGCGACCTCGACGGGCGTGGCGGTGACGAGCCAGACCTGCTGGCCCGAGTCGAGGTGCTGGAGGGCGAGGGTGCGGGTGCCGTGCCAGATCCGGTCGGCCATCACCTCGTCGTAGATCTCCTCGCTGAGCCGGACGATCTTGGCGACGTCCTGGCCGGCGACGAACGAGAGCGCCGCCTCCTTGGCGCTGCCGATGTGCTCGGAGTTCTCCGTCCCGCGCAGCCGGAAGGCGGTCTGCCCCCAGGCGAACATGGCGAGGTCGCGCATCGTGAACAGCTTGCGGGCGGCGAGGCCGCGCGCGAAGTAGTAGATGGACGCGCCGCGCATCATCGTGTTGTCGACGTCGAAGAACGCCGCCGCGGCGGGGTCGGGCTCGGGGAGCGGCTCGGGTTCGGCCGCGGCCGCGGCCGCGGCGGCCGCCTCCCCGGCGCTCTTGTGGTCTTGGTCCTTGCCGCGCTGCCAGAATCGCCGCATGGGCCGAGCCTAGCCGTGCCTAGCCGTCCGCCTCCCCCCGCCCGTCCGCCCGGCCGTCATTGCGGCGGCCGAGATCGTGACGTCCGTGGTCGAAACGCCCGTGATCGGGACGGTCTTCACTCCGGTCGCCGGCGGCGGCGATCAGCCGCTCGCGCAGCACGGCGCGGAAGTGCGGGTCGGGGCCCGCGTCGCTCGCCCGCAGCCGGGCCAGCGCGTTCCCCTGCTCGGCGATCTTTCCTCGCCCGGTTCTCAACTGGCCGCTCCCTTGCGGAATCCAGGTACGAACGCGCTCCTGCCCGCAAAACGATCCGGCGGCATGGCGGGTTACGGCCCGGAGATCAATTGATAGTCAGTCTAAGGATGACCGGTACGCCCCGAGCCAAGTGTGACTGGTGGCGCAGATCGGGCTACTGGCGCAGGTCGGCTGCCGGCGCAGGTGGGGCTACAGGTGCAGGTCGGCTGCTGGCGCGGGTAGGGCTACTGGTGCAGGTCGGCTAGTGGCGCAGGTCGGGCGGGAGCATGCGGGCCAGGGACCGGACGGCGCGGTACTGCAGCGCCTTGATCGCGCCCGGCTTCTTGTCCATGACCAGCGCGGTCTCGGCGACGGACAGGCCGTGCAGGAACCGCAGGACGACGCATTCCTGCTGCTCCGACCCCAGCCGGCGGACGGCCGTCAGCAGCGTCCGGTTGGTCATCGAGTCCAGGACGGTCCGCTCGGGCCCCTCCTGGTGCCGGGCGGGCTCGACGAGCTCGGCGGTGCAGACCTCCAGCCGGTAGCGGCCGGACTTGAAGTGGTCGGCGACCAGGTTCCGGGCGATCGTCACCAGCCAGGCCCCGAAGTCCTTGCCCTGCCAGTGGAAGTCGCAGATCCGGCGGAGCGCGCGCAGGAACACCTCGCTGGTGAGGTCCTCGGTCAGCGAGTGCGTCCCGACCCGGTAGTAGACGTAGCGGTAGACCAGTTCGACGTAGTGGTCGTAGAGGGAGCCGAAAGCGTCGGCGTCGCCGTCACGTGCCCGCAGGACCAGTGCTTTGAGCACCTCGGCGCGGTCGGCCGCGTGGTCGGCATGCCGGTCGGCGTGGCGGTTGGCATATCGGTCGGTGTGGCGGTCGGCGTGGCGGCCGTGGGAACGGCCGGGAGCGCCTAAGACCGGCCGGGGAAGGGGGAGAACCCCGGCATCGAGGGCCAAGCTGCTCATGCAGTTCTCCTCGGGGCGTACGCGACCTCCGGCGTGATCTGCCACTCTAGATACCGATAGGTACGCCAGGCAATGGTGCGTTCACCGATGCGTTCGCGGGAGCGGTTACCCGTCGGCCCCCGGCATCGGGCACCATGGGGCGCGATGGTCTCTGCTCTTCTCGCGCTGCTGGCGACCCTGGGCGCCTTAACGGTCACCGGGTTGCTGATTCAGCGTGCCAACAAGGACCGGCTGCTCTACCTGATCGCCTGGTCGTTCACCCAGGTCGGGCTGTCGCTGGCGCTGCTGTCCATGGGGGTCGGCTTCCTGGCCGGCTTCAACGGCGCGCTCTTCCGCCTCATGGAGCTCGGCGCCGCGCTCCTCGCGCCGATCTGGCTCGCCCTCGGCATGATCGAGCTGATCGCGCGGTACGTGCAGGTGCGGTTCGGGGCCTGGCTGTTCGCGATCTCCTACACGGTCGTCGCGATCGTCATCCTGCTCCTCGACCCGCTCAAGGGCGATCTGTCCAAGGACCTGCCCAAGCCCGGCGACACCTACGACGCGCTGCCGCTGCTGCTGATCGACGGCGCGCACGTCGTCGCGGTGCTGGCGCTGGCGGCGTGCACCGGGGTCACCGCCTGGCTGGCGAGCAAGCAGGACCAGGAGGCGGCCGAGCTGCTGATCCCCATCGCGCTGGTCGCGCTGGCGGGTGTCCTGGTGGTGAGCGGCAGCCGCGGGTTCCTGCCCGCGCCGCTCGCGGTGATCGCGCTCGGCGGTGCCGCCGGCCTCGTCTGGTACGGGGCGATGCGCACGATCCCGGTGTTCGACGAAGAAGGCTATGACGAATACGGGGACGAATACGGGGATGAGCCGATGACCGGTTACGAAGAGCAGGGGTATCCGCCGGCGCGGGCCGAGCCCGTCCCGGCGCCGACCCCCTCGCCCGATCCGAGGCGCGGCGAGCTGCGTTTCCCCGAGCCGGCCCCGGCGGAAGCGCTGCGCTTTCCGGACAGTCCGGCGGGCCCCACGGCCGTGGACGGAGTCGGCGCCGCCGCGGCCGCGGCCGGGCTGGGAGGCGGCGCCGTCCACGAGCAGGCGAAGCCGGCCGGTGCGGCCGGGCTGTCGGGGCTCGCCGGGGCGTGCGGCCAGATCACCGTCTACACGCTGCTCGACGGGCGCGAGGACGCCTTCGACCGGCTCGCCACCGATCTCGTGAAGGCCGCCCTCGCGGTCGAGCCCGACACGATGATCTTCGCCTGCCACGAGGTGGTGGGCGGCCCCACGCAGCGGATCTTCTACCAGCTCTTCCGGGACGAGGCCGCGTTCGCCGCGCACCGGCGGCAGCCGCACCTGCAGCGGTTCCTGGCCGAGTCCCGCACCCACGTGCTGGCCACCAACGTGATCGAGTTGCGCCTCGGCGCCGCCAAGGTGCCGCTCCCGGCGCCGGAGTACCCCGGGAGGTGACATGACCGGCAGCGATCAAGGCGGCGATCGGCGCGGCGAGCAGGGCAGCGAGCAGGGCGGTGATCGGGACGGCGGGCAGGGCACCGCGGGTGCCGGGGCGGGCATCGTGATCACGTTGCTCGGCAAGCCCGGCTGCCACCTGTGCGACGACGCCCGCGCGGTGATCGAGCGGGTCGCCCGCGACCTGGACGTGCCGTGGGAAGAGCGCGACATCACCGAGTCCGAGCAGGACACCGAGCAGTACTGGGAACAGATCCCCGTCACGCTCGTCAACGGCGTCCAGCACGACTTCTGGCGCGTGGACGAGAACCGCCTCCGCGCCGCCATCGCCACACTGCGCTGACCCGCCCGGACTCCCGTGCCCGCGAGGGCTTGCGCTCGAGTGTGGTAAGTGGATACTTACGAGTGGGATTGTCTGGTCGGTCACATCCGGTGGGCGGCGGGCGGGCGTTGCGTACGGTGGAAAGTCCCTGATGGGCGGTGTTCTGGTGAGTCTGGTCGGACCGGCCGGTGCGCGGGTAAGTGGGGGGTGACTTTGTGCGCGTATTCACAAAGGCTTAACCTAGTGGACAGCCCCGGAGCGGTCAGGTCGCGGACGTGAAGCCGTTTCCCGGCCGAGTGAAACCGGAGCCAGGGGTCGGCGTGACCCCGTCCCCAGCGTCGAGCCCGAAGAGCAGGCCGTGACATCTCGACAGAACCGACCCCGCGACCGCGCGGGGCGCGGCATCCCCGAAGCCACCGTGGCGCGGCTGCCGGTGTACCTGCGGGCGCTCACCGCGCTGCAGGACCGCGGCGTCGCGACCGTGTCGTCGGAGGAACTGGCCGCGGCGGCCGGCGTCAACTCGGCCAAGCTCCGCAAGGACCTGTCCCACCTGGGCTCGTATGGGACGCGCGGTGTCGGGTACGAGGTCGAATACCTCGTCTACCAGATCTCCCGCGAACTCGGCCTCACCCAGGATTGGGTGGTCGCCATCATCGGTGTCGGTAACCTGGGCCGTGCATTGGCCGGCTACGGCGGTTTCGCGTCCCGCGGGTTCCGCGTGGCGGGCCTGCTCGACGCGGACGAATCCATCGTCGGTCAGGAGATCTCCGGAATGACGGTGGAGCACATCGACCGGCTGGAGGACATCATCGCCGATCACGGCGTGTCCATCGCCGTTATCGCGACCCCTGCGGGCTCCGCCCAGGGGGTGTGCGATCGCGTGGTGGCCGCGGGCGTGACGAGCGTGCTGAACTTCGCGCCGGTCGTGCTCTCGGTTCCCGACGGCGTCGACGTGCGCAAGGTCGACCTGTCGATCGAACTGCAGATCCTCGCGTTCCACGAGCAGCGCAAGGCCGGGGGTCCGGACGGCCTCACCCCCCTGGCCGCGGGCGACGCTCCTCCCGGGGCGACTCACTACGTAGAAACCGTAGAGGCATGATCGGGGTAGTCGGATCGGGGGACGTGGGAAACCGGGGAGACGCTGGAGAGGCCATATGAGCATTCTTGTCGTGGGGCTCAGCCACCGGAGCGCGCCCGTGGCGGTGCTGGAACGTGCGGCGATCGCCGGGGACGACCTGGTCAAGCTGCTGCACGCGGTGCACGCGTCCGCGAACGTCGCCGAGGCGGCCATCGTCTCGACGTGCAACCGCGTCGAGATCTACGCGGTGGTCGACAAGTTCCACGGCGGCGTCTCGGCGATCTCCGAGCTGCTGGCCCTGCACTCCGGCATCCCGATGGACGACCTGTCGCGGCACCTCTATGTCCACTACGAGGAACGGGCCGTCCAGCACGTGTTCGCGGTGGCGTGCGGGCTGGAGTCGATGGTCGTCGGCGAGGGCCAGATCCTCGGCCAGATCCGGCAGGCGTTCCGGACCGCCCAGGACGAGGCCACGCTCGGCCGTGACCTCCACGACGTCCTGCAGCAGTCGCTGCGGGTCGGCAAGCGCGCCCACCACGAGACCGGCATCGACCAGGCGGGCGCCTCGCTGGTCAGCGTCGGCCTGGACGTCGCGGTCCGTCATCTCGGCCCGCTCGACGCCGTCCGCGCGCTGGTCGTCGGCGCCGGGTCGATGAGCTCGCTGGCGGCGGCGACGCTGAGCCGGGCCGGGGCCCGCGAGGTCGTGGTCGCGAACCGCACCCACGAGCGCGGGGTACGGCTGGCGGAGTCGCTGGAGGTGCCGTCCCGGGCGATCGAGCTGCAGCTCCTGGACGCCGCGATCGCCGAAGCGGACCTGGTGGTGTCGTGCACCGGCGCGACCGGACTGGTCCTGACCGCCGCGCAGCTGGAGGCGCGCGGCGTCGGTTCCGACGGGCGCAGGCGCTTCCTCCTCGACCTGGCGCTGCCGCACGACATCGAGCGGAACGCCCGTGACCTGCCGGGCGTCGAGCTGGCCGGGCTGGACGATCTGCGGACCGCGCAGGAGGCGGCGAAGGCCATCGGCCCGGAGGCCGTCGAGGCCGTCCGGCGGATCGTGCGCGAGGAGGTCGAGGCGTTCCTCAGCGCCGCCCGCGCCGCCGCCGTCGCCCCGACGGTCGTCGCGCTGCGCAGCAAGGCCGCCGGCGTCGTGGAGGCGGAGCTGGACCGGCTGACCGGGCGGCTGCCCGAGATGGACGACCGGGCCCGCAAGGAGATCGACCAGACCGTCCGGCGCGTGGTGGACAAGCTGCTCCACGCGCCGACCGTCCGGGTGAAGGAGCTGGCGGCGGCGCCGGGCGGCGATTCCTACGCCGACGCGCTGCGCGAGCTGTTCGACCTGGACCCGAAGGCCCCGGAGGCGGTCGCCCGCGCCGACATGAGCGAGTCCGACATGCCCGAGCCTGACGTGCGCGGGCCTGACATGCACGGGCCTGACGTGCACGGGCCTGACGTGCACGGGCCCGACGTGCACGGGCCCGACGTGCACGGGGAGGCACCGGCGGGAGGGCAGGTGCCGCGGAACGTTTCCGCCCGTACGGTGGACGCGGAGTGCGCCGAGGCCGACTGCGTGAGCACGACGCCGTCCGAGGCGGTGCCGGGAGTCAGCGTGCACGACGTCAACGCGCACGAGATGCGGCGCGAGGCCGTGGACGACGCCGATGCCGTGAACATCGAGACGGTGAACGTGGCGACCGTGAACGCGGCGACGGTGAACGCCGAGACGGTGAACGCGCAGGCCGCGAGCGTCCGGGCGGTCAGTGCCCGCGACGCCGTTGCCGGGCGTGCAGGAGACCAGACGTGAGCGCGGGCGGCGAAGCCGACCGCAGGGAAGCCGAGCGGAGTGAGGCATTGAGTCAGGGATTGGGCGGAGAACCGGCCGGGGGCGGCGCGGGCCGCGCGACGGGCCGCCCGCTGCGGCTCGGCACCCGCAAGAGCCTGATGGCGATGACCCAGTCGCAGCGGGTCGCGGACATGTTGACGGAGCGTACCGGGCATGCCGTGGAACTCGTCGGGGTAACCACGCAGGGTGATGTTTCCAAGGCCCTGCTGGCCCAGATCGGCGGGACCGGAGTCTTCGTCAACGCGCTCCGCGACAAGGTGCTCTCGGGCGAGGTGGACTTCGCGGTGCACTCGCTGAAGGACCTGCCGACGTCCGAGACGCCCGGGATCGCCCTCGCGGCCACCCCGCCCCGCGACGACCCCCGCGACGCCTTGTGCGGGCCCGCGAAACTCGCCGACCTGCCGCACGGGGCGCGCGTCGGCACCGGTTCGCCGCGCCGGGTCGCGCAGCTGCGCTCGCTGCGTCCGGACCTGGAGGTCGTCCCGATCCGGGGCAACGCCGACACCCGGCTCGGCAAGGTCACCGGCGGCGAGCTGGACGCCGTGGTCCTCGCGCACGCGGGCCTGAAGCGGATCGGCCGGCTGGAGGCGGTCGGCGAGGTCTTCGACCCCGACCAGATGCTCCCGGCCCCCGGGCAGGGCGCGCTCGCGCTGGAATGCCGCGCCGACCGGGCCGATCTCCGCGAACTTCTTGGAACGGTCGATGACGCCGCGACCAGGAGGGCGGTCACCGCCGAGCGGACGATCCTGGCGGTGCTGGAGGCGGGTTGCTCCGCGCCCGTGGGAACATACGCTGCCGAAGTAGATGAAAAGCTGCATCTGACGGCGACCGTCGCGGCATACGACGGAACCCGTCAGGTCAGGCTGTCCGCAAGCGGCCACCCGGATGCCGCCGAGCAGATCGGACGCGAACTCGCGGACCGGCTGCTCGCGCAGGGGGCCGACCAGTTGATGGGGGAGCGCGATTGAGCCCCGCCGCTAAGAGCAGCGCCGCCGATAGCACCGAGAGCACGAAGAACGAGCCCGCCAAGGCAACTGCCGCCTTGAAAAGCACGGGCGCATCGGGAGGAACGGGCACGTCCGAGGCGGCCGGCCCGGGCACCGTCTCGATCGTCGGGATGGGGCCGGGCGACCCGGGCCTGCTGACCCTCCGGGCCGCCGCCGAACTGGAACGCGCCGACACGGTGATCGTGAGCCGTGCGCACTGCCCCGCCGAGATCCTGGCCCACTGCCGTCCGGACGTGGAGATCATCGACTCGGCGGAGGGTGACCCCGTCCGGCTCGCCACGCGGGCCGCGAAGGAGGGGCGGCGGGTCGTCCGGCTGCTGCGCGGCGACCCGGGACTGGCGTGCGGGCTGGCCGCCGAGGGCGGCGAACTGGCCAAGGCCGGCGTCCCGTTCGAGGTCGTGCCGGGCGTGTCCGCGGTGACGGGCGTGCCGGGGTACGCGGGCATCCCGCTGACCGACTCCGAGCACCGCGAGGTCCGCATCGTGGACGCCTCCCAGGGCGGCGTGGACTGGGAGCGGTTCGCCGCCCCGGACGCCACCCTCGTGATCACCGGCGCGGAGGGCGCGGTGGCGGAGGTCTGCAAGGGCCTGGTCGCCGCCGGGCGTCCCGACTCCACCCCGGCCGCGATCACGGGCCTCGGCACGACGACCGAGCAGGAGACGGTCGTGTCGACGCTGCAGAAGCTGGCGTCCGCGGCGAAGGGCATGGAGGCGCCCGCCCTGATCATCGTCGGGGACGTGGTCGGCTGGCGCGACAGGCTGTCCTGGTTCGAGACGAAGGCGCTGTTCGGGTGGCGGGTCCTGGTGCCGCGCACGAAGGAGCAGGCCGCCTCGCTGTCGGATCAGCTGCGCGGGTACGGCGCCGTCCCGGACGAGGTCCCGACGATCTCGGTCGAGCCGCCGCGCACCCCGCAGCAGATGGACCGGGCCGTCAAGGGCCTGGTCACCGGACGGTACGAGTGGGTGGTGTTCACCTCCACCAACGCCGTGAAGGCCGTCCGGGAGAAGTTCGTCGACTACGGCCTCGACGCCCGCGCGTTCGCCGGGCTGAAGGTCGCCGCCGTCGGTGAGCAGACCGCCGCCGCGCTGGTCGAGTTCGGCGTCCAGCCCGACCTGACCCCGTCCGGGGAGCAGTCCGGGGAGGGCCTGGCGCGGGAGTGGCCGCCGTACGACGAGGACCTCGACCCGATCAACCGGGTGCTGCTGCCGCGCGCCGACATCGCCACCGACGTGCTCATCGCCAGGCTGACCGAGCTGGGCTGGGAGTGCGAGGACGTGACCGCCTACCGGACGGTCCGGGCCGCACCGCCGCCCGCGCCGATCCGTGAGGCGATCAAGGGCGGCGGGTTCGACGCCGTGCTGTTCACCTCGTCGTCCACGGTGAAGAACCTGATCGGGATCGCGGGCAAGCCGCACAACGTGACGGTGATCGCGGTGATCGGCCCGCAGACGGCGAAGACGGCGCAGGAGTACGGGCTGCGGGTGGACGTCATGGCCGAGAAGCCGTCCGTATCGGCCCTCGCGGAGGCGCTGGCGGAGTACGGTGCCAACCGGAGGGCGGCTCAGGTCGAGGCGGGGGACCCGCTCCGCAAGCCCAGCCAGATGCGCCGGGGAGCCCGGCGCCGCAGATGACGCCAAGCACGCGACGCCAAGCACATGACGCCAAGCACATGACGGCAAGCACATGACGACATAGCCAACAAGTCACCCGGGCCTTCTCGGCGCAGGGCACCCGGGCCTCGGAGAAGAGAAGGACCATGTCTGCACAGTTCCCCGCCGCGCGGCCGCGCCGGCTGCGCCGCACCCCCGCGATGCGCCGGATGGTGGCCGAGACGCGGCTCGCCCCGGCCGAGCTGGTACTGCCGATGTTCGTCAAGGAGGGCATCGGCGACCCGCAGCCCGTGTCGTCCATGCCGGGTGTGTTCCAGCACACCCGCGACAGCCTCCGCAAGGCCGCGGACGAGGCGGCGCGGGCCGGCGTCGGCGGGATCATGCTGTTCGGCATCCCGGCGGTCAAGGACGGGGCCGGCTCGTCCGCCGACGACCCGGACGGCATCGTCCAGCTGGCGCTGCGCGATCTGGCGTCCGACGTGGGCGACTCGATCGTCGTCATGACGGATCTCTGCCTGGACGAGTACACCGACCACGGGCACTGCGGCGTCCTCACCCCCTCCGGCGACATCGACAACGACGCGACGCTGGAGCGGTACGCCTCGATCGCGGTCGCGCAGGCCGAGGCGGGCTCGGCCGTCGTCGGGCCGAGCGGCATGATGGACGGCCAGGTCGCCGCGATCCGCGCGGCCCTCGACGGCGCCGGGCACCCGGACGTCGCGATCATGGCGTACTCGGCGAAGTACGCCTCCGCGTACTACGGGCCGTTCCGCGAGGCCGCCGAGTGCGCGCCGCAGTTCGGCGACCGCTCCACCCACCAGCAGGACCCGGCGAACGCCGCCGAGTCGCTGCGCGAGGTGTTCCTCGACCTCGACGAGGGCGCCGACATGGTCATGGTGAAGCCCGCCGGGGCCTACCTCGACGTCGTCCGCCGCGTCCGCGACGCCGTGGACGTGCCCGTCGTCGCCTACCAGGTGAGCGGCGAGTACGCGATGATCGAGGCGGCCGCGGAGAAGGGCTGGATCGACCGGGACCGCACGATCATGGAGTCCCTGCTGTCGATCCGCCGGGCCGGCGCCGACATCGCCCTGACCTACTGGGCCACCGAGGTGGCCAGGCGGCTCACCTGACGGCCGTCACCGCCTGATCCCCCCTGTCCCGGGACACCTCTAGTCACTTGGGGTCGTTTTCCGGGGGTGCCGTGCCCGTGCTTTTACGCGCCGGGCATCATCGTTAGTCAAGAACCCACGTGCGACCTTGGGTAATTGGGGGCGGAGATGCTGGTGGTGTCGGGGAGCAGGCGGCAGAAGGCGGCCCGTGACAAAGCGGCCCGTGAGAAGGCGCTACGTGACCGGATGGCCTCGGCGGCGCGGCGGTACGCCGCCCTGGGCTGGTCCTGCTTCCCGGGTGCCCATCCACCGGCCGGCGGGGACCCCGCCGGTAACAACCGGGCCTGCTCGTGCGACCGGATCGGCTGCCCCGATCCGGGCGCGCACCCGGTATCGGCGGCCTGGGCGCACCAGGCCAGCGTGGACGGCGGCGTCATCGACCGCTGGTGGTCCCAGCGTCCCGAGGCCAACGTCATCCTGCCGACCGGCCGCGTCTTCGACGTGTTCGACGTCCCGGCCGGCGCGGGCGCCCTGGCACTGGACCGGATCGCCTCGGACGGCGTGCCCGCCGGGCCGGTCGCGTCGGTCGGCGGCGACCGGCACCTGTTCTTCGTCGCGACCCGGGGCGCCCCCGTCGACGAGGACGAATGGTGGTCCTGCCACCTCGACACCCTGCCGGAGGACGTCGCCGAGACGCCCGGCATGCGGTGGCACTGCCGCGACAGCTACGTCGTCGCGCCGCCGTCCGTCCTCCCGCACGGCCGCGAGGTCAGCTGGCTGAGGCCGCCGTCCGGCGCCCCGCTCCCCGACCCGCTGCACCTCCTGGAAGTCCTGGCCGACGCCTGCGAGGCCACCTGAGACGTCCGCGTCCCGGTCAGTCCGCTCGCGGGGCCTTGATGGGGGGTTTGCGGCCCCACTTGGTGTAGGAGCCGTGCATCGTCTGGTTGCGGCCGTCCTCGGGACCGGCGCGGACCCAGAAGACGGTGGGACGGTGGCCAGGGTCGACCTTGATGGCGAAGGCGATCTGCTGGGCGCCGGTGGCCTGGGCCATCCGCGCGTACATGGGGCCGATGCCGGGGGCCTGCGCCATCTTCGCGGCCGGGGCCTCGCCCTCGTAGATCGTTCCCGTCTCGGTGGGCTCTTCCTTGGTGAGCTTCGTCGCCGACCGCAGGAGCGTCGTCAGGTTCGTGACGGAGCTGCCCTGGCGCACCTGGTCGGCCGCCGCCGGGTAGCCGCGCCCGCCCAGCGCCGACGACTTCCACTGCCTGCCCGCCCGCACGTGGAGCTGGTCGTCGACGATGACGCCGCGTACCGGCTTGCGGGCCGAGCCCGTCCCGGCGAGCGTCAGCGAGTAGGACGGCTGTTCGCCCTGGACCAGGCCGAACGTCCCCTTGGCGGTGGCGGGGAAGCCGCAGCAGCCCGTCTGCCGGTAGCTGAACTGGGCACCGGGGGCCTGCGCGACCGCCTGGTCGATCTGCGCGACGAGCGGCCTCGGGTCGACGCCCCCGGCCGGCAGCGTCGGCTGCGGGGTGCTGCTCTGCGCGGGCGCCGGGTCGGGCGGCGGGTTCTCGTCGCCCCTCAGCAGCGTGGTGGCGCTGGCACCGGCGCCGACGACGACGAGGACGGCGACGGCGGCGAGGATCCAGCGCGTCCGGGACCCGCCGCCCCCCGGCTGCTTGCCGGTGGCGGCGGCGATCGGGTTGAGCCCGCTGCTGCGCGACGACTTCGGCTTCGGCGGCTCGGGCTGCGCCGCGGCCTGCGCGCCCAGCTCGGCGAGCCGCCCGCGGCCCTGCGCCTCCCACGACGGGCCGTACGCGGAGACGGCCGCGTCCTCCAGCGCGCCGAGGAAGTCGGCGACGGACCGCGGGCGCTCGGCCGGGTCCTTCGCGAGGCCCTGGTGGATCAGGTGGCGCAGCGGCCCGGGGACCTCGTCGGCGGGGATCGGCGCCTCGCGGTGCAGCCGCGCCATGTTCCGGCCCGCGTACGGGGGCCGGCCGGTGAGGCACTCGTAGAAGACCGCGGTGGCGGCGTACAGGTCGGTGGCGACGGTGGCGGGCGCCCCGTCCCACAGCTCCGGCGCCGCGTAGGGCGGGGCGGACTGCGCCTCCGTCCCCGCGGGCGACGTCGCGAAGTCGGTGAGCGTCGCGTTGCCGTTCCCGTCCACGAGGATGTTCGCCGGGCGCATCGCGCCGTGCACGACGCCCGCCTCGTGCGCCGCCGCGAGACCGAGGAGCGTTCCGCCCAGCATCGACAGCGCGGCCAGCGGGCCGGTGGGGCCCTGCGCCGCGAGCACCCGCCGCATGCTGACGCCCTCGGCGTACTGCATCACGATCGCGGCGCCGTCCGGGGTCTCCACGAAGTCGTACAGGTCGACCACGTTGGGGTCCTCGAGCTGCGACAGGGCGCGGGCGGACGCGCGGAACGCCGCCAGGAACGCCTCGTCGGCGGCGAGCCCCGCGTCGAGGTACTTGATCGCGACCTTGGTGCTGGTCATGTCGTCGGTCGCCAGCATCACCCGGCCCGAGGCGCCGTTGCCCAGCTCCCGGTCGTGGGTGAAGCCCGGGACCGTCCAGCCGTCAACCACGTTGAAAGCCATCCCTCCGATACGGCCTGGTCAATGAGTACGGCCGGTGACTACAGCCGGTAAGCGTGCGGGGCGCCGTGAGACCGTGTGCGAGACAGGGCGCCGATGTCGTACTTGGTGGAATATCGGCCCGTACGGTGCGCGGTCAAGGCAAGTCGCCGAACTGCAACGGAGAGACTGGTCTTTCTTGTCCGCGCGGGCCCGCCGGAGGGTGCGCGCGGCGCCGTGGACGAGAGTGATTCACTTGGATCCGTGACTGGTATCGATCGCTCCCAGCAGTTGTTCGACCGTGCCGCCGCGGTGGTGCCCGGAGGCGTCAACTCGCCGGTCCGGGCCTTCGGGGCCGTCGGCGGGACCCCCCGCTTCATGGCGTCGGGGCGCGGGCCGTACCTGACGGACGCCGACGGCGGCGAGTACGTCGACCTGGTGTGCTCGTGGGGGCCGATGATCCTCGGGCACGCGCACCCGGCGGTCGTGGAGGCGGTGCGGGACGCGGCGGGACGCGGCACGTCCTACGGGGCGCCGACGCCGGGCGAGGTGGAGCTCGCCGAGGAGATCGTCGCCCGGACGCCGGTCGAGAAGGTGCGCCTGGTCAACTCGGGAACCGAGGCGACGATGTCGGCGATCCGGCTGGCGCGCGGGTTCACCGGACGCCCCAGGATCGTGAAGTTCGCGGGCTGCTACCACGGGCACGTCGACTCGCTGCTCGCCGCGGCGGGCTCCGGCGTCGCCACGTTCGGCCTGCCCGACACCCCGGGCGTGACGGGCGCGACCACGGCCGACACGCTGATCCTCCCCTACAACGACGTCGCGGCGCTGGAGACGGCGTTCCACGAGCACGGCACCGAGATCGCCTGCGTGATCACCGAGGCGGTGCCGTGCAACATGGGCGTGGTGCCGCCGGTGCCCGACTTCAACGCGCTGCTGAAGCGGCTGTGCGAGCGGTACGGCGCGCTGCTCGTCATCGACGAGGTCCTCACCGGGTTCCGGGCGTCCAGGTCGGGCTGGTTCGGGATCGAGGGCGTGCCGGGCGACCTGATGACGTTCGGGAAGGTGATGGGCGGCGGGCTCCCCGCGGCGGCGTTCGGCGGACGCGCCGACGTCATGGACCACCTGGCCCCGGCCGGTCCCGTCTACCAGGCGGGCACCCTGTCGGGGAACCCGCTCGCCACCGCCGCCGGTCTCGCCACGCTGCGGCACGCGACGGACGAGGTGTACGCGGCGATCGACCGTGCCGCGGAGGTCGTGTCGAAGGCCGCGTCGGAGGCGCTGGAACGCGAGGGCGTCCCCCACTCGGTGCAGCACGCCGGCAACCTGTTCTCGGTCTTCTTCAGCGACACCCCGGTCGGCGACTTCGCGGCGGCGCAGCGCCAGGACTCCAAGGCGTACGCGGCGTTCTTCCACGCGGCCCTGGAACGCGGCGTGTACCTGCCGCCTTCCGCGTACGAGGTGTGGTTCCTGTCGTCCGCGCATGACGACGAGGCTCTGGGACGGGTTCTGGACGCCCTTCCGCACGCCGCCCGAGCCGCGGCCCAGGCATCGACCTAAACGGCGTTCTGCGTCGTCCTAAACGCCTTCCAGGGCTAGGCGGGCAGGGCTGGGCGGTCGGGGCTAGGCGGGCAGGGCTAAACGGGCAGGGCTAAACGGGCAGGGCGCGGTAGGCGGCGAGGGCCGTGGCGACCGATTCGGGATGCGGTGCGTGCAGCGGTGCGCGCACCGCGGGGTCGTCGATCAGCCCTTCCTCGGCGAGGCACGCCTTGAGGACGGCGGGTGCCGGTTCGCCGAAGAGCGCCTCGGCCATCGGGAAGAGCGCGTTGTGGAGCGTCAGCCCGCGTGCCGTGTCGCCGGCGCGTGCGGCGTCCGCCATCGCGGCGTAGGCGGCGGGCGCGAGGCAGGCGCACGCGGTGACGCCGCCGGAGGCGCCGAGCTGCAGCATCGGGTAGAGGTACGCGTCGTCCCCGGCCAGGATCGCCTTCCCGGTGGCGGCCGCAAGCCCCGCCGTCCGCACCAGCAGGGCAAGGGTGTCGTGGTCGATCGCGCCCGCGCAGTGCTTCATGCCGGCGACCGCGTCGAGGGAGAGCAGCCGGACGAGCGTGTCCGCGGAAAGGTGCTTCCCCGTCCGGTACGGGATGTTGTACGGCAGGATCGGGACGTCCACGGCCGCCCCGACCGCCGCGAAATGGTCGATGACGGCGTCGTCCGACGGGCGCAGGTAGTACGGGACGACGACGAGCAGCGCGTCGGCCGTCGGGGCGCGTTCGCGGGCCTGCCGGATCGAGTCCTCGGTGCCCATCGTCCCGGCGCCGACGATCAGCGGGGTCCCGTGCTCGATGGAGACGGCGCGGCAGACCTCCAGGACGGTCCGCTGCTCGGCCGGGGTCAGCAGGGCGGCCTCGCCGGTCGTGCCGAGCGCGACCAGCCCGTCCGCGCCGTTCTCCAGGCAGTGGACGGCGAGCCGTTCGAGTGACTTGGCGTCCACGTCACCGGAGTGGGTGAACGGCGTGACGAGCGAAGCGTTGATTCCGTGCATGGCCCTCACCTCGTTTCAGCGGGCCGGATCTCGATGGGCACGATCTCGGTGGGCACGATGTCGGCAGGCACGTTTTCAGAGGGCGGGGCGATGTCCGCGCCGGCGCGCGTGCGCAGGCGGACGCTGCCGGCGGTGACGCCCGCCATGACCAGGGCGGCCCCCGCGAGGTGCGTCGCGTTCACGTGCTCGCCGAGCAGCAGCCCAGCCGACAGGAGCCCGAACGGCGGGACGAGCAGCGAGTACATGGCGACCGTGCTGGCCTCGTACCGGCGCATCAGCCATCCCCAGGCGCCGAAGCAGCAGAGGGTCGAGATGTAGGCGATGAAGGCCATGGAGGCGATACCGGCGAGCGACAGGTTCCGCGCGGCTTCCGGGACGGCGCCCGGCCCCTCGAAGAGCAGCGAGAGGCCGAAGAGCGGGATCGGCGGCACCAGCGACACCCACACCATGAAGCCGAACGCGTCGACCGGTCCGCGGGCGGCCTTGTTCATCCGCCGCATGGCGACGTTCGCCAGGCCCCAGCTGGCCGCGGCGGCGAGGCAGACCAGGAACGCCCCGGCCGGGCTCCCGCCCTCGGCCTGCGCGCCGCCGATGAGCGCGACGCCGCCGAACGCGACGACCATGCCCGCGATCAGCCGGGCGCTCAGGCGCTCGCGCAGCAGCAGTCCCGCGAACAGCGCGGTGAAGATCGCCTGGACCTGGAGCACGACCGACGCCAGGCCCGCGGGCATCCCCATGTGCATGCCGAGGAACAGCAGTCCGAACTGCCCGACCCCGAGCGGCATGCCGACCAGCACGAGCCAGCGTGCCGGAACCGGCGGCCGCCGGACGAAGAAGACCGCCGGAAGCGCCGCGGCCGCGAACCGGAGCGCGGCCATCAGCAGCGGCGGGAAGTCGTCCAGCGCGACCTTGATCGGGACGAAGTTGAAGCCCCACAACGCGGCGATCAAGGTGGCCAGCAGGACGTGGCGCGGTCTCATGCCTCAGATCGTCGCCATACGATTGCTTTAGGACAAGCGAGAATTTCTTGAGATCTCGTTTTAGTATTGCTTCATGCTTGATCTCGAACGGCTGCGTGCGCTGCACTCCGTCGCGACCTACGGTTCGGTGAGCGCCGCCGCGGACGTCCTGCACGTGACGACCTCGGCGGTCTCCCAGCAGCTCGCCAAGCTGGAGCGCGAGACGGGGCAGAAGCTCCTCGAACGCAACGGGCGCGGCGTCCGGCTCACCGACGCCGCCGAACTCCTCGTCGCGCACGCCGAGCGGATCCTGTCGCTCGTCGAGCAGGCGCAGTCCGACCTGGAGGCGCACCGCGGCTCGGTCGTCGGGCTGCTCACCGTAGCGTCCTTCCCCACCGCGGTCCGCGGGCTCATGCCCGCCGCCCTGTGCGCGCTTCGCGCCGACCACCCCGACCTGCGCGTCCAGCTCCTCGAAGAGGACCCGATGCGCAGCATGCCGCTGGTGGTGCGCGGCGACTTCGACATGGCCGTCGTCCAGGACTGGAACAACGAGCCGCTCTCGCTGCCGGTGGGCCTGCACAAGGGCGTCATCTGCGACGACGTCGCCGACGTGGCGCTGCCGGAGGGGCACGCGCTCGCCGGCCGCGACGCGATCGACCTCAAGGAACTGGCGGGCGACCCGTGGATCAGCTCCTCGCCCGACAGCATCTGCTGCGACTGGCTGCTGCGGACGCTTCGCGCCGTCGACAGCGAGCCCCGCATCGACCACATGGCCTACGAGTTCGCCACGCAGCTCGCACTCGTCGCCGCCGGGCTCGGCAACGTGATCCTGCCGCGCCTCGGCCGCTGCGACGTGCCGCCCGGCGTCGCGATCGTCCCGCTGGCCGCCCCGCTGTCGCGGCGCGTCTACGCGGTCTGGCGCGAGGAGGCCGCCCGCCGTCCCGCGATCCGTGCCGTCGTGACCGCCCTGCGCGCGGCCGTCCCGGCCGACGTCTCCGCGCTCACCGCCACCGCATTCTAAGTGGTCGGAGCGATCCTGTTGTGATTCGTCCACATCTTGCCGGTGTTGTACCGCACCTGAACGTCCTTCGGTAAGTTGCCGCCATCGTGACGGGGGGCGGGGACGCATGGCGGACAACGGGGCCGAATGGCAGGTCGACGGATTCACGGAGGTACGGCGGCTCGGGGCGGGCGCCCAG
>NZ_SMKK01000164.1 GCF_004348425.1 Actinomadura sp. 7K507
GCGTGGGAAGCGGCATCGTGTCCGGTGGCGGCGTGGTGGCCTGGTTCGGGTCGACCTGGGTCGGGGCGGGTTCCGGCTGCGCTTCGGGGACGCTGCCGGGCGGCAGGTCGCCGGTGTCGAACGGCAGGAGGCTGAGCGCCGGCAGCAGCCCGGCGCCGCCGGTGACGGCGAGGGCGGAGGGGTCGAACGCCGCGAGGTCGGTGTAGGCGAGCTGCACGCCGTCGCCTTCCCCGTGCGAGAGGAACTGGAGGAGGTTGCCCCAGTACAGCCAGGCGTGCCAGCGGCGCCGGTGGGCGTCCTCGTCGGCGGTGACGCCGGCGTCCCGGTCGTCGATGACGGCGAGGGCGGTCCAGGCGCGGGTGCGGGCGTCGGCGACGACGGTGAGGGGGCAGCCGGCGGCGTCCTCGGTGCGGGCGAGCATCAGGTCGCCGGGCGGCGGCGTCGGCAGGGCGCCGCCGCGGACGGCGGCGGTGAGCAGGTCACCGATCCCTTCGGGTGCGGCACGCCGGGTTTCGGCTCCGGGCATCACGAGCCCCGTCACGGCCGCTTCGGCGCGGCGGCGCCAGCGGTCGCCGTCGGGGTCGGACAGGAAGGCCAGCAGCGTCTGGATCGGGTTGGCCCAGATCAGGTCGGCGAGCTCGGCCGGGTCGCCGCCGCCGTGGAGGTAGCCCTCGCGCGCCCGTCCCTGCGCGATGCCCTCGTACGGGATCCAGGCTGGCGATTCGGGGAACAGGCCGCTCTCCCAGTGCTCGACGTCGTCCCAGGTGATCTGGAAGACGACGCGGCCGTGGGCGCGGAGCCGGGCGCGTTTGGCGGCGTCGCCGGCGAGCCGGTTGGCGTGCGGGGCGGCGTGGTAGTTGTAGCCGTCGAGGTAGACGGCGACTTCCAGGGGCGCGCCGTCGAGCCGTTTGAAGTAGACGTCGGGCCGGGTCTCCTTGATGGTGTTCTGCAGGATGACCTGCCAGTGGACGACGTCGTCCCCGGACGTGATGCGCAGGTCGGCGGTGCGGCGGTCGTTGAGCCGGGGGCCGTCGCTGATGGCGCGTCCGCTGCCGGGTCTGCGCGCCCACCGCATCAGCGCGTCGAGGAACCGGGCCTCCAGTTCGCTTTCGACCTGGTTGACGAGGGAGATGTCGTCGGTGCTGGCGACGGACGCGGTCGCCCAGTCGTCCAGCAGTTCGGCGAGCATCTCGACGGCGAGGCCCCGGTCGGCCTTGTCGTACTCGTCGCCCCGGACGTGGGACAGCAGGCAGCGGTGGCAGGCGGCCCTGCCGCCCTCCTCGTTGGCGCAGGGGCAGTTGAACACGACCTCGTACGCCTCTTGCAGGACTTCGCGGAAGCCCGCCTCGGTGGACATGCGGTGCAGGTAGCCGGTGCCGCCGGGCAGCGTGTCGTGCAGGACGAGGAAGCGCCGCCGGTGCCCGCTGTGGTGCAGGTGGTCGGGCATGGTGGCGGTGACGATCCGCAGGTGGGCGGGGTCGCCGCCGTACCTGCGGGCGATCCCGGCCATCAGCGCGGCCTGGAACGTGACGGTCCGCTCGGGGATCATCGTGGTGGCGATGGGGACGAGGATCCGCAGCGCCTCGGTCCGCAGCTCGTGCGCGGTGATGAGGGGTTCGTGCTCGACGTCGCCGCCGCGCCGCTGCGGGCACCAGGGGCGGTGGTGGCTGCGGGACGTGTCGTACCCGGAGCTGGTGCCGGTGAGCCGCCCGTCCCCGTCGGGCGGGCCGTCGGCGGTGGCGCCGCCGCACGTCCGGCACACGTGGAAGGGGTTGAGGCGTCGCAGGTCCCCGGCGAACGGGTCGCCGGCGGGGCGGTCCATGCGCAGCGACCCGAGGTTGAACCGGCGGATGACGGCGCGGCGGGTGAAGTCGACGCCGAACACCCGCCTGGCGTGCCGCCAGGCGCCGGGCGCGACCTCGTCGCGGGGGATGTCGACGGCGACGGCGGTCTCGTAGTAGCGGCGCTGCCGGTCGTCGTGGTCGTCGCGGATGCGGGCGTCGTCGCGCACGTCGTGGGCGGTGACGCGGGTGGGGATGAGGACGGTGTGCAGGCCGCTGCTGTCGCCGATGCGCTCGTTGCCGCAGCGCGGGCAGGGGCTGTGGTCCTCGGCGGCGGCGGTGGTGCGGATGTAGCCGCATTCCTGGCAGACGCGCCACTGCTGGTAGGCGGGGCGCTGCGGGGTGCCGATGTCGAGTCCGGTGACCTCGTGCCGGTAGCCGCGGATGTAGAAGTGGTTGCCGGGGGCGAGTTCGGTGAGGGCGAGGGCCGCGGACCGCTCGTACTCGCGGAGTTCGCTGTGGAAGCGCCGGTCGCCGCGGGCCCGGTCGGTCCGGTTCGGGCCGGCGGGGTGCCGGTCGGCGGGCGCGGGCACCTCGCCGGTCTCGTCGCCGACGCGCTCCTCCCAGGTGAGGGTGGCTTCCAGCGCGGTGGCGGTGTCGATGAGCGAGTAGTTGGGCAGGAGCCCGAGTTCGACGAGGGTGCCGTGGGTGTCGCTGCGTCCGATCTCGCCGATGCGCGCCTGGACGGCGCGGCGTTCGGCGCGCAGTTCGCCGCGGCGGTTGCGCTGCTGCTGATCGGAGTCGATCATCGCGGCGATCGCGGCGTCGATGACGTCCAGGCGGGCGCGCAGGTCGGCGAGCCGCTCGTCCCAGACGCGGGCGGCGGCGGCGATGGCGTCCTTCAGCCCGGCGGCGGCGAAGTCGCGGAGTTGCCGGGCGGCCTCCTCGGTGACGCCGGTCTCGGGGTCGCCCTGGGCGAACAGGGCGAGGAACCCGTCGGCGAGGGCGTCGCCCTGGGCGAGGACGGCGTCCTGGAACGCGGTCAGCCATCCGGTCTCGCCGAACAGCGCGGACGCGAGCCGCGGCATCGGCGGCAGCCCGTCGAAGCGTCCGCGGGCGGCGAGGTCGGCGAGGTGCGCGACGTACTGGCGCTGGAGGATCTCGACGGCGGACAGGTAGCAGCCGGGCGGGACGATGTCGCCCGCGATCATGTCGGTGGGGTCGGTCAGGTAGTACCGGTCGCGCGGGTTCCGCCCGATGAGCGTGAGCAGGAAGGCGTTGCCGCTGCGGCGCCCGGCGCGTCCCGCCCGCTGGACGTAGTTGGCCGGGGAACGCGGAAGCGACGCGAGGACGACGGCGGACAGGTCGCCGATGTCGATGCCGAGTTCCAGCGTCGGCGTGCACGCGAGGACGTTGGGGTCGCTGTAACGGGTGCCGTCGCGGAACCTCTGCTCGACGTCCTCGCGCTGCGGCCGGGTGAGGGCGCCGGTGTGCTCGGCGGTGATGACGCTGAACGGGCGGGCGCTGCGGTAGAGGCGGCGGTAGTAGTCGTTCTCGTACAGGTCGCTGCGGCGGGTGTCGGTGTCGAGGCGTCCGGTGCAGCGGTAGCGCGGGCAGTGCGCCTCGACCCATTCCCGGAGGCGTTCGGGGTGGACGGTCTGCTGCCAGTTGCAGACGGGGCAGTACACGCCCGCGCCCTCGACCTGGTCGTCGTCGAGTTTGCGGACCTGGACGTGGCCGGGCCGCAGCCCGAAGACGGGTGTGGCGCCGTCCCCGGCGGTGCGGCGCGCGATGACGTCCTCGTCGGTGAGGACGTTCAGCAGCCGCGCCAGGTAGTGGCCGGACGCGCCGTGCTCGATGCCGAGGCAGCGGGCCGTCCAGTCCTGGAGCCAGCTGTGCCGCCCGGTGATCCCGTCGAACTCGCTGCGGTTCTTCGGCGCGCCCAGCACGAAGCGCGGCGCGGACAGCCCGCGCGGGAACGCGGGCATCCCGTCGGGGCGCTTGCCCCAGATGGTCATGTACCGCTTGGTCCCGGCGCCGTCGATCCACGCGTCGAGCCAGTGGTGCTTGACGGCGCCGCGCATCCGCATGCGTTCGAGCAGGCCGCGCACGTAGGCGACGTAGGTGTCGTGGCCGGGCAGGCCGGTGAGCGCGGCGGGTCCGGCGAGCTGGAGGTCGCGGGCGAGGTCGGCGATGCGGTCGATGTCGTCGACGGCGACCTCGGCGGCGACGGTCCGGGT
Source organism: Actinomadura sp. 7K507 (assembly GCF_004348425.1). Lineage (GTDB taxonomy): Bacteria > Actinomycetota > Actinomycetes > Streptosporangiales > Streptosporangiaceae > Spirillospora. The sequence goes on from NZ_SMKK01000164.1 coordinate 4,022, forward strand.
GAGTTCGAGCGTGCGGCCCTGCCGGGAGCGGAGCCCGAACTCCAGGACGGACGCGAACGCGAGCCGCTCCCCGATCAGCGTCCAGGTCCGCGCGGACCCTTCGGATTCGCCGGCGAGGAGCGCGTCCACGTCGTCGCGGTCGTGCAGGTCGGGCGGCACCACCGAGGGGAGGTACTCGGGGACGCTGGCCTCCTTGACGGTGTCGGAGATCAGCTCGTGCAGCGGTTTCGGCCCGTCTGCGCCGTCCAGCTGGGACGCGAGGAGGAGGCGGAGCGAGAACCCGAACGACCGGTTGGCGACGAACCCGGCCCGGTGCGCGGCGTCCTGCACCGAGTCGTTGAACAGGAGGGTCTTGCGTTCCTGCTTCTCGAGCTGGCCGCCGGTGAACAGCTCGGTCACCGCGACGGACGCGAGCGCCGCGAGGCCGGAGCCGAGGAATCGCGTGCCCTGTTCCATGCCGCAGGCGGGGCAGCGGTCGTTCTCGGCGTCGCGGTTGCTCTCCTGGCCGTGGGAGAGGTCGGTGAGGACGAACACGTCCCGGAAGTCGGCCCTGGCGGAGTTCTCCAGGTCTTTTTCGGGATCGAGCGGCCGGACGTGCTGCCCGTTCGCCGCCAGGACGAGGACGTGCGGGCCGCCCTGCTCCCCCGCCGCCTGCGCCTCCACCTCGCGCCGCGTCGCGGTGATCAGCGGCCGGACGAGGCGTTTCTCCGAGATGCCGGACCGGTAGATGCGGGCCGGGTCGGTGACGAGGTCGTGCGGGTCGCGTTCCGGGGAGATCGCCGCCCATCCGGACCGTCCGCAGTGGCGGCAGTACACGGCGGGAAGCATCTCCCTGCCACCGCCGGTGGCCGTGGTCTCCGCGTCCACCGGAGGGGCTTCCCCGTACCAGCCGAACCCCGGCCGGGGGCCGACCGCGCGCAGCAGCCGCGTCACCGACCGCACCCACAGATGCGTTTCGACGTGGAGGAAGGGACGGTCGGCGTCGTCCGGGTCCCGCGCTTCGGACAGCAGGGCGACGAACCGCGCGAGCGCCACCGCGGCCTGCACGGGTGAGAGCCGGACCGCCGTGCCCCAGCTGTAGGCGCCCTTGCGCGGGAGGAGTTCGAGGATCTCGCCGAGGGTGTGCGGTCTCCCGTCCAGGACTTCGAGGACGGCGCTGGTGAGGATGTGCTGCCGCAGGACCGTGCCGAGTTCCTGTGGCGTGAGCGAGTCGCGCCCGGTGACGGCCTGCATGATCTGCGCCATCGCGCCCTCGTCGCCGTGCGGGTCGGGGATGGACGCGAGTTCCTGCGGGTCGGGAAGGGGGAGCGTGTAGTCGATCCCGGCCTCTTCGATGAACTCGTCGGTGCTCTGCCGGTCCTCCCCGATCACCGAGTCAGGGTCGAACGGCGTACCGAACACCGCCTCGGCGACCCGCCGGATCTCGGCCGCGTCCCCGCTCTCCCCCAGCGTCGCGCTCGTCGCGACCGGGCAGATCCCGCCGAGCGGCCTGCCCGGCTCGCTGTGCCCGATCGCCGCCGCGAGGCGCCGGAGTAGCATCGCCACGTCGGTGCCCTGCGCGCCGTCGTAGGTGTGGAACTCGTCCACGACGACGTAGGCGAGGTCGGCGTCCTCCCAGAGCCGGAGGTCGTCGGCGCGCTGGAGGAGGAGGTCGAGCATCTTGTAGTTGGTGATGAGGATGTCGGGACGCGACCGCCGGATCTCGGCCCGCTGCGTGTAGACGCGCGAGTAGCCGGTCTCGGGGGTGTCACCGATGTAGAGGCCCGCCGTGACGTCGCCGAGGCCGGGCTGCTGGAGGTACTCGTTGAGCCGCTGGGCCTGGTCGGTGGCGAGGGCGTTCATCGGGTACAGGAGGACGGCCTTCACCCCCGCTTTTCCTTGAGCGCGTGCCCTGCGGCAGTGGTCGAGCACCGGGATCAGGAACGACTCGGTCTTGCCGGAGCCGGTCCCCGTGGTGATAAGCGTCGGCTCTGCCTGGTGGTCGAACGTCGTGAGCCGCCCGAACGCGGCGGCCTGATGGCGGTACGGGACGAACCCGGCCGGCGCCCACTGGAGAAGGTCCCGCCACCCGTCGCCCTCGATGCGGAAGGGAGTGCGGATGCGAAGGTAGGGGCCGCGGAAGATGCCCTGCTCAGGATGGTTGAGGAAGCGTTCCAAGCCCTCGCGGACCTGCTCGTCCGCCAGCGCGAACGTCGTCGTCAGATATTGAGTCAGGTTCCGCCGAACCTCGTCGGCCGCCAGCGTCGGCCTCATCACACCGTCCTTCGGTCCATTCGCGACAGGCTATCTACGCCCGGCGACAGTCCCCGACCATTCGGGCAGGTCAGCCTGACCGCCACCGGTCACCGCGCCAATGAATTCGGGGGGCTGGGGCAAGGCTCCGCCTCATCGACTCTGGCATCGCCCGTCTTCCCTAGTCCGTGTGCGCTGTGGCGTACTGCTGGCGGAACTGGCGTGGTGAGAGCCCGTAGGCGGCGCGGAACGTCTGGCTGAAGTGCGCGGGGCTGGTGAACCCCCACCGGGCGGCGATGGCGCTGATGGGACGGGTGGTCAGGCGGGGATCGATGAGGTCGCGCCGGCACCGGTCCAGGCGGCGCTCGCGGATCCAGCCGGCGACCGTGCGGCCTTCGCGGTGGAACAGCTTGTGCAGGTAGCGCATGGAGATGTGGTGGGCGGCGGCGATCGCGGCAGGAGTCAGGTGTGGATCGCCCAGGTGTTCGGCGATGAAGGCGTGGATCTGGGCCATCAGCGCGCGCTGCCTGGCGTGGGGTGCCAGGGCGCTGTCGGCGTCCACCGCGTTGGCCAGCGCCGTGGTCAGCAGGTCGAGGGCCAGGGTGGACAGCCGGGCGGCGTCGGACGGGCTGAGTTCGTCCATGTGCCGGGCCAGTTGCAGCAGGAACTGTGATGACAGCGCACCGACGCCCTGGTCGCACGGGAGGCGGACCGCGGTCAGCCGGCGCAGGTCCCGGGCAGGCAACGGCAATAACGAGTGGGGGAAGCGTAAAATCAGCATCTGACCGGCTGGAATGTCTGGTGCCAGCTCGGCCAGGTAGGGACGCGAGGTGTCATACAGCACCAGGTTTCCGGCGTCGAAATCCGCGCTGCGGCCGTCTTGTGCCATCACGCCGCGACCCCGCACGATGCAGCTCAGCTTGAACATTCCGGGATCGGTCTGGCGGATGAGCTTGGGCGTACGGTGGATCGCGTATGGCGTCGTGGTCATCAACGTTGCCTGCACGGGACCGTCTTCGCTGATAGCGATCCGAGCCCGAAACCGGCTCTCCAAGCGCGGCTCGCAACGTGAATCGTAGGGAACCCACGTTTTCGAAGTCACCTCACGCCAGAACGCGAACCGTTCTTTCGCCGGAACATCGGCGGTGCTGATCACATCCATGTCCCCACCACAGTGTCGGAAGCCGCGACAGCCATCGTCGGCAAACGCTTCCGCCGCCGTCTTCCCCCGCTCGGGGTATAGGCGCATACCTCAGCGGGAGTAGCTGCTCGGTTCGGACCGCCGCCACCTGTTGACAGACCCCGTGGGCGGCGCCCGAGTCCGCCGCCGTGCCCAAAAGTGCACGCTGACTACAAGCCCGTGCACTCACGTGAAAGACGTGCCTTCGCCACGCCTTGCACTCTGGTGCAGAAGAGCACGGGGAAGCGAGAGCCGCACCCCTGACCATGAAGGAGTCGACATGGGATCGACGCGACACCGCGTCACACGGGCGACCATGGTGGGCGCCATCGCCACCGGAATCATTGTTGCCGCCGGTCCGGTGGCGCAAGCCGCACCGGTACTGAAAGACCCGCCGTGCAACCGAGGCGAGGTGTGCCTGTACCGCAGCAACCAGCTGCTGACCAAGATTCCGCCGGTCAAGCCCGGGGAGTGCAAGAGCGTAAACCGTTCTTACGACTACATACGGAACCGTTCCGACGTCTCGCAAAGAGCGTGGTCCGGCAACTACTGCGACGGAGCCTCCACAACGGTCATTCCGGGCCAGAGCACTTACGTCAACTTCAAATGGAGCGTTGGTGGATGGCCGTAAAGCCGGACTGCGGAAGGAGGCCCTGCGTAGCGCCGAACGGGACACCCCTGCCGGGGACCGGCCCACCCTGACGACCCTCCTCGAACACGAGCGATATCGGAGAAACATCAGATGAGACTCCCGAGTGCGGCCCGAACAGTTCTCCTGCTCACCACCGGAATCACCCTGGCCATGACAACGGCCCCCGCGACCGCGGCACCCACTGGCGGTCCTGGCGCCTCAGCCGCGCCGATACCCGCGTCCTGCAACTGGGGCCGTGTCTGCGTTTACAACGATCCCGGCTTCAAGGGAGGGGGCACGACAGTTCCCACGGTCCCCTCAGGAAGCTGCACAAGTTACTCCTCTGCCGACTGGCAGTCCGCAAGAAACACCACCAACAGTTACGTCCGGCTCTGGGACCGTAGTAACTGTACGGGTGCGAACAAACTGCTGGGGCCCGGATACAGCGTGTCCGACCTCGGCTTCGGCGCCGCCGGCGTCGGCGGTCTCTGACCGCGGACCGCATCAGCGCACCGGCGCACGAGGTGACAACATCGCGTGTGGTCCGGGGCCCCCGGACCACACGCTCACCTGGGCCCGTCGAGCACCACCGCGTCGCCGACCAGGCGCGCATCCCGCGCCTCCACCCAGGTGAGCCCACCCCGATCCAGCGCCGGCCGAGTCCACGTTTCCTCGGTGCCGTCCGGGAGGACCACTGCACGTCCCTGTTCGAGCGCGGCAGCGATCTCGGTCAGCCAGTCCGGCAGTGGCCACCCATCCGAGTGGTACGGATAGGGGTTGTCCCCCTCATCTGCCGACCAGGTACCGAGGTTGCCGTAGGAGGGTTCGTCCTTGCGGGCGTCGATGTGCCAACCCGACCAGGTGTCCGCGGCCGTCCGCGCAAACGGCAGAACCCCTGCCTCGTGCTCCCAGTGCCGGGTGTGCAACCGGTACTCGGCGACCAGCTCGTCGAGTGGCAGCACGCTCCGGGCGTTCGGGAGGATCCCGGCGATCCGCACCGCGCCGGACGGCGCCCGGTTTTCGTCCACCCCGTCATGGATGCGGTACCAGGCCGCCAGCGTGGCGGGAAGTTCCACGCCCATGGCCGCCTCCGCGGCGGCGATGTCAGCGCCACCGGCCGGTGGGCGCAGCAACGCGGCAGAGGCCGGGGCGTTTGCCTGCAGCCAGTCTTCGATCCGGCCGCAGGCCGCGACCAGAAGCTCCACCCCATCAGCATCAGTACTCATACGCGGGTGCTAAGGACAGAGGTACTCGCCGCGAGCCCCTTCAACCACCTCGTACGCCTGTCGCCGTCGACGCCGTCGAAGGTCGTCAGCTCCTCGGACAGGCTCCACGCCCCCCAAGGGGAGGCCGATCCTCGGGGGAGCGGGACGGCGCGAGCCGCATCGCCTCCCGCAGCGTCAGTGGGGTTGGAGGGACGGAGACGGTTTCGATGGTTCGTGCGTCGTCGATGTGGCCAGGACGCGACGCACGGAACAGAGCGGGTCCTACCCGGTCAGGCGAGTTGCTCGGCGAGCCAGTCGTAGATCAGCGCCGAGGTGTAGGGGAGATTTCCGATGCCGCAGTGGGCATCGGCGCCTTCGGCGGCGGTGAGGGTGACGAATCGCTTGGGTACGCGCAGCGCCTCGTGGAACTGCCGGGCCTGCTCCATGGCCGCACCGATCTCTCCCTCGGCGGCCAGGCTCAACGTGGGGCAGGCGATCTCCGGCTCCAGCCCTTCCAAGGTGAAGTGCTCGGCCTTTGCGGCGAACTCCTCGAGCGTGGCCGCGCCGCTGCTCCACAGAAGGTAGTTCTCCAGCATGGCCTGACCGGCCCAGCCCGTCTCACCCACCTGCTCCATCAGGCCGTCGCGCTCCCGCTCGGCGGCGCCCAGCACGATGCCCAGGAGGTTGCGTTGCGGGGCATTGGCCACCAGGGCCCTGATACGGCGGTCGGACGCGGCTGCGCGGGGGGCGAGATAGCCGCCGAAGCTCATGCCGTACAAGGCGATGCGGTCGGGATCCGCGTCCGGGCGACCGGCGGCGTAGTCGACCACGGCGCCGAGCGGCACTTCGGCGTCCGGCCGGAACGCCAGCTCCGGGTGGTACATCTGCAGGCCGCGCTGGCCCGGACCGTGGAAGACGATGACGTTCAGGCCCCGCGCGAGGGCCTCGGGAACGCCGCCCAGCAGGTACATCTCCTCCCCGTAGCCGTCGACACCGCCGCAGAGGATCACCGTCGGCCGTGGCCGGCCGTCGTCGGCGACCGTGAAAACATAACCGGGCAGCGTGATCTCGCCCGCGTAGGGAATTGCGATCTTCTCGACCGGGTGGGGCATGAAAGGAAGGGCCGCGTCGAACTGTGCGACGCTCTCCTCATAGAGCTTCCGGCGCTCCTCCAGATCGCTCGCGGGGACGAAGAATTCAGCGGCCCGGAGGTAGTTGTAGGCGCGCAGGTACGCGCTCAAAGCGGCGGCGCGCCGGTCGGCCGCCCGTGCCTCCGCGCCGTGCGCGGCGGCCTGCCGTCCCTGCTCCGCCCAGGTCTGGATGAAGGCGGCGCGGTCGCCGCCCCGCTGCGACACGGTGCGCGCGATGCCGAGTACCTCGCCGGGAGAGCGCCGCCGTAGGACGTCCCGGCCAGTGCGCGCAGGTACTGCAGGTCCAGCGCGATGTCATCGCTGAGTCCCGGTCGGATGAAGGGGTAAAAGGCCTCGGCCATCTTTTCTCGTTTCTCGAATTGGCAGTGCGATACGTGCAGCGTAGGTAGGCCGTAGGATCGTGCTCAATCAACAGAATCCGCTGAACGTCGCATACGCAACAACGGGGGGATAATGTCGCGCGAGCAGCCGCCGTCGGGGCAGGGCGACGACCTCAGGGTGCGGCGGACCCGCCGGCAACTGCGCGCCGCGCTTCTGGAACTGTCCGACGAACGCGGCTATGACGCTGTCACCGTCGGCGACATCACTGACCGGGCGTCGGTGAACCGGGCGACCTTCTACCGTCACTTTGAGGACAAGGAGGACCTCGCCACCGATGTCCTGCTGCAGGTGGCGATGGAGGCGGGCAGCGCGTCACCGGTGGTGGCCGGCGGGGAGCCGATCGACCTGACGTCGCGGATCGAAAGCGGTACGCGCCTCTTCGAGCATTTCGCCCAGCACCACAGGCTGTATCAGCCACTGCTCGTCTACCCCCGCCACCGGCGGTTCATGGTCCGGGCACGCGAGGCGGCGAGCGTCCTGGTCCGAGGACGGATCCAAGCCGCGGGGCCCGCGTCCGGCCAGGTTCACATGCCGGAGGATCTGGCTTCGACGTTCGCCACGGAGCTGCTCCTGTCGGTGGTCGCGTGGTGGCTGGATCGCGGTATGCCGTACTCGCCGCGGCAGATGGCCACCTGGTTCGTCCGGTTCTTCTTCCACGGCGGCCTCGATGTCCTCGGCCTCGGCCACATGCATCCCGGCGGTCCGCGTGCCTATCGGAACAGCATGGAAACGGAATGCACGGATCCGCCTACCAATTGATCTGGCTCACCGTCCTCCGCGCATGTCAGCCCGATCTCCGGACGGCCGGACCGATCACAGCTCGGTCCGGTGGGCTTCGGCCCGGGGAAAGTGCAGGTCGCCGACACTGCCGTCCCGCTGACAGGACATCGCGCGCGTCCGGCACCACCCTGATGACCGCGTTAGCGGTCTGCAGCGCTTTCGGGCTCCAAGGTCGACAGTCCGCGGTGCGCGAGATCGGCCAGGTGCCGAGGGCAGTTCCAGTCCTCGAACGAGAATGAGGCCCCGGCCAGCTCGTGTTCTCGCGGGGCGTAGAGCGCGTTGACGGCCGTGCGTGCGGCCCGTTCGGTGGCTCGTGCGTTCTCAACGACGTCGTCGGGATCGCGGGCGCCGTCCCACAGCAGGTCCCACGGATGAGGCGTATCGCCGTGACGGCAAGGGGAGCCGAGCGCGGCGGGATCGACGGTGCGGAACGCCGCCCGGACCTCTTCGGCGATCGGTGCGGGGAGGACCCGCTGGGGGTCCCGCCACCGGCTCCAGAACAGGAACACCAGCAAGACCAGGCGTTCCCGGGGGTCCGCCGGGGCGGACAGCAGCCTGCGAGCGGCCCAGCGGGACGCCTCGGCTACGTCGAATTCTTCCCAGTCGAAGAACGTCAGCAGGCCGGTGAGCCTGTCGATCTTCAGTCGGCCATCGTCGTGCAGCAGTTCGGCGTCCAAGTAGGAGACCTGACCGGTACCGGCGTGGCGATGAGAAGCCGAGCGCAGATCGTCCAGGGCCGCCCCTGCCACATCTCGCAGGAAGACCGGGCAAAGCCACGAGCCCAAGGAGACACCGCCGAAGCGCCGCCGCCGCCATTCATAGGCGGCCTGGCCTCCGCGGGTGAGGAACCAGGCGGCGACGCGGATGTCTTCTTGCTGGTCATCCGGGTTTGGGGTGGTCAGCCTGCCCCATGCCGCCGGTTCGGAGGCCAGGACGGGGTGGTCATCGTCGTGCGCGCAGGGTTCGGGAGGAAGCGCGTCCACGGCGGTCTCCAGGGCTGTGGTCATGCCCTCCAGTACCCGCGGTGGCGTGATCCGTCCAGGGACGGCGTGCGAGGTCAGGGTGCGAAGGGTGATGATGAATGCCGCGCGCTGCCCGTGTTCGGTGGTGCTGGACAGATCAGCGGCCAAGTCCAGGAGCGCGACACGGGCGTCACCGTCATGAAGCGGGTAGCCCTCGACGACGTCGCCCGCTCTGCCGCTCAGCTCCTCGGCTAGCTCCCGTGCCAGGCGGGGCGGGTGGATGGGAACGTCATCGGCGGTACCCGGCCGTAGCGCGTCGATAGCCATGCGGGTGAAAGCCGCGACGTTACGCGGGCATCGCCAGCGCTGCTGGTCGTACTGGTCCGTCCACGGTTCCGCGCCGACGAGCCGCGCGGCCGCCGCGGGCAGGTCGTGCCAGCGCTCAAAGGTGCGGCAACCCCAGAAATCTTCCCAGATGACGTCGTGGACCAAATCTTCATAGGCGTCCATATCCGCGTCATAGGCGTGTTCGCCGTGCTCGCAGGGCTGGTCACGCAGGGCGGCGTCCACCGTGGTGAGGAGCCGCACAACGTCGTCGATCGGAAGGTCCGGCGGATCGTCGTAGAAAGGCTGAGACATGATCATTGCTCCCAGCGCCAGTGCTGGGGCGAGCTGGTCATCGGGAGCCGCGCCAAGTCGTGTTACGCAGTCCAGGAACAGCTCATCGCGGGTCCGTCCGATGGTGAGGGGTTCCCCGATGCCCGCTCACCGCCATTGGTCCACCAGGACCCGCCAACCGGCGGTGTCCTCGGGAATCGGGGTGGGCTCCGCGTCATGATCAACCATGTAGTCAACGACGACGCCGGACGGCGCCCGGTTCCCGTTCACTGGTGTCGCCAAGATCCAGCACACCTGGCAGAATGAGCTTCCTGGGTGTCGTCGAACTGTCCCGGGCCGATCCCTAAAGGGGATTTGACGGTATGCTTCATGCATGCCAAAGAAGATCATTTACTTCGTCGCAATTTGCGCCGGAGGCGCAGCCCTTGTGCTCGTGGACCAGTTCTATGCGAATAACAGGTCATGGTGGCTGGCGAGCCTTGCGGTGATCGCCACCGTGGCCGTGGTCTGCGGCTTGTTGCTGCTCCGGCGAAAGCAGAATTCACAGTGAACCAGGAACCGGTCCGCACCCTTTTTGGCTACCTGGCGCGGGTGGCCACAAAAGGGCATTCTTGAAGTCGCCCGGATTGCATTCTTGTCCCCAATGAGGCATGTGAAAGCCGTAAATTTGAGTGAACAAAGCCGATGAGCCTTGGTGACCACCGCGCTAGGGGCGTGTCCGGTGGATCTCGTTTGTACTGAGGCACGCGTAGAGGCCTGCGGACCTGCGGAACGTGCTCTCACCCGGTGGTCCGGACCTCACCGCCGCTGCCGGCGGCGTTTCAAAGTCCGCTCGTAATCCTGAAACCGGGCCTTGGCGATCCTTGACCGGTCGAGGCTGCGCAGCACCAGGCCCTCCGGCTGACGGCCCGCTGTCTCGTCCAGGCCTGCCTGGGACTCGGAAAGGTGTTTGGTCAGGAAGGCCGACATGCCCTCCACGTCCTTCGGCAGGTCCCCGCCACCGACGACGCTCAGGTAAGGCACCGAGGGGATGTCCAAGCCATCCGCCAGGCTCTGCAACGCATCCACATCGAGGAACTCCTGCCCACCATCGTCACGCCACGAGGAGATCCGGCTGCGCTCCCAGCCCAGGACGTCCATCTCCGTCGAGTTGACGTCGAACAGCCGATAGCCCACGGCGCCTTTCGCGCTGTACTGCTTGGCCTGGCCGCCGATCTTGCCACCGAAGACCTCCAGGTACAGCGTGACGATCGGTCGGTGGAAGTCAGAAAGGTGGCTTTGCACGAGCCGCTCCGCCAGCGGTTTGAGCGCCTCCACGATGCCCATCGCCGGGTTTCCGACGCGGTCGCCCCGGGCGTACAGCAACTCCTCGCGAGAACCGATGAAGTAGTCGGCCGAGCCGGGGAGCACGACGATCCGGCCGTTCGTACCGTCGATCTTCTCCGTCAAGTACGTCACGCCGTCGAAGCCGTCGAAGATCGTCAGCTCCTCGGACAGCGCTCCACGCTCCCCGAGGGCGTGGTAGGTGAGGATCGAGGGATACTTCGTCGCCGAGTTCAGCGCGTCGAGCTTGCCCATGTCGAACATCCCGCTATTTTCGAGCACGCTCATGTCGAGGAGCGAGCGGTTTTCGAGCACAGTGGCGGCTGCTGGATTGCTGCCCTTCCTTGTCGGCGTAGCAGGCGATCACGCGGCTGGCGAGCGCGCCGGTGATGCCGTGCGTGCAGTCCGCGGTCAGGTCGTGCGCCGAGCCCGGCGACCCGGGCGAGGCCCAGATCAGCCGACCGCCCGGGTCGATCCGGAAGTGGATGGACCGCCCCCCGGCGAGGATGTTGAGGAGAGCAGCCGGACAACCGCATCCGCCCCGCAGCCTCTTCTTCGAGGTGCCCTGTTCTGCCACCCTCAAGGCGACGGTGTGGATGCGGTCTTGTTTCAGGTGCGCCGATGGCTGGTTGGCCAGATCGGGCCACCCTGCAGAACTCGGGTCGTCCTGGGACCGGTCCCATGTGCCTGGCCCTACCGTGCGTGTTGTCAGACTCCCGCCGTACCGTCCTGACCGGGTTCGCACCGATGCGGCGGTAGCCGATGGGAGGACGATTCCGTGATCGCGAAGCGTTACGCCACGTTCCTGCTGTTCGCGGTGGTGGCGTTGCCGAGCGGCTGCGCCGGCGCTGCTGAGGACGACCAAGCGGTCCCGGCCTGGGCCAGCGAAGCCGCGAAACCGGACCCGGAGTACAGCCCCCCGCCGACGCCCACCTACAAGGCCTTGCCCGGAACGACACCGGGCGGCACGCGGCTACGGTTCGGCGAGAAGGCGGTCATCACGGTCGGCCAGGTCGGGGATGCGTCCCGTGTGGGCGTCATCGTCACCGGGATCGAGCGGGGCACCCCCGAGGACAAGGACAACATGGAGGGGCACCTCATGCCCGGGGAACAGATCGCAGAGGAGGACGACCTCTATCTCATCAAAGCGATCGTCATCAACGAGGACGGCGCCCTCGATGCGGACTACAGCGGCCCCAGTCTCAGCGGCGTCATTCAAGACGGGATCCCCGGCCACATCTACATAACGTCGATGGAGCCCCTGACGACCCACCTGTCGAGCTGCACCGTGACCAACCGGAAGCCCGAGGAGTGGGGTGGTTCGAAGGGCGCCCGCGCCGAGGTCTGCGCCGTCGCGACCTCTCCCCGCACCGTGACGGGCGCCAAGGTCGAGAGCCTCCCGGGAGAGGACGACGTTTACTGGCGGTGACCCGCCTCCGCGATCACCTTATGCGCGCGCGCCGGAACGGCGGAACCAGCTCGGTGGTGGTGAACATCCCGCGTGCGGGCCCCGGCGGGGACGACCTCGCCTGGCTCACCGAGAACTGGACGGCCCGCCCCTGATCCGAACCAAGGGCCTCCTCACCGCGCCTTCGGGCCCCTTGTAGCGCCGTTCAGGCAGGGGTCAGCGCCTTGTTCGGCGGCGGGTGCGAGCGGTGCGGTGGCCAAGGGCGCGGGCGAGGAGAGACACCACGGCCAGGCCGGTCGCCGTGCCGCCAATGAAAGCCCAGGGACGACGGGAGCGAGGGCGGACGGGTGGTGGGGCGGGGGCCCGGTTGTACTCGTCGTCGAGGATCTGGTGGAAGCGGCGGGCGCGCTTGGTCTCCGAGGTGCTTGTGCGCACCTGGCGGGCCTCGCGCCAGTAGGCGCGTCCAGGATGGGCGCTGAACATCTCGCGGGAGATCGCGCGCAGGCGCACCTCGGGGAGGGCCTTCGTCTCGAAGGACACCTGCCATTCCGAGATGATCATGTTGATGTACATGAGCTGGCGCCTGGCCTTGCGGTCCTCGCCCGCCGGTACCGGGCCCCACGCCTCATCGAGGTCGGGGTCGTCCATGGCCATCTTGAGCAGCTCGGCGATCGCGATGCGACGCGCCTCTTCACGCGCGATCTTCGTTTCGCGCGCCTGGAAGATGAGAGTGGCCACGATCCCGACGAGAGCGACGGCGGCCACGACGGCTGATACCGCGCCGAGGGTCAGTCGCTCCCAGCGAGTGGCGGACCCGTCGAAGGTGAGCAGGGCCCAGAGGGAAGCGCCGATGACGCTGACGACCAGAAGGGTCAGGACGATGAGACCGAGTGTTCTCGGTCGCGCACGGAGGGTAGGCACTCGCGAACGATAGACCGGTCGGCGAGGGCAGAGCAGCCGTTTTCGGCGGACTCGCGGTGTGTACAGCTTCGCTGGAAGGACGTGGGCCACGACCACGCGGACGCGTCGGGGCGTGCAGGCTGGTCGCTGCTATGGCAGGCGCTCGCGTGGTCGCAGGTTCGTCACCCAGAATCCCTGGTCATGCGTCCCGGATATCCGGCTTGGCAGCCGCGAGCAGGCGGCCGGATATGACCACGAGGCGTTCATCAGTGCCGAGGCTCACGCCCGGCGGAAGCCGATCGCTGTAGGCAGCGGTGGCATCGCGGCCGATGATCGCGATGTCGCCGTTGTCCAGTTCCCAGATCTCGGGGCAGTCCTGGGTCGTGCGGCTATCCCCCACCTCGGCGGCCGTCTTTCCCAGCCGTCGTTGGAACCCCGCGCTGTGATCGGCTTCCCATGGCCTGGACATCACGTGACCTCACCTTCGGTAGCTGACACCGTCATAAAGTTTCACATATCGACATGATCACGACAAGACTTGACAAAGCACCCGTTTACGGCGACTCGCACCCAGGTAAGGATGCAGGCCCCAACCAGGACGATGATTGCCGTCGAGTGATTACATGATGCCAATTGCCTATTAGACACAGAATCTAACAAATAGGACGTCTGTGTATTTATCGAATAGCGGGCGTCTGAACCGCTGACCGTCCGGCGTTGGCGCCTCCTGGAAGACGAAACCGCGCTACAACGACCTGGGGGTCGTGTGGAACGCATGTACGGCGTCGAAAGCTCGACATCGGCGCGTGCAAAGTTCGGACGTGCGCGATTTCATGGGTGCCGGTGTCGCTCTGGCGTCAGCCCCGCACGTCAAGGCACACCCCCCGTGTGAGCCGTCCCCCGATCCCCTGAAGGACGGTTCACCACCCAGGGAAAGGGCTGCGGGCGTGGGCGTAGAAGACACCACCAAGACCGACGCTCGCACGGACACGACCGACAAGCCCGCCTCGTCCGAGCGGCCCCACCCGCCGCCGCCCGACAACCCCGGCTCACCGCGGCAGCCGTCCCGCTTGGAAAGCCTCGCCCGCGCCCGCGAACAGCAACAGAGCAGGTCGCAGCAGACCGAGAGCACTGACACCGCCAGCCCACCACGCGAAGAACGCGACGACAAAGCCACCCCGAAGCAGACCGGCAGCGGAAACGAGGAGGAAGAGCCATCCGGTAAGCCTGAGACCGACGGCCAAGACAAGCGCGAGGACGACGACAGGCCCGGGACCGACCAGCCCGGACGGCAAGACAAGCGCGAACAAGAACCACGTCCCCAGGACGAGGGCACCACTGCCGACCGCGAACCCGCCACCGGCGCCCCCGGCCACCGCGACAGACCCACAGCGCAAGGCCCCGAACAGCAGGCCGACACCCACACCGAACCCGCGGACAAGTCCGCCTCATCCGAACGCCGGTGGACGCCACCACCCGACAACCCCGGTTCCTCCGGCCAACCCTCCCGCCTGGAAAGCCTCGCCCGCGCCCGCGAACAACAGGAGGCCACCGCCGCACAACGTAGCGAGGTGAGGGACGGCCGCGACGAGCCGAGCTGGGAACGCGACGCTCAACCCGCCTCGGCGGGATCCGAGAACGGCAGCGACACAATGCAGGCGCCCGGCGAACCCCGGCCTGGCGAGGCGGGACGGGCGGACGAGCAGGGCGAGCAACCCGATCCCCTGGACAACGGCGTCCCGGCCGGGGACCAGCAGGCCGGCGGCCCGGGTGACCGCGACCGGGCCGCAGTACAGGCCTCCGAGGAACCCGCCGATACCCGCGCACCCGACACCGACCGCCCTGTCGACGCTCCTGACGATCGGGATAGAAGGATCTCGGGTGAGGGGCTGCTGCCCGATGACAACGCCCGCGTCGCCCACCTCGACGAAGACGCAGTCGAACGCAGCGTGGCGGATCGACTGAAGCAGGTCGTCGGCAAGCTGGATCGAAGCGATAAGCCCAAGGAACTGGCGGACATCGTCGACCGGCCGGACTTTCAGGACCCCGGCGAGGATCCCGCCGACGTTCCGGACCGCTACGGCACCCCGCTGGAGCGGAGCGATGGCACTCGTACACCGCTCTTCGACGGTGAGCCCACGCGTGAACAGACGAAACAAGGCGACCTCGGCGACTGCGGCGTCATCGCCTCCCTTGGCGCACTCGCGGCACACTTTCCAGAGGTAATCCGTGACTGTGTGCGAGAAACCGACAACGGCAACTATCAGGTCCGCTTGCACGAGGCGAAATACTCGATGTCGAACCGGCGCTACGAGCCGACCGGACGGCCTATCACCCTGACCGTCACATCCGATCTGCCGGTCTACGATCAGCAACCGAACCACCCTGCATTCGCGAACTCGACCTCGACAGGTGCGGCCTGGGCGCCGGTGCTGGAGAAAGCACTCGCCGGTGTGGACCAGACCTGGGATGGTGAACGCCGGAAAAAGCAGACCCGAATTTGGAACGCCCGGGGCAACCCCGGCGACGCGCCAACCGGTTACGTACGACTGAACCAAGGCAGCGACGCGGGAGACCGCGCCGAGCTGCTTACCCAGCTCAGCGGCCGTCCTGCGACGGTGGTGCAGTTCCCAACCGGGTACGATCACCGGGGGCGCAGCGCTGACCGTCAACTCCGTGAGGAAATCACCGACCGACTCGCCGGAAACAAGCCTGTGCTGGTCGGCACCCGCAAGCTGAACGTGGGCGAAACAGCCCTCCCGAAGAAGCTGTCCGATGGCCATGTCTATGAGGTCACTAAAGTCGACGACCAAGGCAAGCTTCACCTGCGCAACCCTTGGAATCGCAAGCATCCGGAACCGATGTCCATCCAAGAGTTCAAAGCGGGCGTCCGACCGCGCTACACCACACTGGAGTGAAGATGGCAATGGAAGAAATCGCTCTAAAGCAGGGCCGTCAGCGCCATCTCGATGTGGGGGCTATCGGGGTGGTTCGTGTCCGCGAGGGGCAGGATGGCGGCCTCCCCGAGGTTGTTGTCTCCGTTGAAAGCGACAACGAGCACGACTTCACCCTGCACCCCGGCGACACATTCCCGTTCGGCGATCAAACCTGGAAACTCGATCGCGTCAAAGGTCCTGGCGGGCACGATCTGACCGCCGTATTCGCCAGGATCGAGTAACCAAGATCAGAGCGACGGACAGCGTCCCAATGGCCGCCGGCGGGGCCAGTGTCCGACGAGGCATGCCCGTGAGGAGCGCGGTTCGGCACTCAGAGCGGGCGGAGAGCCTCGTGGACGGTTCGGGTGGAGATCGGGGCCTGTTCTTCTCGCTGGTAGCCCATCTTGTGGATGTGGACGGCCAGGTCGTAGACGGTGCCGCTCACCCTGCCGTCGCAGCCGAAGGCCGGGCGCCCCTCACCCTCCGAGCGAGCTGTAGACGTTCGCGCACTCGGTCGGGCAGAGGTAGACCTGGGTCCTGGAGTGATCGGTGCCGGGCAGCGTCCACCTCATTTTGATCTTGCCCGTGGAGCGCCCGGGTGAGTAGAGGCTGGGGCTGGGCTGGCTGGTCCAGCCGGATGTGCCTCCGATGATCGCACCGCTGGAGTTCCGCAGGACCGCCATGGCGCTTCCCCGCACCGGCTTGTCGTAGCCAGACTGGACGGTGAAGGACAGCATCTTGCGTTTGGGGTGCTTCCGTTGCGGTTCAGCCCTGACCTTGCTCGCGTTCAGCGGCGCGACCTTGACGTTCGTCGTCTTGCCCTCCAGGTCGCGGATCGGGCTCTCCAGCGGCCACCACTGCGTGCGGACCTTGAGTCGAATCTCGGCGATGGGCTCGTCCTTGAACTTGGTCTGAATGCCGAGCATGCTGCTGTAGAAGCCTCCGCCGGAGCGTTGGCCGGGCAGGACGGGCGGCAGCAGGACCCCCGCCTGGCCCCGGATCTTCTCGCCTCTCTGGTTCAGAGGCTCGATGTCCACACTCGAAACAGCGATCATGCGGCGGCTGGTGTTCTCCACCACCAGGCCATAGGACACGATCGGGTCCTTGGTGCCCTCATCCAGAACCTTGTTGAACCGGGAGAAGCCCTTTTCCACGATCCGCAATTGACCGCCATCGTCTGCTCTGGCGAACGGCGGTGTCGGGGGGCTGACCGAGGACGGACTCGCGGTGCCGGTCTTGGAGGTGACCGGATCGCCATCCTGGCATCCTGTGACCACCACCAACCCGATCAACCAGCAGGCCGCCTGAGCTGTCCTCGCCGAGGATGACATCGACTCCACTCCCTGTTCGGTGATCATCTACCTTTCGGGCTTAGATGCGACGCCCCCCGTCCTAGTTCGTCACCGTCCTCGGCGGCGGGTCCGGCACCCGGGGAAATCGATCTCGCCCGGCCGCGCTGGGCGCGACCCTTGCCGAGACCGACACCGGTCGGCGTTGTTCGTGGCGCGTCCAGCGGTCATAGCCGCCGCCCGACAGTGGGGTCATTCATGGATTTGTCGGGGGTCGTCGAAGTCGAGGTCTCACCGCAGAGTGCGGACCGGGTGCTGATCGTTTGGCGCCGGGACGACGGCTGGCCACGGTCGGTGAACATGGCACGCTTCATGGGCTGATGGGGCGCAATGCCGGAGTGACGCGGTTGCTCGATGAGGACGCGCTGGCGAGATCGTCGGTCGTGGCGAACTGCATGATGAATCGCGAACGGTCCCTCAGCGGCTCCAACGGTCACGGTCGGGAACTCGGCATCGACGTCATGGCCGAGTTGACCACCCGCGTCGGCGCGGCAACGCCCGTTCGGTGGCTGGACGTGTGCTGCGGTAGCGGACGGGCGCCGGCCGAAGCGGCCGGGCTCCTCGCCGACCGCAGTCTGACCGGACAGGTCGAGATCATCGGGCTGGACCTCGTGGACCACTTCGTCTCAGATAGCTTTCCCCCATCTCTACGGCTGATCAGCGGCTCGGTGAACCGGTGGTCCCCGACTGCCGTTTCGACCTGATCACTTGCGTGCATGGACTGCACAACGTGGGCGACAAAGTCGGCGTGCTGAGCCGCTTACTGCGTGACGGCCCCCCATGGCTGGGATTCGTCGCATCAGTGAGGTAGGAGGGCGGTTTCGACGGTTCGTGCGTCGATCTGGGTGGGGTTGTGCCAGTAGGGG
>NZ_SMKK01000165.1 GCF_004348425.1 Actinomadura sp. 7K507
ACCAGCAGCAGGGCTGGGCGCCTCCCCCGCGCGATCCCGCGCGGAAGAGTCTGATCGGGGCGTTGTTCGACTTGAACTTCGACCACATGGTCACCGCCAAGGTCGCCAAGATCGTCTACGCGGCGTCGCTGGTTCCGATCACCCTGGTGTCGCTCTTGCTGGTGGGGTACGGACTTGACTGGATGGAACGGGACGCGGCGCTCTTGGGTTTCGCGATGCTCGTCACGGCTCCGTTCCTGTGGCTCATTCAGCTACTGGCGATCCGGATCCTCATGGAGTTCGTGATCAATCAGTTCAAGATCAGCGAGTATCTGCGGGTCATCAAGGACAAGAAGTAGACGGAGCTGCTGGTGGGCGAGTTCGGCGGGACGGGTCCCGGTGGCGGGCCTCCACCGGGAGACACGCCGCGCGACACGCGGCGGGACGCGGGCGGGACGCGGCGCGACGCCCGGGTCCCCGGGCCGCGTTCGGCGTCGGAGACATGGCGGGACGGGCAGGCGGCCGACGATCCGCTGATGCGGCTCCCCGCGGTGCTCGGCGAGCGGTACGAGGCGGTCGCCGAGCTGCCGGTCCAGGGCGCCGAGTCGGACCTGCTGCTGGTGCGGGACGCCCGCGGCGACGAGTACGTCGCGAAGATCTTCCGCCGCGGCTACCGCGCGGACCGGGAGGTGTGGGCGAAGCTGCCCGCGCTGGACTCCCCGCACGTGCTGCGGATCCTGGAGACCGGGCACGCGGACGGGCGCGACTACGAGGTGGCCGCGTACGCGCCGGACGGCAACCTGCGGGCGCTGATGCAGGAGGGTCCGCAGCCGGCCGGGACGGCCGGTGAGATCGCGGCGCAGCTTTCGGCGGGGCTGACGGCATTGCACCGGGCGGGCATCGTCCATCGCGACCTCAAGCCGGAGAACGTCCTGGTGCTGGACGCCGATCCGGTGCGGCTGGCGATCGCCGACTTCGGGCTGAGCAAGGTGCTCGACCAGAGCGTGGTGTTCGCCTCGTCGTCGCGGACGCTGGCCTACGCGGCGCCGGAGTCGCTGTCGGGGCAGGTGTCGCCCGCCCGCGACTGGTGGTCGCTGGGCATGATCGTCCGGGAGCTGGCCACGGGCCGGGCGCCGTTCGAGGGGCTGAGCGAGACCGTCGTGGTCGACCATCTGGCGACGCGTCCGGTGAGCGCGGACGACGTCGCCGACCCGAGGCTGCGGCTGCTGTGCCAGGGGCTGCTGGCCCGCGATCCGCGCAGAAGGTGGACGGGCGAGCAGGTCGGCGAGTGGATGGAGGGCGGTTCGCCTCCCGTCGCCGAGGAGACCGTCGAGGCCGGGGCGGGAACCGGGCTTCCGTTCAGGGGGCACCGCTACACCCGGCGGGACGAGCTGGCGCGAGCGCTCGTCGAGAACTGGGATCAGGCAGCACGCTACTTCTTCGGAAGCGGGGAGTCGGGCGAGGCGTGGCGGAGCCTGCGCGAATGGCTCGCGGAGATCCCGGACGACAGCCGCATCGGGCTCGTCGACGGCTACCTCATGACGGGCCTGCCCTCGGACGTGAAGCTGCTGCACCTGGTGCGGTGGCTCGATCCGGCGCTGCCCCCGCATTTCCTCGGGCGGCGGCTGACGGCCGGCGATCTGCCCGGCCTCGCCGTCCTCGCCGAGGATCGCCGCCATGCCGACCATCGCACCGCCTGCCTGATCGGGAGGGCGCTGTGGGAGCACAACCTGCTGCACGTCCTCGCCGGGTTCGAGACCGGCGCGGACCTGGCCCGGGTCGATGACCAGTGGCGTGCCCACGTCCCGGCGTGGAACGACCTGGCGCGCTGGCTGCGCGGGCAGGACGGGATGCCGCAGGGGCTCGCGAGGCGGCTGCCCGACGCCGGGGCCGAGGATCCGCCCGTCGTCCTGCTGACGCTGCTCGCGCTGGCGGCGCGTCCCGCGGAGACGCACCGGCTGCTCACCGAGGGCGCGGCGCGGGCGCGCGAGTCGATCGCCGAGCCGGTCGCGTGGTTCACGTGGCTGGCGGACGGCGCGGGCGACGATCCGCTGCGGCTCCTCGCGGTGACGCTCGCGGCGCCCGAGGCCGTCGTGGAGACCGAGGCGCGGGCGCGCGACCGGGACACGGCGCGGCAGCGGGACGAGGCGCTCCGCGCGCATTGGGAGGAGCGGGAACGGGAGCGGCTCGCCGGGCGCGGTTCGGCGATGGCGCGGGCCGTGCTCTGGACGCTGCCGTTCCTGTTCTTCTGGCTTCTCGGAAGCTGGGTCGTGGGCTCGCTGTTCGGCGGTGGTGACGACAACGAGACGGCGTCGATCGGGCTTCAGTCGTCTTCGTCTGGCGTCTCGTTCGGCGTCTTTGCCGTTCTCTCCGTGCTCGCCTGGGCGGTGCACTGCGGAAGCGAAGTCTTCCTGGCGCGGGCGCAGGGCAAGGACTATCTGCCGCACGGACCCTGGTCGGCGATCTCCACTTTCGCCAGCACGGGCGGCCGCGGCCTGTCGAAGGCGTCCCAGACGATGACGGGTGCGGCGCAGAGCACCGGGCGGCGCGGGTGCGGGTTCCTGCTCCTCGCCGGAACGATCCCCCTTCTGCTCCTCCTGCTGCTGTTCGGGGCGCTGTCGTCCATCGCGAGCATGCTGTGGCTCCTGCTCCTCATCGTCGGCCCCGCCGCGCACGCGGTGGCGGCGGGCGTCCGGCTGCACGGCTGGCGCCAGACGCGCACGATCGGAGGACCTTCTTGAGCAGCGGGATCGAGGCGGATGTCGTCCTGGACGCCGCTGTGGTGCTCAGCCTGGGCATGAACCGCGTTCTCGGGCATGGCGCGGGACTGGCGGGCCGGGGTGCGGAGGCACTGGCCGCACTCGCCGAGGGACGCGCGGAGGCGCGGGCGGCGGCGCTGGCCGAGGTCGAGTCCCACGAGCGGGCCCTGCGGGAGGTCGTGGAGCGCAACGCGCGGATCGCGGCGCTGGCCGAGACCGGCGCGAAGATCGGCGCGGAGGTGGCGCTTCCCGAGCGGCTCCAGCCGGGCGAGCAGTCCGCCGCGGAACTGACCGCCTGGTGCGCCGCCACCGACCCCGTCCTGGACGAGGTGGAACGTCGCCTGTCGGAGCATCTCGCCGCCCAGGTCACCACGCAGGTCTTCACCGCCCCCGCCGAAGGTCTCCAGGCCGACACGGAGCGGAGTGCGCCGCCACCGCCGCGGAGCGAGGACGTCCGGGAACGCGAAGGCCGGCAGGACGACGTCCGGCGGAACCTCGAAAGGATCATGGCGCGGCTGCTGCCGGACGTGGCGGAGGCGGAGCGGCGCGACGTCGCCGAGGCGGCGGGGCTGCTCGCCGGGATCGGGACGGCGGAGGAGGCCGAGGGCGTCCTGCAGGAGGTGCGGCTGCGGATCCAGGCCGCCAACCGCCGCACCGAGGAGCACCGGGAGCAGGAGCGGCGGCGGGCGGCCGAGCGCGACGCCGCGGAGCAGGCCGAGGCCGAGCGCCGCTACGTCCTCGACTCGATCACCGCGGCGTTCGAGGACCTGGGGTACGAGGTCCAGGCCGGATTCGAGACCCTGACGGCCGAGGACGGCACCGTGACGCTGACGAAGGGCGGCTGGCCCGACCACAGCGTCCGGATGCGGGTCGACGACGCCGCGCACGTGCGGGCGTCGATGGTGCGCGAGCGGCCCGCGGCGAGCGAGGACGACCGGCGGGTGGACGTGGAGCGCGAGCAGGAGTGGTGCGAGGCGTTCGAGGCCGCCAGGGACCGCCTGCGAGACGCCGGGATCCGCTCGGACGTGGCGTGGCGGCTGGAGCCGGGGGTGCGCGAGCTGCCGGTGTCGGCCAGGTCAGGGCAGACTAGGGGCCGTGCAGGCCAACGCGAACGCCATCGCGAGCGTCACACGTGACGTGCCGGATTCGCAGGGGGCGCGTGATCGTAGCGGAGTGGAGCCGACCGGATGAGCATTGAATCGCCGACTCTCGGGGGGCGGCTGCAGGGGTGGCCGCCGTTCATCCGGGAGCTGGACGCGACCCTTTCGGTGCACTCCCAGTACGTCCTGTCGGGCAACCTGTACGACAGCTTCCTCACGCCGTCGGCGGAGGGCGGCGGCGGGCACGGGCAGCTGCTGCCGCTGCGCAGCCTGCTGTGGGAGACGCTGCGTTCCAGCGGCGCGTCGTTCATGGCGGTCTACGACCCGGTGGACGGGCTCCAGATCATTCCCGGCGCCGGAGACCCGGACGGGGCCGAGCCGGTGCAGGAGGCCGAGCGGCTGCTCGGCAAGATCAAGCCGGACGACAAGCCGTCCCTGGAGGCGCTGACCCGGCACCTGGAGGCGGTGGCCCGGCCGAAGGAGAACGTCCGCGCCGCCTTCGTGATCGACGGCGCGTCGCGGATCGCCCGGACCCCGACGGATCTGGAGCCGGCCGAACGCGACTTCTTCCGGTTCTGCGCGAAGCTGTCGCGCAAGGCCCGGCCCGTCCGGGTGAAGGGCCCGCGGCCGAAGCCCCTCTACAACCCGATCGTGTGGCTGGTGGAGCGGCCCGGCGACCTGCCGCCGTGGCTGACGGCCGACAACGAGACGATCCGCGAGATCACGATCCCGCGCCCGCACCTCGGCGACCGGCAGGAGACCGCGCGGCTGCTCGCCCGCGCGTTCGGGGTCAGCGACGTCGGGGCGGACGAGGTCGCCGCGGCGGCGTGCGACGCGTTCGCCGAGCAGGCCGACGGCCTCACTCTCCAGTCGATGATCGAGGTGACGCGGCTGGCCAAGGAGCGCAACGTCGACCTGGCCGACCTGCCGGACGCGGTCCGCACCTACAAGCTGGGCGTGCTGGACAACCCGTGGAGCCGCGGGCACCTGCGGCGCCGCGTGCTGGAGGGCGAGAAGCGCGTCCCGGAGCGGGTGATCGGGCAGCCGCAGGCCGTGACCAAGACCCTCGACATCCTCAAGCGGGCGGTGCTCGGCCTGTCGGGCGCGCAGGCGACCCGGTCCGGCAGCCGTCCGCGCGGGGTGCTGTTCTTCGCGGGCCCGACCGGGACCGGCAAGACGGAGCTGGCCAAGGCGATCACCGAGCTGGTCTTCGGGGACGAGTCGGCCTACCTGCGCTTCGACATGAGCGAGTTCTCCGGCGAGGGCTCCGGGGACCGGCTGATCGGGTCCCCGCCCGGGTACGTGGGCCACGAGGCGGGCGGGGAGCTGACCAACGCCGTGCGCGAGGACCCGTTCCGGGTCATCCTCTTCGACGAGATCGAGAAGGCGCATCCGCGGATCCTGGACAAGTTCCTGCAGATCCTCGAGGACGGCCGGCTCACCGACGGGCGCGGGAACACCGTGCACTTCTCCGAGTCGATCCTGATCTTCACCTCGAACCTCGGGATGTTCGTCGCGGGACATGACCTGACGACCCGCGACGCGTCCGCGCAGGGCCCGGCGGACCGGGTCGCCGGCGCCAGGGTGCAGAACATCACACCGGGAATGTCGTACGACGAGGTCGAGCAGCGCATCAAGGGCGCCGTCGCCGGACATTTCACCGAGGTCCTGAACCGGCCCGAGCTGCTCAACCGGTTCGGCGACAACATCGTGGTGTTCGACTTCATCGCCGGCGAGGCGGCGCACAAGATCTTCGACCTGCAGTTCGCGAACATCTGCCGGCGGGTCACCGACGAGCACCGGCTCGTCCTCGCGGTGAAGAGCGAGGCGCTGGGGACGCTCCGCGAGTGGTGCACGGAGGAGCTGGACAAGGGCGGGCGCGGCATCGGCATGGCGCTGGAGTCGTATTTCGTCAACCCGCTGGCACGCGCGCTGTTCGACCGGGAGCTGATTCCGGACGAGAAGGTCACCGTGACGGGCATCCGGCGTGAGGGCAGCATCGTCCATGTGGATCTCAAGTGACCGCGGGGCGGCCGGTGACCGAGGGCGGCCCGGCGGAGACGCTTCTTCTCGCCAAGGCGCACTATCCGGTGACCACTCTCGGCCCCGGCACCCGTGCGGGCATCTGGACGCAGGGCTGCACGCTGCACTGCCACGGCTGCCTGTCGCGGGACACCTGGGACGCCGACCCGGGTAAGGCCGTCCCCGTCGAGGCCGTGCTCGGCTGGCTGGACTCCCTGCCCGGGCCGGTCGACGGGGTGACCGTTTCCGGTGGTGAGCCGTTCCAGCAGCCGGCCGCGCTGGCGGCTCTGCTGAGGGGGCTCCGCGCGTGGCGAGACGACCGCGACCGTGAGACGATTGCGTTGGACATATTGGTCTACAGCGGATATGTCTACTCTCGGCTCGCCCGCACCGGTGAGACGCGCGAGATCCTGGACATGTGTGACGCCGTGATCACGGGGCCGTACGTCGACCGGCTCAACCCTGAGGGGCGACACTCCGAGGGTGGCTCTCTACTCTGGAGGGGGTCGGCCAACCAACGCGTCGTGCCACTGTCCCCACTGGGGCGTGAACGGTACGGGGCACTGGCCGGCATCGGGAAGACTGGAGAAGATACAGGGCCCCGAGTACAGGTGTCCGTGGACGAAGGGCCGGAGGGAAGGCGGGTGTACTACATCGGGATCCCGCGAAGAGGTGACATGGATCACCTCACGTCGAGGCTCGACCGCGCCGGGGTGCGCTCGGGGGATGTGTCATGGCGACCTTGAACTGTCCTGTCTGTGACGAGCCGTTCCAGCCGGGCGACCTGCTCTGCATGAGCTGCGGGGCCAACCTGGCCCGCGCCGGCGGCGGCGCCCACCGGCAGGCGCCGGGCGGGTACGACGACCAGCAGCGGCAGGGATACCCGCCGCAGGGGGCGCAGCAGGGTGGTCAGCCCTACGGCGCCCCGCCGCAGCACGGTCAGCCGTACCAGCAGGCGCCGCAGCAGCACGACCCCTACCAGCAGCAGGCCCCCCAGCAGCAGGCCCCGCACCAGCCGCCGGGTCCGCCCGGCCCCTCGCAGGACCCGTGGGGCCCTCCGCAACAGCAGCAGCCGGGACAGCAGCAGGACCCGTGGGGCCCGCCGCCCGTACCCGACCAGCCCCAGCAGGGGCAACCTCAACACGGGCAACCCCAGCAAGGGCAACCTCAATACGGGCAGCCCCAGCAGGGGCAACCCCAGTACGGCCAGCCGCAGAACCATCAGCAAGGAGGGCAGCCCCAGCACGGGGGCGGCCAGCCGCCGATGCCTCAGCAGCAGCCGCCCGGGGATCCGTGGAACATGCCCCAGCAGCCGCAGCAGCAACCGCAGCAGGACCCGTGGGGCGGGCCTCAGCCGCCGCAGCAGCAGCCTCCGATGCCCGACCAGTACCAGCCGCAGGACCAGCAGTACGCGCCACCGCAGGATCAGCAGTACGCGCCGCCGCAGGACCAGTACCAGCAGCGCGAACCGCAGTACCAGCCGCAGGACCAGTACGGGATGCCGCAGCCCGGTCCGGCCGACCACGGGTTCGGTCCGCCGCCCCAGCAGCCCGGGCCTCAGCACGGGGGCGGCCAGTCACCGATGCCGCCGCCGCCCGGGCGTGAGGCGACGCTGCTGCCCCCCGACCAGAACCAGGGCCAGCAGCGTCCACCCGCCCCCGACAGCACGGCGTTCATGTGCCCGTACTGCGAGGCGGTGCTGAGCAACCCGGGTGCCGCGCAGTGCGACTCGTGCCTGCGCCCGCTGCCTCAGCAGGGCACGCCCGTCCTGCGCATGATGTTCCCGACGGGCGAGCTGAAGGTCTCCGTCGGGCAGCACCTGGTGCTGGGCCGGGACGCGGGCCAGTCGCCGGTGGCGTCCACGTTCACGCAGTACGACAACGTGTCGCGGCGCCACTCGACGGTGTGGCTCGATCCTTCTGGAACGGCATGGGTGCGTGACGAGGGCTCCACCAACGGAACCTTCGTCAACGGCGAACGGCTCCCCCGCGGTGTGGAGGCCCCCCTCCGCAACGGTGACCAGCTCCGCCTGGCCGCCGACGTGACCGGGACCGTCCAGCTCTGAACTGAGCAGCACGTCAAAGGGCGGCCCTGCGGTTCTCAAGACCGCGGGGCCGCCCCTTTTTGCTCTGGCCAGGTCGCTCAGGCCGGTCTGCTCAAGGGGAGACTCAGCCGGCGCGCTTGGAGCGGGCGCGCGTGCGCTCGCGGTCCTTGGCGTCCAGGACGACCTTGCGGATGCGGACCGCGGTCGGGGTGACCTCGACGCACTCGTCCTCGCGGCAGAACTCCAGCGCCTCCTCCAGCGACAGCAGCCGCGGCGGAGTGAGCCGCTCCAGCTCGTCACCGGTGGACGACCGCATGTTCGTGAGCTTCTTCTCCTTGGTGATGTTGACGTCCATGTCGTCGGCCCGGGAGTTCTCCCCGACGATCATGCCCTCGTACACCTCGGTCGTCGGCCCGACGAAGAACGTGCCGCGGTCCTGCAGATTCGTGATCGCGTACGCGGTGGCGGCACCGGAGCGGTCGGCGACCAGGGACCCGGACGGACGGGTGCGCAGCTCGCCGAACCAGGGCTCGTACTCCTCGAACACGTGGTGCAGCATGCCGGTGCCGCGGGTCTCGGTCATGAACTCGGTGCGGAACCCGATCAGGGCGCGCGCCGGGACCAGGAACTCCATCCGGATCCAGCCGGTGCCGTGGTTCGTCATCTGCTCCATGCGGCCCTTGCGGATCGCGAGCAGCTGCGTGACGGCGCCGAGGTGCTCCTCGGGGATGTCGACGGTGAGGCGCTCGACCGGCTCGTGCTTCTTGCCGTCGACGACCTTGGCGACCACCTGCGGCTTGCCGACGGTCAGCTCGTAACCCTCGCGGCGCATGTTCTCGACGAGGATCGCCAGCGCCAGCTCACCGCGGCCCTGCACCTCCCAAGCGTCCGGACGCTCGGTCGGCAGCACCCTGATCGAGACGTTGCCGACCAGCTCGCGGTCGATCCGGTCCTTGACCATCCGGGCGGTGACCTTGGTGCCCTTCTCGCGTCCCGCCATCGGCCCGGTGTTGGTGCCGATCGTCATGGAGATCGCCGGCTCGTCCACGGTGATCAGCGGCAGCGGCCGCGGGTCGTCGGGGTCGGCGATGGTGTCGCCGATCATGATGTCGGGGATGCCGGCGATCGCGATGATGTCGCCCGGCCCCGCCTCCTCGGCGGGCTTGCGGGTGAGCGCGTCCGTCATCAGCAGCTCGGTGATCTTCACCCGCTCGATGCTGCCGTCCCGCCGGCACCAGGCGACCTGCTGGCCCTTCTTGATCGTTCCGGAGTGCACCCGGCACAGCGCGATCCGGCCGAGGTAGCTGGAGGCGTCCAGGTTGGTGACGTGCGCCCGCAGCGGGACGTCCGGGTCGTAGGACGGCGCCGGGATCGTCTCGGTGATGACCTGGAACAGCGGCTCCAGGTCGTCGCTGTCCGGCATGGTGCCGTCGGCGGGCTTGTCCGGCGAAGCACGGCCGGCGCGTCCCGACGCGTACACGATCGGAAAGTCGATCTGGTCCTCGTCGGCGTCGAGGTCCATGAACAGCTCGTACGTCTCGTCCACGACCTCGTCGATGCGGGCGTCGGGACGGTCGGTCTTGTTCACCACCAGGATCACCGGGAGCCGGGCGGCGAGGGCCTTGCGCAGCACGAACCGGGTCTGCGGGAGCGGGCCCTCGCTGGCGTCCACCAGCAGGACCACGCCGTCCACCATGGACAGCCCGCGCTCCACCTCGCCGCCGAAGTCGGCGTGGCCCGGGGTGTCGATGATGTTGATCGTCAGCCCGTTGTGCCGGACGGCGGTGTTCTTGGCGAGGATCGTGATCCCCTTCTCGCGCTCCAGGTCGTCGGAGTCCATCACCCGGTCGTCGACGTGCTGGTTCTCGCGGAAGGCCCCGGACTGCCAGAGCATGGCGTCGACCAGCGTCGTCTTTCCGTGGTCGACGTGGGCGACGATCGCGACGTTCCGGAGGTCGTCGCGCGTGGAGATGGGCATGCGAGGCTCGCCTTGGGTGAGAGTTCGGGGATCGCCGCAGACACGCGGCAAACCCCATTCTACTTGCCCGCGCCCGCCATCCGCGCTGCAGCGCCCGTACTGACCATCACCACCGGCCACCACCACCGGCCGCCACCACCGGCCATCACCACCGACCGCCGCCACCGGCCGTCACAGGGGCCCGATTCGCCAACTTTGCACGTTCTTTGTAATCTGCCCGAGATCCGGTCGTCCGGAGTCCCACCCCCCGGGGCTGCGGCCGGAGCGCCGAATCTCCCGTGTACGGGAGAGCCGGGGACCCACGTCCCTGGGGTGAATCGACGCGAGTCGTAGGGCGGCTCCTGGCCCGAACCCGTCAGCTAACCCGGTAGGCGCACGAGGAGAGGAGAACACCGGCTTGGCACCGGCACCCCGCAGGTGGCGGCGCATCACGCCCGCCGCCACGGCCACGATGCTCCTGATCGGCCTCGGCACCACCGCGCCCGTCACCGCCCACGCCTCGTCTCCGTTCCAGCTCGCCGCCTCGGCGGCCTCCCCGACGCCCATGCCGACGACGGAGGAGGGGCTGCGCAAGAGCCTCGACAAGCTGAACGAAGAGGCCGCGATCCTCACCGAGAAGTACAACAAGACGCGCGTGGACCTGGGCAACGCCAAGAAGGCCGAGCAGGCCGCCACCAGGCAGGCCGCGACGCTGCGCGCCCAGGCCGTCCCGGCCCGCGAGCAGCTCGGACGCCTCGCCGCGGCGAACTACATGGCCGGGTCGCCCGACCTGATCTTCGGCGCCGAGGGCTCCCCCGAGGGCCTGTCCGAACGCGCCTACCTCACCCAGAGCCAGGCCACCGCCATCCAGGCGCTCCGGAAGCAGATCGAGGCGGCCGAGACCGCGCAGCGCACCGCGGAGGCCAAGACCGTCCAGGTCGAGAAGGCGACCGAGGAGGCCAAGAAGGCCCGCGAGACGGCGCGGAAAAAGGTCGCCGAGGTGATGAAGCGGCTGGACAAGCTCACCACCACGCGCGTCAGCGACCCCCGCAGCGGCCTCCGCGCCACCGTGAAGGGATCGGGCCCGCCGGCCGACATGGCCCGCAAGGCGCTCAGCAAGCTCGGCTCGCCCTACGTCTGGGCCGCCTCCGGTCCCAACAGCTTCGACTGCTCAGGGCTCGTCGTCTGGGCCTACGGCCAGATCGGCAAGCCCGGCCTGCCGCACTACACCGGTGCCCTGTTCGGCGAAGGCACCAAGGTCTCCCGCGGCCAGCTCCGCTCCGGTGACCTGGTCTACTTCGGCAGCAGCCTCCACCACATGGGCATCTACCTCAGCGACGGCAAGTACGTGCACGCCCCGCAGACCGGCGATGTGGTGAAGATCTCCAAGCTGTCAGACCGCTCCGACTACGCGGGAGCCAACCGCATCTCCTGAGCCAGAGACGTACGAGGGCTTCCCGCGGCGCGGTGGGAAGCCCTCGTATTTATTGCGTTTTTCTCTTCTTTCGGGCCTTGGGGGCCCGAAAGAAGAGAAAAACGCGTGCGATCGCTGCATCGCTCCGACTCGCCTTGCGGCTCGCTGCGCGATCAGGTTTCTTGCTTCGCTCGAAACCTGCCTTCGGACGCGATCGCGACTGTTGGGGTTGTCGCGTGGTTGCGGTGGGGCTGAGGTTTGCGCCATAGGGGGTGCCGGTCTGCGATCAAACGGCGGTTCGGGCTCGCCTGGCGGCTCGCTGCGGGGGGGCTGGCTTCTTGGGGCTCGACGCCCCGGCCCCGGGCCCTGGCCTTGGGTGACGGCGGGCTTGGTTGGGCGGGGTGGGTCAAGAGAAGCCCTGGTGGGCTAGGGCTTCTATTACGGGGAGGTCGCCTGGGAGCCAGGCTACGTCGTAGAGCTCGTCCGGGGTCAGCCAGCGGAGGGCGAGGTGCTCCAGGGGGCGGGGTTCGCCTTCGAGGATCTCGGCTGTCCAGACTCGGAGCAGGCTTCGTTCGCTCAGGCGCCAGTCGGTGCCGATCCGGTGCTTGAGGCGGATCTTGACGGCCAGTTCCTCGTGGCACTCACGGACCAGGGCGTCCTCGTCGGACTCGCCCGGGTCGACCTTCCCGCCGGGCAGCTCCCAGCCGCCCGCCATGTGCGGCGGCTCGGCTCGCTGGGCACCCAGCAGGCGGCCGTCCGAAATGATCGCAGCGCCGACCACCACGAGATCTATGAGGACCAGCTCCTCTCCGTGTCGCTCTTGGCTCCCACCAGGCGTGTCGCGTCCTCGACGATCCTCTCAAGGTGGTCGCCGTGCGCGCCGCGCCAGTACACCTGGCCGCAGTTCCCGCAGCGGCCGTAGATGTCGTAGCTGCGACGTGTACCCGCTTCTATGTCGTTCTCTACTTCGTGTTTGTCGACCGGGACCAGTTCGCCGTTGCAGGCGGTGCAGCGGGTCCACGGCCGGAGGGCGGGGGCGAAACGGTCCAGCACGTCGCGGAGCTGGGCGTCGGGGCGAGAGCCTCGGACATAGGCGCCGAACCACAGCGCGCGGCGGCGGAGGAGGCCGCGGTCCTGGGTGAGCAGCACGCGGCGTTCCTCGTTCGCCTGGACGACCAGCGCCGGGTCGTCCATGTCGTTGTGGTAGGCGGTGTCGAGGCCCAGGAGACGCAACCGGCGTGCCAGCGTGCCCAGGTGCACGTCCAGGAGGAAGCGGGGGGCGGTCTGGCCCGGCTCCAGGGGGACGGGCTGGGGGCGCGGGACCGTCTCCACGCGCGCCTCGGCGCCGGCGTTCGGGCGGGTCGAGGGGCCGGCCGGTTCGCCATCGATCGTCATCGGGCCGGTCTCGGGAAGTGGCACGCCGAGCGACTCCACGAGGTGGCCCAGCGTCGAGGTTCCGTCGTGGGGGACGCGGCTCACGCGCTCCCGCCGCGTGGCGGGCAGGAACATCAGGAGTTCGTCGGCGACTCGGATGGTTATCTCGGGCTCCACGCCGATCAGCATGCCACGCGGTCTCGGGGCGCCCCGCCGCATTTTCATGCCGCGGCGGGGCGTTCCGCCGAAGTCTCCGGGGATCCTGCTGGTCATCGGCAGGCGCCGCTTCCGGTGATCCGGGTCAGCTCCCCGGCTGCCCGGCGGCCAGCTCGCCGACCTTCTTCTGGAAGTCGGGGCGCGCGAGGGGCCGCGTCACCCCTATCCAGTCGGAGCGCTTGTAGGGCTTCACTCCGATCGCCGGGACGC
The DNA here is from genome assembly GCF_004348425.1 of Actinomadura sp. 7K507. GTDB lineage: Bacteria > Actinomycetota > Actinomycetes > Streptosporangiales > Streptosporangiaceae > Spirillospora. Next base: position 13,076 of record NZ_SMKK01000165.1, read on the forward strand.
ATGTGGAGCAACTCGCCACGATCATCTTGTTGTCGGAGATCACCATCCCGACATGGCCGGGGTTGTCCGACGACGTCCCCGGACCGGAGTTGAAGAACACCAGGTCGCCGGGCTGCTCCTTGCCCTTGTCGATCTTCACGCCGAACGGCCACTGCTGGAAGGTCGTGCGCGGGATGTCCAGCCCGACCTGCCGGTAGGCCGCCTGGAGGAGGCTGGAGCAGTCCCACGCGTCCGGGCCGTTCGCGCCGAACACGTACGGCTTGCCGCGCTGCGCCATCGCGAACTTGATGATCTTCTGGACGACGTCGCCGACGTTCGCGGGCAGTTCGTTGTCCTCGCACTCGACGCCGTTGGCCTCGACGGCCTCGAAGTCGCCGCCGGCGTACTTCTTCGCCCAGTCCAGGACGAGGTTCACGTAATCCCAGGAGTGGTTGTAGGCGAAGAGCGCGCTCCGCATCCGGTCCGGGGCGCCGGAGTGCTTGAGGTAGTTGGCGGCGGACGGGATCGCGTCCTCCGGGTCGTAGCGGTCCTTGCGGCCGTCCTTGTTCCCGTCGACCGCGAACGCCTTGAACGTCGGGGCGAGGAACTGCATGGGGCCGCCGGCGCCCGCGTAGTTCTCGCCGCTGCTGACACCGGGCAGGTCCGACCTGCCGTGGTCGGTCTCGACCTTGCCGACGGCGGCCAGCAGGTTCCACGGGATGCCGTACTTCTTGCCCGCCTCCTGGTAGACGCCGAGGTAGTTCGCGGGGATGGCCTCCGCGTCGCCGGCCGCCTCGGGCTGGGCCCCGGCCTCCGACACGTCCACGCAGTTGCCCCCGCCACTGAACATGAACCGGCCGGCACCGAACAGGATCGGGACGAAGACCAGCCCGGCGAAGAGCACCGCGGCGACGCCGAGCGCCCCGACGAGCAGCAGGCGGCGCGCGGTCATCCCGTGTCACCCGCCTGCCCCACATCCGCCGGCTGGAAGGCGTACACCCTCAGCGAGCCGCCCTCCCTCGCCACGGTCACCGCGTACCGCTTGCTGTCGCTGCTCTCGCCGCCGCTTTCGGTGACCTTCTGCCGTCCCGACACCACGAAGACGATCGAGTTCGCCTCGATGTTGCGCACCTCGTCGAGTGTCGCCGTGCTCTCCGCGACGACCTGCTCCCGGCGCCGCTCCTCCAGGATCCCCGGCGTCGCCGCGTCCCGTTCGAGCTGCGCCCCCAGCTCCTCGGTGACCAGGCCCGACAACCGCCCCGTGTAAGCCTGCGGGGTCTCGTCGAAGCGGTACGTCCCGTAGGCGGCGACGAACCGCTGCGCCAGGTTCCCCGCGTTGGCGAACTCCTCCCGGTCGAACGGCAGCAGGCCGTAGATGTCGAACTCGCCAGGGTCGACGGTGCCCTCGATCCCCGGCGGCGGGGACGCGGGGCCCGTCGTGGCGGGCGCGCCCGTCGGGCGGGCGTCCGGGCCGTCCGGCCCGCTCTCCGGCGCGGCGATCGTCAGGTAGATACCGACGGCGGCGAGCACCACCACGAGTCCCCCGAAGAGAAGCTTGCGCTGGCGGTCGTTCAGGTTCATCGCTGGATCTTCTTCATGCTGGGGAGACCTGGTGGGTGCGGCTCACTAGTCCCGATCCCCCTCGCCCGACGGGCGCTCCGGCGGACGCAGCCAGAACGGGATCGGCGGGGCCTCCTGCGAACTGCGCCGGCCCCACAGCGGCGGGGGCTGCTGCTGCCGGTCGCGCTGCGGCGGGGAACCCGAGGGGGCGCCGCCCGCACCGGTACGCGGCCTGGGAACGTCCGACCCGGAACCGCCGCCGGACCCGCCAGAACCGCCGGATCCGCCCCAGGGAGCACCACCGGAGCCGCCCGAACCTCCGCCGGAGCCACCGCCCGCGCGTCCACGGCCACGATCGCCGGGACCCGACGAACGTCCGCTGCCACCGAACCAGCCGCCGCCTCCGCGAGCCCCGTTCCCGGAGCCGTTGCCGCCGGAACCGCCACCCGACCCGCCGCCGGAACCGCCGGAACCTCGCGCGGAACCGCCACCGCCGCCACTGCCGCCGGAACCGCCACCGCCGCCACTGCCGCCGGAGCCGCCACCGCCTCTACCTCCGCCGGTGACACCGCCGCCGGTTCCGCCGCGTCCCGTCCACGAGGTCGGGCGTGCGTTGCCCGTGCCCGCGCCCGAGCCGCCTGACTTCTTCCCGCCGCCCGCTCTCGCTCCGGCCACGCCGCCCACGACACCGCCCCCCGCTCCACCGGCGGCGGCGCCGTCCGCGGCACCCGCTGCGGCACCGTCCTGACGACGGTCACCGAGCGCGCGGGACGGCAGGTTCAGCGGAGGGGCGCCCTTCCGGGAACGTCCCTGCTGCGCCGCCGTCGTGCCCGCGCCGCGCGGCTTGGCGGCGAGCACCGGCGCGTCCTCCGGCGACGGGTTCTCGCCCGTCCCGGATCCCCGCCGGTCGGCCGCGATCGTGGTGGCGGCCGTGCCGTCGCCCTGCGCGGCGGGCGCGACGGCCTCGGAGGTCGCCTCACGCCTGGCCCAGCGGACGAAACCGCCCCCGGCCGGTGCGGCGGACGCGACCGCCAGCGTGCTCCTGCGCGCCTCGGAGACCGACCTGTTGAGCGATGTCTCGCTCTTCTCCCGTGCCCCCACGGCGCCGTAGCCCACTGCGGAGAACAGATGCTGGAACGGTCTGCGGTAGACGAACGCCGCGCCCGTCACCAGCGCGATGAGCAGGATCTGCAGCCCCCAAGGCAGGGTCTCACTGAGGATCAGCCCGTACGCCCACAACAGCAGCGACAGCACGCCGATCAGCGCCGCCTGTTTCAGCAGCATGGACAGCAGCAACTCCAGCCAGCGGATGGCGATCACGCGTCCGATGCCCGGATGGATCCCGATCCCGAGGAAGATCGGCCCCGCCACCAGCAGCAGCAGGAACGCGATCTTCACCACGATCAGCGCGACCGCGATGACCATGATGAGGATTCCCGCGATGAGCGCCGCGAACAGCCCACCGAACGCGACCGCCAGCCGGTTCCCCCAGTTCTTGCCCTGGAAGAGCGGATACGCCGCGGGATGCTCCTTCTCGATGTTGGTGGCGACCTCCTTGTAGGCGTCGGCCTTCTTATCGAGGTCCGGCTCATTGTTCGGGCCGTGCGTCTCCGGCAGGTCGACCGCCTGTGACCAGAGCAGCTTGTCGGCGTTCTCCTTGACGATCGCGGCGTTGGGGTCGGTGGTGCCGAACTGGCCCTGCAGCCACGGCTTGCAGACCAGCGCCACCCACAGCCTGTTCGCGTTCCGGGTCGTCTCGTCCAGGTTCTCCGACGCCGCGGGATCCGGTTTGTTCCCGGGTTGCGGGATGCACACCCCGCCCGCTGTGCCGCTCTGCGGCAACGCGGCGTCGAACGCGGCGCTCGTCGCCGCCGACGTCTGTGTCCCGAGCGTGGTGAAGTCCGCGGGCCGCGCGATCAGCCAGACCAGCGCCACCATCGCGACGACCATCCAGATCACGCCCTCGGTGACCTTGCTCGCCCGCTTGCGGACGAGGCCCCACCAGGCCAGCCACATCGCCCCGAGGATGACCACCCAGGACCAGTAGCGCGCGTTGAACGTCTCACCCATCGTGGTGATGACGTCATCGACGGTGTCCTTCAGCCAGTCGAGCAGCGACGGCGTCGCGGCCGCCTGGTAGACGCTGATCGTCGTCCGGTCGATCGCCCGGACGAGCGTGAACACGGTGTTGGCGACGGCGTTGCCCATCATCGACATCGCGTCCGAGCAGCCCATGTCGACCGCGTACCAGTACTGCCCGGCCATGCCGTACCGGTCGTAGTAGGTCAGGTTCTCGACCGGTGTGCCCTTCAGCTCCTTGTCCGGATAGTTCGGCGGCTTGATCATGCCGTCCGTCCCCGAACCGTACTGCTCCGGCGCCGGGTTGGCGGCCGGGCTGCACGCGTCGTTCGGCGTCCACAAGTCCGGATTCGGAACCGACGCGGACGCCGGAGACAGCGGGCCCAGCATGAACAGCGCCATGAAGATCAGCAGCATCGCCGAGCGGCGCCCGCCGCGGCGCCGGCGCCGGGCCGGGCGGGACCGGGAGCGCAGCACGGCGCGGTCGAGCCCTTCGCCGGGCGAGCGCTGCAGGCGCGCCTCCGGCTGCCGGAAGCCCCTCATCCACTGACCTCCTCGACCTCGGCCCCCGCCACGGTGAGTTCGGACGAACCCGGACGGGACCGGGTCGGGTTGGTGTCCAGCCAGCGCTGCAGATCCGCGGAGATCAGGTCGACGCCGATGCGCCCCGCCCGGCCGTCGAGGTCACGGAAGATGCACTCGCCGTTGCCGAGGTTGCGCAGCACGGCCTTGTGCTCGTCGGACGCCTCCACGCCGAGCAGCGACATCACGTTGCCGACCTCGACGCGTTCGCTGGAACGGAAGGAGAACACCGACGACAGGCAGTTGGTCACCTGCTCGTTCAGCAGGTCGCCTGCGTTCTGGGAGACCAGGATCAGCGCCGTGTTGCGGGACCGGCCCATCCGCGAGACCTCGGGCACCAGCTTGGCGCCCTCGGGCGTCGAGGTGATGGCCCACGCCTCGTCCAGGAAGATCGCCTTGGGAAGCCGCCGGTCCAGGCCGTGCATGAGCCGCCGCGCGAACTGCGACACCAGGTACATCAGCGCCACCGACAGCCGCTGCTCGTAGGAGTAGTCCTCCCGCGGGATCGCGACGTCCGGCAGGGTCAGGCCGCCGAGCGTGAACACGGTCGTCCACCCGGCGGTGTCGATGCGCTCACCGCCGGACGGGTCGAAGCACAGCCGCGCGAGATGCATCTCCGACATCGAGCGCAGCACCGCGCCGAGGTTCTTGGACGCCGGATCGTCGTTGCCTTCGAGGTGGTCGACGACGCGTCCGAGCGAGGGCCGTTCCGCGTTCGCGACCGCGGTGACCGCCTGGATCATCGCGGACTCGCGTTCCTCCGACATCCGCGGCAGCAGCAGCCGCAGCGTCTCGGTCGCCATCATCTTCTTGGTCGCGAGGTCGTCGCCGAACGAGAACGGGTCGAGCAGGCCGGGCGCCGCCGATCCGAGCGGCAGGATCCGCGCCTTGCGCCCCCGGGCCTTGAGCAGCTCCACCAGCGACTCGGCGTCGCCCTTCGGGTCGATCGCCGCGATCGTCACCCCGCGCAGCGCCATCTGGTAGATCAGCAGCAGCGCGAGCGTGGTCTTCCCGCCGCCGGGCTCACCCGTGATCGCCACCGCGGTCGGACGGTTCCGGGCCGCGGCGACGAGCGGGTCGAAGTGCACGATGGCGCGGGCCCGGCCGAGCGTCTCGCCGATGTACGGGCCGATCCAGCCTTCCTCGTTCTCGTCGGGGCGGTCGCCCAGATCGACCGTCGCGACCGGCATACCGCCCGCGATCGTCCGCAGCGGCTGGCGCTGCGCGTAGGCGTTCAGCCTGATCTGGTCGCCGGGCAGCGACTCCAGGAACAGCGAGAACTGGTCGCCGGTCGAGTTGACCACGTCGATGCCGATGTCGCGGTAGTGCTCCACGACCGCGTCCACCCGCTGGGCGAGCAGGTCCTCGGTGGGCGCGGACACGATCAGCCGGTGCCACCCGTACACGAACGGCAGCCGCTCCTTGGCGATGCCGTGCTCCAGCATCCGCGCCGCGTCGATCTGCTCCGCGAGCGCGATCGGCGCCTCCGCGCCCGCCTCCCGGATGTGCTGGTCCATGTCCCGGGCGTGCGCCAGCTTCCGCGAGACGTCCTTGGACGCCTTGGCGGGCGGGATCAGCTTCATCCGCGCGCTGATCTCCACGGGGAACGCGAGGGCGTCGGCGTAGTGCAGCCACGGTTCGCCGTCCGGGAACGGCATCAGGTCGGGGAACCGCGTGAACGACAGGTACGCGACGTACGACTCGGCCGTGGCGCCGCCGCCCGCGCCGGTGTAGTTCGGCTGCTCGACCCTCAGGTACGAGCGGCCGTTGTGGATGGCGCCCTCGACGAGCGACTCGATCTCGCCCTTGCCCCACGTCCTGCGCTGGACGGCGGACGGCGGCGGATCGGCCAGCGACCCCGTCACCGCGTGCTGGAACAGCCACGCCACCTCGGTGGAGGTGGCGTGCCTCGCGTACAGGGCCGATCCGCCGAGTGCGCGCCCGACCCGCTCGGCCTGCTCCGTCCAGCGCGCGATCTCCTTCTTGTCGATCGAGTCGTCGTGGACGCCGAGGACGTTCTCGCTGCGCTTGTAGAAACCGAGGAGCTGCGACAGCACACCGCCGGACAGCTGCGCGCCCATGCCGCGCGGACCGAGCCGGACCCCGAGGTAGACCTCCTTGGTCCAGAAGTCCTTGGCCCACACGTGCGCGTAGGTCTCCTCCAGGTACTCCCGCCACCCGGGCCCGGCATCGGAGGTCCGGTCCAGCGCCAGCGCCCAGTCCGCCGCCGGGTACGTCCGGTGCGCGATCCGCAGGTGCACCTCGGCGTCCTGCATGCGGATGCCGGCTAGGGCGATGGTGATGTTGGTGGCGAGCGCCTCGCGCTCCTCCCCGGTGGTGAACTCGTACGACACCGTGGGGAGCCGGAAGTACGCCCAGGCGCCGGTGTCGGTGAACAGCACGCGGTCGTCGAAGTACCGCACCGCCAGCCTGCTGGACTTGCTCACACGCTCACCCCCGCACCGCATTGTCCCGGTACACCGGCGACCGCGCAGGGTTGCCGGAGAGAGTGTTTCCCGTCCGGGCGGCCATCCAGGTCAGGCGCGCCCGCCAGGGACGCCCGGTCCGCCTCGGTCTCCGCTCGATGCCCGCGAGGGGCGCTCATCGGGTGGCCTCCTGCTCCTGCTGAAGCTCCTGGTAACGCTCGGGCATGACGGTGAAACCACCGGCGACCACGCCGGCGAGGGCAAGATAGGCACGCCGCGTGGGCGTCCGCAACGACTTCAGTTCGTTGCGCGGCGCGCGGTCCATGCTCAGGTGATCATCCCACGGAATGCGCACCAGCGCCCGGCAACGCCCCCGCGCCACGGCCTCGGCCTGCTCGACGTCGTCCATGCTGCGGCGGCTCACCCCGTTGATCACCGTCACGGCGCGGGACCGCAGTTCCTCGTAGCCGTGACCGTCCAGCCACTCGAACGTCATCGCGACCGCGCGGGGCGCGTCGGCGCTGGCCGGCGCGACGAGCACGATCTGGTCGGCGTACGGCAGGACCCGCGCGACGACCGCGGCCGCCGCGTCCAGCATCGTCACCGAGTAGAACTTGTCGATGGTGCGGATCGCCAGGGCGTAGTCACGGTCGTCCAGCGCCTGCAGCGGGTTCTTGCCCGCGGCGATCACGTCGAGGCCCGACTTGGCCTGCGAGGTGTACCGGCGCATCGCGGTGAGGCTGCCGACCTGGTCGGCGCGCGTGATGAGCCCGGTCAGCGTCTCGTTGGTGTCGCTGCGCGTCCGGCGCGCCAGCGCGCCCGGCCCGGGGTTCACGTCGATGGCGACGACCGGCTCACCGTTGTGCTGCGCGAACGTGTGCCCGAGCATCAGCGCGGTCACCGTCTGCCCCGCCCCGCCGGTGCATCCGAGCACGACGACGTGCCGCGTCCCGTGGAACGGCTGCTGAAGCCGCTGCTGGTAGTCGGCGTCGACATCACCGTGCCCGCCGCCGACGGCGTGGAACAGCCGCCGCAGCCCTCCGCCGCTGACCTCGTGCTCGGGGTCCGGCGGCGTGATCGCCGGACCGGACGGCGGCGGGGCCGGCGGAGGCGGCAGCGGCCGCGGCCGCACGGGCGACGCCGGCTGCGAGCGGACCTCACGCGGCGGCGCCTCCTCCTCCACCGGCGCCTGTTCGACCGGAGCCTGTTCGACCGGAGCGGGCCCGGCCTCCGGGGCGGCGGGCCACACGGGAGCATCCGCCTCGGGACGCTGCTGCGGCTTGGACAACCCTTCCGACCAGGGCCGCGGCGCCTCCATCCGGGGCGTCTCGGCCGCGGGCGGCTCGGCCGCCTCCCCGGGCCGCGCCCCGAAGGCCCCCGGCACCATGGGGATGTCCGGCCGCGTGGGCCTCGGGACCTCCGGCCGCGTCACCGGCGGCCGCCCGGCCTCCCGTTGCGGGGGCGCCCAGGGCCGCGGCACATCCCGCCGCGTCTCCCGCACGCCCCGCTCGTCGGCGGGCGTTTCCGCGGCCGCGGGCGGAACCGCACGCTCGGGTTCCCTGCGCTGAGCGGGCTTCTTCTCTCCGGCGACCTTCTTGTCCCCGGTCTCCCCACCAGAAGACCTCGCCGCGGGTATTCCCTCCGCCTGACGCACCTGCTCGCCCTGCGCCACCTCACCCGGCTGCGGCGCCTCACCCTCACGCGACGGCTCAGCCCCGCGCGACGGGTCGGAATGCGGCGCCTCGGGCTGCCGCGGCGCGTCGGCCCAACGCGGCGGCCCAGGACGCGGCGCCTCGCTCGCACGCGACGGCTCAGCCCCGCGTGACGGGCCGGGCTGCGGCGCCTCGGACGGGTGCGGCACCTCGGGCTGACCCGGCGCATCGGCCCAACGCGGCGGCCCCGGACGCGGCGCCTCGCTCGCACGCGACGGCTCACCCTCGCGTGACGGGCCGGGCTGCGGCGCCTCAGACGGGTGCGGCACACCGACCTGACCCGGCGCGTCCGGCCGACCCGATGGCGGGGCCGGGCGCGGCGCCTCGCTCGCGCGTGACGGCTCAGCCCCGCGTGACGGGCCGGGCTGCGGCGCCTCAGACGGGTGCGGCAATCCGACCTGGCGTGGCG
>NZ_SMKK01000166.1 GCF_004348425.1 Actinomadura sp. 7K507
GGCGGGCGTGGGAGCCTGTAGGCGTGACCTCGGAGGCAGGGGCGGCCGGTGACCGGCGGGCCATGGGCAGGCCGCGCGCGACCACGCCGGCCGCGCTGGAGCGGCTGGCCTTTGAGCTGTTCGCCCGGCAGGGGTTCGACGAGACGACGGTGGACGACATCGCGGCGGCGGCGGGGATCGCGCGGCGGACGTTCTTCCGGTACTTCTCGTCCAAGAACGACCTGGTGTGGGGCGATTTCGAGGGTCAGCTGCGGAGGCTGCGCGACCTGCTGGACGGTGCCGACCCGCGCACTCCGATGATGGACGCGGTCCGCCGCGCCGTGGTCGAGTTCAACCGGTTCGACCCGCAGGAGGTGCCCTGGCACCGGCAGCGCATGGAGCTCATCCTGGGCGTGCCGACCCTCCAGGCGGACGCCACCCTGCGGTACGCGTCGTGGCGGGCGGTCGTCACCGAGTTCGTGGCGGGCCGCACCGGGGTGCCGGCTTCGGCGGCGGTCCCCCGGCTCGCCGGTCATCTCGTCCTCGCCGCCGCGGTCTCCGCCTACGAGCACTGGCTGGCGTGCGAGGGGCAGGCGGCGCTGGCCGACCTGCTGGACGAGGCGATCCGCCACCTGAGCGCCGGTCTGGCTTCGGTGCAGGGCGACGCCGCGTCCTGAGTCGGCGCCGGTTCCTGAGTCAGCGCGGCTCCTGGCGGATGGCGTGGGCGATGACCTCGCCGACGAGGACCGCGGTGGCGGCCGGGCCGCGCAGCGGCGCCGACGGGAGGATGGACGTGTCCGCGACGCGGAGCCCCTCCAGGCCGTGCACCCTGCCGTGGCCGTCGACGGCGCCGGCCGGTCCCATCGGGACGGTGCCGCAGGTGTGCTGGGACGTGCCGAGCCGGGAGCGTATCCACCGGTCCAGCTCGCGGTCGTCGTCCAGCGTCCCGGCGGTGGGCCCGGTCAGGCCCCGGGAGACCTCGCCGAACGCGGCGGTCGCCACGATCGCGGCCGCCGCCCGCACCGCCTCGCGCATCCCGCGCCTGTCGGCGCCCGTCTCCAGGTAGCGGTACTCGACGTGCGGCGGGTAGGCGGGGTCCGCCGACACCGTGCGCAGCGTGCCGCCGGTGCGCGGGGCGAGCGCCGACACGAGGAAGGGCAGGGGCTCGCCGGGGACCGCGACCGTCCCGCCGACCAGGCCGAGGATCGGCACGAGGGACTGGAGGATCTCCAGGTCGCCGGCCTCGGAGCCGCCGGAGGAGGGCAGGTGCAGGACGCCGCCGAGCCAGGAGCCGGACGGCTCGGGCACCGGCCGCCGGGGCGTCCACTCCACGGCCACCTGGGGGTGGTCGCTGAGCGTGGCGCCCACGGCGGGGAGGTCGTGGACGACCCGGATGCCGGCGCGGGCGAGGTCCGCGGCGGGGCCGATGCCCGACATGTGCAGCAGGTGCGGTGAGGCCAGGGCGCCCGCGCACAGGATGATCTCGTCCGCCTCCAGCACCGTCCGCCGCCCGTCGTGGTCGGCCACGACGCCGGTCGCCCGGCCGCGGGCGACCGTCACCGACCGGACCTCGCAGCCGCCGAGCACGGTGAGGTTGGGACGGTCCGCGGCGGCGCCGAGCAGGTAGGCGATCCCGGTGTTGACGCGGCGGCCGTCCACCGCGTTCGACGGCCCCGTGTTCAACGGCGCAGTGTTCGATGGCACGGTGTTCGACGGCACGGTGTTCGATGGCACCGGGCCGAAGCCGGGCGTGTCCTGGGCGTTCTTGTCGGGGTCGTCCGGATGCCCGAGTTCGCGGGCGGCGGCCTGGAACGCCGCGGCCGCGGGATGCCGCAGGCCGGTGCGGCGGACGGGGATCGGGCCCCGGCCGCCGTGCAGCGGCGTGGCCCCGTGGTCGAGGTCGGTCTCCAACGCCCGCATGAGGGGCAGCACCCGGTCGTAGGACCAGAGGTCGTCGCCCGCCGACGCCGCCCAGCGGTCGAAGTCCGCACGCCGCGCCCGGACGAAGTACCCGCCGTTGACGGTGGTCGAACCGCCGAGGAAACGCCCCCGGGCCGCCAGGTAGGGCAGGCCGGGCGTGAGCTGGACCGGGATCGTCCGGACGGCCCGGTGCCCCGGCCGGGCGCCCGGGACGAGCCGGGCGTCCAGCAGGTCCGCCGGGAACTCCGTCAGGGTGCGCGGGACCGGCCCGGCCTCCGCGACGACGACGTCGCGGCCGGGGTCCTCGCTGAGCCTGGCCGCCAGGGCGGCGCCGCTGCCGCCCGCCCCGACGACGAGGACGCCGGCTCGCCGGATCATGATCGGACCCTATCTTTTTGACACTCGATGCATTTAGTATCCGTGCCAAGTCAGCCACGTCGGCCAAGGAGGTCTCATGGACGCCAGCACACCGGAGAACCAGGTGACGGACCAGGCCGGCGACGCGGCCGAGGAGCTCGACGTCGCCGAGTCCCTGATCGAGGAGGTCTCGATCGACGGCATGTGCGGCGTCTACTAGACCGGCACGCCAGACATGTCAGGCATCGACCTCGACCGCGCCTGGGACCTGCACCCGCAGGTCTCGGTGCGGCCCGAACCGTTCGGCGCGCTCCTCTACCACTTCGGCACGCGCAAGCTGTCCTTCCTCAAGGACCGCCGCCTGCTGGACGTCGTGCGCTCGCTCGGGGACGCGCCCACCGCCCGGGACGCCTGCACGGCGGCCGGCGTCCCGGCCTCCGACCTGGCCAGGTACGGCGCGGCGCTCGGCGCGCTCGTCCGGTCCTCGATGCTCGTCGAAAGGACGTCATGACCACCACGAGCACGACCACCACGGGCACGACCACCCCCACGAGCACCACGAGGACGCCAGGGACGCGGCTGGTCGACCTGTTCGAGCACGGGCTCGACGCGCCGATCTGCCTGACCTGGGAACTCACCTACGCCTGCAACCTGTCCTGCTCCCACTGCCTGTCCAGCTCGGGTCGCCGCGACCCGCGCGAGCTGAGCACCGCCGAGGCCAAGGCCGTCATCGACGAGCTGGAGGCCATGCAGGTCTTCTACGTCAACATCGGCGGCGGTGAGCCGACCGTCCGCCCCGACTTCTGGGAGCTGCTGGACTACGCCACCGCGCACCACGTGGGCGTGAAGTTCTCCACGAACGGCGTCCGGATCACCCCGGAGGCCGCGCGGCGCCTCGCGGCCAACGACTACGTCGACGTGCAGATCTCGCTGGACGGCGCGACCGCCGAGGTCAACGACGCGGTGCGCGGCCCCGGCTCCTACGACACCGCCGTCCGCGCGATGCGCAACCTCGCGGACGCCGGCATGAAGAACTTCAAGCTCTCGGTCGTGTGCACCCGGCACAACATCCCGCAGATGGACGCGTTCAAGGCGCTCGCCGACGAGTACGGCGCCCAGCTGCGGCTGACCCGGCTGCGCCCGTCCGGCCGCGGCGCCGACGTGTGGGACGAGCTGCACCCCACCAGCGGGCAGCAGCGGGAACTGTACGACTGGCTGGTCGCGCACGGCGACAGCGTCCTGACCGGCGACTCCTTCTTCCACCTGTCGGCGTTCGGGGAGGCGCTGCCGGGGCTGAACCTGTGCGGCGCAGGGCGGGTGGTGTGCCTCATCGACCCGGTCGGCGACGTGTACGCCTGCCCCTTCGCCATCCACGAGGAGTTCCTCGCGGGCAACACCCGGGAGCCGGGCGGCTTCACCCGCGTGTGGCGCGAGTCCGAGCTGTTCCGCGACCTGCGGCAGCCGCAGAGCGGGGGCACGTGCAGCTCGTGCTCCTTCTACGACACGTGCAAGGGCGGGTGCATGGCCGCCAAGTTCTTCACCGGGCTGCCGCTGGACGGCCCCGACCCCGAGTGCGTCCAGGGGTACGGGGAGAAGCTGCTGGCCGGCCGTCCCGAGGACCGGTCGGGCATCCCCAAGCCGTCCGCCGACCACTCGCACCGCACCGCACCGGCCCGCCGGCGGCCGGTCCCGGTGAAGCTGATGAGCCGGCCCCCCGAACGCCCGCCGGTGAGCGCCTGCGAGGAGAACCCCCTCGCCGGGCTCCGCATCACCTGACACCGGCCCGCGCGACCGCCCATCCCAGGAGACGACACGACATGTTCAGGAACCCGTGGTTCGAGACCGTGGCCGAGGCTCAGCGCCGGGCCAAGCGGCGGCTGCCGTACATGGTCTACGGGGCGCTGGTCGCGGGTTCGGAGCGCGGCCGGACGGTCGGCGACAACGTCAAGGCGTTCGGCGAACTCGGCTTCGCCCCGCACGTCGCCGGCCACAAGGCGGACCGGGACCTGTCCACCACCGTGATGGGCGTGGAGTCGTCGTTCCCCGTGGTCATCTCCCCCACCGGCGTGCAGGCCGTCCACCCCGACGGCGAGGTGGCCGTCGCGCGGGCCGCCGCCAACCGGGGCGTCATCATGGGCCTCAGCTCGTTCGCGAGCAAGCCCGTGGAGGAGGTCGCGGAAGCCAACCCGAACGTCTTCTTCCAGATGTACTGGAGCGGCGACCGCGACGCGATGCTGCGGCGGATGCAACGCGCCAAGGACGCCGGGGCCAAGGCGCTGATCGCCACGCTCGACTGGTCGTTCTCCCACGGCCGCGACTGGGGCAGCCCCTCGATCCCGGAGAAGATCGACTTCAGGACCATGGCGAAGCTCTCGCCGGGCGTCGTGTCCCACCCCGGCTGGCTGTGGCGGTTCGCCAGGACCAAACGGCTGCCCGACCTGACCACACCCAACCTCAAGCCGCCGGAAGGGCCCGCCCCCACCTTCTTCGGCGCCTACGGCGAGTGGATGCAGACGCCCCCGCCCACCTGGGAGGACGTGGCGTGGCTGCGCAAGGAGTGGGGCGGCCCGTTCATGCTCAAGGGCGTCACCCGCGTGGACGACGCCAGGAAGGCCGTCGACGCCGGGGTCACGGCCCTGTCGGTGTCCAACCACGGCGGCAACAACCTGGACACGACGCCCGCCACGATCCGGGTCCTGCCGTCCATCGCGGACGCGGTCGGCGACCAGGTCGAGGTCCTGCTGGACGGCGGTATCCGGCGCGGCGGCGACGTCGCCAAGGCGCTCGCCCTCGGCGCGCGGGCCGTGCTCATCGGCCGCGCGTACCTGTGGGGCCTGGCCGCGAACGGGCAGGCCGGGGTGGAGAACGTGCTGGACATCATGCGCAGCGGCCTCGACTCCGCCGTCCTCGGGCTCGGGCACTCCAGCGTCCACGACCTGTCGGCGGACGACCTGTTCGTCCCGCCGGACTTCCGCCTGACGCTGGGCGGCGGGACCGAGGGCTGACGTGACGGGCGCCGGGGACGGTGCTCTGGCGGGAGCGGCCTGGCCGGAGGTGGAGGCTGCGCCGCTGGTCCTGGTGCCGATCGGGTCGACGGAGCAGCACGGGCCGCACCTGCCGCTGTCCACCGACACTGTGATCGCCCAGGCCGTCGCCGAGCGCGCGGCCGACGCCCTGCGGGCGGAGACCTCCGGGCAGGTGTTCGTCGCGCCGGCGATCCCCTACGGCGCCAGCGGCGAGCACGCCGGGTTCCCCGGCACGGTCTCGATCGGGCACGAGGCGCTGCACGCCGTGGTCGTGGAGACCGTGCGCTCGCTCGCCCTGTGGGCCGGGCGCGCCGTCCTCGTCAACGGACACGGCGGGAACGTCCCCACGCTCGACGCCGCCGTCGGCCGGCTGCGCCGCGAGGGGCACGACGCCGCCTGGGTCGGTTGCGATGTCCCCGGCGGCGACGCGCATGCCGGGCTCACCGAGACCTCCGTCATGCTGCACCTGGCTCCCGGCCTGGTGCGGCCGTTCGGCGCCGTCACCGGCGACACGCGCCCGCTCGCCGCGATCTTGCCCGACCTGGTCGCGCGGGGCGTCGGCGCCGTCTCCCCGTCCGGCGTGCTCGGCGACCCGTCCGGGGCCTCAGCCGAGCGCGGCCGGGAGATCGTGGAGGCCCTGGCGGCGTCCGTGGCGCTACGGATCGGCGGCGGGCGGGCCGACGACCGCGGCCGCCTCCCCGAACCCGGGGTGCCGTCGCGCGGGCCCCGGCCGTGAGGCTTCCCGCCGGTTTCGCCGTCGCGCTGGACCGGGAGACGTCCTTCTGGTCCGGCGGGAGGGTCGCCACCGGCGGCTCGCCCTGGAAGGTCGTACGTCTCGCCGAGGCCGCCCGCCCGCACCTGGCGGCGCTGCGCCGGGCGGGGCCGCAAGGGCTGGCGGACTCCTCGCCCGTCGGGCGGGCGCTGGCGCGCCGGCTCCTGGACCTCGGGATGGCCCACCCCGTCCCGGTGCCCCGCGCCGGGCCGCACGACGTGACCGTCGTGATCCCGGCCTTCGGGCGGGCCGGTGAGCTGGAGCGTTGCCTCGCGGCCGTCGCCGGGGTGCCGGTGATCGTCGTGGACGACGGGTCACCGGATCCCGAGCCGCTGCGCAAGGCGGCGGAGGCGCACCGGGCGCGGCTGGTCCGGCAGCCCCGCAACCGGGGTCCCGCCGCCGCGCGCAACACCGGCCTGCGGCTCGCCGGGACCCCGTTCGTCGCGTTCGTGGACTCCGACTGCCGCCCGGACGCCGGCTGGCTGGACGTCCTGCTCCCCCACTTCGACGATCCCCGTGTCGCCGCCGTCGCCCCGCGCGTGCTGCCGGACGGCGACGGGGGGCCCGCGCTGCTGGCCCGCTACGAGGCCGCCCGGTCCGCTCTGGACATGGGCGTCCGGCCCGCGCTGGTCCGCCCGGGAGGCAGGCTCGGATTCGTGCCCACCGCGACGCTGCTGGTGCGCGTGGCGGCGGTCGAGGGCGACGCCTTCGACGAGGACCTGCGGCTGGGCGAGGACGTCGACCTCGTCTGGCGGCTGGGCGACCTCGGCTGGAACGTCCGCTACGAGCCCGCCGCGCGGGTCGCCCACACCGGACGGCTGCGCCCGGCGGACTGGGCACGGCGGCGCCACGAGTACGGCACCTCCGCCCCCGACCTGGCGCGGCGCCACTCCGGCCGGCTCGCACCCGCCCGGCCGTCGATGTGGAACCTCGCCGTCCTCGGCCTGCTCGCGGGCGGCCGCCCGGGCGCGGCGGGTGTGTGCGCGGGCGTCTCGGCGGCGCTGCTGGCCAGGCGCCTGTCGCGGCTGCCCGCCGACTGGAGCCTGGCCGTCGCCCTCGTCGGCAAAGGCGTCGTCGCCGACGCCGCCGGCCTCGGGCACGCGCTGCGCCGCGAATGGTGGCCCCTCGGCATGCTCGCCCTGGCCGCATCCCCGCGCAGCCGCGTCGCCCGCGCGGCCGCGACGGCGATGCTCGCCCCCATCGCGCTGGAATGGCTGCGGCAGCGGCCGTCCATCGACCCCGTCCGCTACACGGTCCTGCGGATCGCCGAGGACGTCGCCTACGGATCCGGGGTCACGGCGGCGTCGGCCCGCGCTCGCTCGGCGGCTCCCCTGCGTCCGGACGTGCAGCTCCCGGCGGCATTCCGGCGCAAGGCGCGGGGTCACTCCCCGTCGTAGACGAGCAGCCCGTCGTCCCGCAGCCGCGCCCCGGACGTGGGCGGGTGCTCGGTGAGGCGGCCGTCATGGGCGAGGTGCGCGACGGGCCGGCCCCGTGCCAGCACCGCGAAGTCGGCGATGAGCCTGCGGTGGCAGCGCCACCACACCGACTCGCTGCACATCACGGCCGTGCGCGCCTCGCCTGCCCCGCGCAGCAGCTCGTCCATGGCGGCCACGAAGCCGGGGCTACGGGTGTGCCCGGCGTATCCGCGAAAGGAATCGTTGCGCCAGAAGGAGTCGGGCGAGTCCGGCGCGGCCTTGCGGAAGCCGCCCAGCCGCCGCTCCCACCGGTACTCGATCCCTTCGGCGGGCAGCCACTCCTCCAGGGCGCCGCGGTCCACGTCCGGATTGCGGCGGCTTCCCGGTGCGGTCCGCACGTCCACCACGACCGACACCCCGGCACGGTGCACCAGCCGGGCGAGGTCCTCCCGCCCGGCGGTGCCGTGCCCGAACGTCAGCAGCGCCTCCACACCGTGCCCCCTACCCACATCGGGGGGTCACCGTCGTCAGCGCAGGGTGAGGTCCCGGCGGCGGAAGGCCGCGAGGCCGACCGCGACGAGGGCGGCGGCGATCGCCGTGAGGACCAGTACCGGCGGCCAGCTCATCTGAGCGCCCGGGAGCTGCGGCACATGCCCGAACGGGGACAGGTCGTTCATCCAGTCCGGGAACTGCAGCAGGCCGCCGAACGTGGTGACGATCACGGCGTACACCACCACCGCCCACGCCAGCCCCATGGCCTTGGGCGCCAGCCCGTACAGCGCGACCACGACGCCTGCCGCGACCCACACGGCGGGCGCGTACGCCAGGGCGGCGGCCGGCATCGTGTACAGCAGCTCGGCGTCACCGACCGAGAATGCGGCGGCGATCCCCGCGCCGAGCCCGCTGAGCAGCAGGACGGCGACGCTGCCGGCGAGTGCGACGGCCAGATGGCCGGCGAGCCAGCGTGTCCGGGACACCGCGGCGGCCAGCATCGGCTCGGCCCGTCCCCCGGTCTCCTCCCCGCGCGGCTTCTGGAGCGCCAGGATCGCGTAGATCGCGCAGATGGTCGCGAGCATGGACATGATCACGCCGAGGAACTGGTCGGTCAGATCGGCGCCCGGGAGCGTCTGCACCCACTCGCGCATCGTCTCGTTGTCGCCGATGGCGTCCTGCACGTCGCCGGCGAACGCCCCGTACACGGCGCCGAGCGCGGCCATCGACACGCTCCACCACAGCAGGGCTGCGCGCTGCAGCCGCAGCGCGGACCCGAGCGGCGTGCCCAGGAACGGTGCGGCGGTGCGGGGCCCGGGACGCGGCGGCATCAGCCCGGCGCCGACGTCGCGCCGCGTGGTCAGCGAGAACGCCACGGCGACCAGTGCGGCGGCCAGCACCAGGGCCAGGGCCAGCGGCCACCACCGGTCGTCGACGTAGACCCTGGTGGCCTGCGCCCATCCGATCGGCGAGAGCCACGACAGCACGCCGTTGCCCATGTCGCCGACCGCCCGCAGCGCGTAGGCGACGCCGATCGCCGCGCCCGCCATCCCGGCGGCGCCTCGGCCGTACTCGGTCAGCTGCGCGGTGACGGCCGCGACGGCGGTGAAGAACAGCCCCACGGCGGTCAGCGAGGCGCCGAACAGCAGCGAGCCCGGCCATGTCACGGTCTCGATGCCGCTGCCGCCCAGGGCGAGCGTCATGATCGCGCCCAGCGCGACGTTGGCGCCGCCCACCACGATCAGCGCGGCGGTGATGGGGGCGTGCCGCCCGACCACGCTCGCCCGGACCAGCTCGGCGCGGCCCGCCTCCTCCTCGGTCCTGGTGTGCCGGTTGAACAGCAGCACGCTCATCAGCGCGACGAAGATCGCGACGAACCCGAGGACCTCGTTGGCCAGCATCGCGCCGTAGGTGTAGTCGTCCAGGCCGTATCCGGGGCCGCTGAAGGCGATCCCCGTCGGGCTGTCCACCAGCGCGGCGCGGGACTGCCGCCCCTCCGCCGTCCCGTAGGTGCTCTTCAGGTTGGACGCCGTCATCAGCGTGGTCAGGGTGATACCGAGGATCCACACCGGGATGCGGATCCTGTCCCGGCGCAGCATGAACCCGACCATCGTGCCGGTGCCGGTCAGCGTGCCGTCGCGACCGGACGGGCCCGCCGCGGGCGGGGCCTCGGTGACGGCGGCCATCACCGCTCCCTCCCGTCGCGCGTGGACGCGCCGTCCGCGGCCGGCTCGACGGGCACGCCGTTCTCGGCCAGTTCCTCGCCGTAGTGCCGCAGGAACAGCTGCTCCAGCGTGGGCGGCTGGCTGACCAGGCTGCGGATGTCGAACTCCGCCAGCCGCTGGACGACCGCGCCCACGTGCTCGCCGTCGACGTCGAACCGCACGCGGCCGTCCTCGGCCCGCACGTTGTGGACTCCGGTCAGCTCGCCCAGGCCGGTGGCCGGCCGGCCGGTCTCCGCCTCGATCGTCGTGCGGGTCAGGTGCCGCATCCGGCCGAGCTCGCCGCTCTCGACGACCTTGCCGAGCCGGATGATGCTCACCCGGTCGCACAGCTTCTCGACCTGGGCGAGGATGTGGCTGGACAGCAGCACCGTCCGCCCGGCCGCCTTCGCCTCGACGATGCACTCCTGGAAGACCGCCTCCATCAGCGGGTCCAGGCCCGCGGTCGGCTCGTCCAGGATCAGGAGCTCGGCGTCGGAGGCCAGCGCGGCCACGAGCGCGACCTTCTGCCGGTTGCCCTTGGAGTAGGTCCGCCCCTTCTTGGAGGTGTCCAGGTCGAACCGGTCGCACAGGTCGTCGCGGCGCGCCCGGTCGAGCCCGCCGCGCAGCCGGGACAGCATGTCGATGGCCTGCCCGCCGGTGAGGTTGGGCCACAGGTCGACGTCGCCGGGTACGTAGGCGATGCGCCGGTGCAGCCGCACCGCGTCCTTCCAGGGGTCGCCGCCCAGCAGCCGGGCGGTGCCCGAGTCGGCCCGCAGCAGGCCCAGCAGGATCCGGATGGTGGTGGACTTGCCCGCGCCGTTCGGGCCGAGGAACCCGTGCACCTCGCCGGTGCGGACGCTCAGGTCGAGGCCGTCCAGCGCGCGGGTCTGCCCGAAGGTCTTGACCAGGCCGGACACGTCGATGGGATTCGCGTTTTGTTCGGACATGAGCACGCCTAAATAGGGGTGTGTAGGGACGGGAGCAACCGCTCGCCCCGGTGCACGACGGCAGGGGACGGGCGGATCGGAACGTGAGCGGATCAACCGCGGCCTGACTGCGCGAGCCGTCATGGCCGGGTCGTCCGCGCGGGCGCCGCGAAGCACCGCGGACGCTCTGCCGGGGGCCGGCAGGCGGAGGTTCCGCGGGCCGCCGGGGATCAGGCGGGCGGGTCGGAGTCGGCCTTGCGCGCGGCGGCGTGCGTGGTCGGAATGCGCATGTCCCGGTCGGGCACGGCGCCTCCCTCGTCTGTCACACCTTCAGGGTGCTATACAAACGTCCAGTGCGCAAGGAGGGGCATGAGGCGCCGATCACGCGGGGCCGGTGTGGTCACCCGGTCGCGGGGGCCGTTAAGGTTGTGAACTGGTGTGCCGGGAAGCCTGGTCGGCGAGTCCTGAGCCGAACGTCGCCATCTGAACGCCTCCCGGAGTGCACCGATGACCTTCCCGCCCGCCCCTCGCGGCATGGCGCTCAAGCTGCTGCCCTTGCTTGCGGCGTTCTGGCTGATCGTGTCCGGGCACTACACACCGCTGGTGCTGATGCTCGGGGCGCTGTCCGTCGTCCTGGTGGTCGTGGTCGTCGTCCGGATGGCGGTCGCCGACGAGGAGGGCCTTCCCATGCGGGTCTTGCCGCGCCTGCCGAGGTACCTGCTGTGGCTGGGCTGGCAGATCCTGCTCTCGGCGCTGGCGGTCCTGCGCATGGTGTGGTCGCCGCGCAGGCCCCGCCCCGTGGTCGCCACGGTCCCGGCCGCCGAACTGCCGGATCTGTCGAAGGTCATCTACGCCAACTCGATCACGCTGACGCCGGGGACGCTCTCGGTCTCCTTCCGCAATGAGGACATCGAGGTCCACAGCATCCAGCGGGCGGGCATCACCGACCTCGAAGGCGGCGCGATGCTGGACAGGGTGAGAGGGCTGGAGGGCCGCTGATGCTCATCGCGGCCGTCGGCGCCCTGCTCGCCGCGATGGCGCTGGCTCTCGTCAGAGCGTTCCTGGGCCCCAGGCTCTACAACCGCATCCTGGCGATCAACGTTTTCGGCACGAAGACCGTTCTCTTCATGGCGGTGGTCGGCACCATTTCAGGCGATTCCTACATTTTTGATATCGCACTAATCTACGCGCTGGTCAACTTCGTCTCCACCATCGGCGTGCTGCGACTCACCCACCTCGACGAGCTGCTGCCCGAGGGCCGCGAGGGGAAGGCGTCATGAGCGTCTCCCTGCTGCTCGACATCGTGAGCGGCACGCTGGTGCTGGCCGGTTGCGTGCTCGTGGTCTCGGGCGGCGTCGGGCTGCTGCGGTTCCAGGACTTCTACACCCGGACGCACGCCGGCAGCCTCACCGACGGCGGGGGCGCGGGCCTGCTGCTCCTTGGCCTGCTCCTTCAGGTGGAGAGCTGGCAGAGCGCCGTCCGCCTCGTCCTGATCCTGCTGTTTCTGATGCTGACGTCCCCGACCGCCGCGCACGCACTCGCCCAGGCGGCGCGCCGGGACGGCGAGCGGCTCCCGGCCGAGGGCGAGGAGCGCCGCTGATGTCCCTGCTGGTACTGATGAACGTCTCGCTGTTCGCCCTGCTCGTGGCGACCGCGCTCGCGATCACCCGGTTGCGCGCGCTCTACGAGGCGACGATGCTGACCGCGCTGGCCAGCCTGCTGTCGGCGAGCCTCTTCGTGTCCCTGGACGCGCTGGACGTGGCGATCACGGAGGCCGCCGTGGGCACCGGGATCAGCACGGTGCTGTTCCTCAGCACCTTGGCGCTGACCCGTTCACGGGAAACGGTCACACCGCGCCGCAAGCTCTGGTCGGGCGGGGCTGCGGCCCTCCTGCTGGGCGCCGTGCTGGTCTACGCGAGCCAGGACCTGCCGGCGTTCGGCGAAGCGGACACACCCGTACAGGCCCACCCGGTGACCGAGACCTATCTCCAGGACTCACAGGAGGAGATCGGCGTCCCGAACGCGGTCGCGGCCGTCCTGGCCAGCTATCGCGGCTATGACACGCTGGGCGAACTCGTCGTCATCTTCGCCGCGGGGGTCACCGTTCCGCTCCTGCTGATGCGAACGCGGCGGCGCGGAGAGCGCGACGAACAGGGCGAGCCGGGTGAGCAGAGCGAGCTTGGCGAAAAGAGCGAGCACCGCGAAAAGGACGATCACGGCGGGCGCGGCAAGGCGCGGGCGGCCGTCATCAGCGAGTACCGCGTCCTGCGGGTGTCCAGCAAAGTATTGATGCCCTTCATCCTGATCTTCGCCTGCTACGTCCTTTTCCACGGCGAATATGGACCGGGCGGAGGATTCCAGGCGGGCGTGATCTTCGCGGCGGGCTTCGTGCTCTACGGGCTGGTGTACGGGATCGGAGAGGTCGAACGCGTCCTGCCATGGCCGGTGATGCTCGGCCTGGTACCGGTCGGCGTTCTGCTCTACGGCGGTCTCGGTGTGGCGAACATGGCCCTGGGCGGGGCGTTCCTCGACTACGACACCCTGGTGCCCGGCCACCCCGAGGAGGGCCAGCACTACGGCATCGTGATCATCGAGACCGGGGTGGGGATAACGGTGGCGGCCGTCCTGATAGCGGTCTTCTACAGCTTCGCCGCTCGGGGAGCGCGCCGATGATCGGCAGCCACTACATCTACTGGCTCGCCTTCATCATGATGGTGATCGGCCTGTACGCGGTGATCAGCCACGGCAACCTGGTGAAGAAGCTGATCGGCCTGAACCTCTTCCAGGTCGGCGTCTTCATGTTCTACATCTCCCTCGGCAAGGTCAAAGGAGGCAGTGCGCCGATCATCGAGGAGGGCACCCGGAGCTACTCCCACCCGCTGCCGCACGTCCTGATCCTCACCGCGATCGTCGTCGGCATCGCGACCACGTCGCTGGGGCTCGCGCTCGCGGTGCGCATCTACGAGGCGTACGGCACGATCGAGGAGAACGAGATCATCGAGCGGGACAGCGTCGACGAAGGGCCCGCTTCGTGACGGCCCAACTGCCTGCGCTGCAGGTCGTGATTCCCATGCTGTGCGCTCCGCTGTGCGTGCTGCTGCGTTCCCGGACGGTCGCCTGGCTGCTGTTCCTGGCCGCGTCGGCGGCGTCGCTGGCCTGCGCCTCGGCGATGGCCTGGCACGTCGCGGGCGGCAGGGTGTTCCGCTACTCCATGGGCGGCTGGGAGCCGCCGGCGGGCATCGGGTACGTGATCGACAAGGCGAACGTCCCGGTGCTGCTGCTGGTGTCGGCGATCGGGCTGGCCGTCGCCGTCTACGGCCGGCGCAGCATCCCGGCGGAGATCGAGGCGTCCAGGGTCCCGCTGTTCTACTCCTGCCTCTGCCTGAACCTGACCGGCCTGCTCGGCATCACGGCCACCGGTGACGCCTTCAACGCCTTCGTCTTCCTGGAGATCACCTCCCTGTCCTCGTACGCGCTGGTCGCCATGGGGCGGCGCAAGCGCGCTCTCCTGGCCGCGTTCCAGTATTTGATCGTGGGGACCATCGGCGCCACGTTCCTGCTGATCGGCATCGGCCTGGCCTACGCGGTGACCGGCACGCTCAACATGGCCGATCTGGCGCAGCGGCTGCCGGACATCTACGGCAACCGCGCGCTGGCCGCCGCGGTCGTGTTCGTGTTCGTGGGGCTGGCCATCAAGATGGCGCTGTTCCCCCTGCACGCCTGGCTGCCGGACGCCTACGCGCACGCGCCCTCGGCGGTGGCCGCGTTCCTGTCGGCGACCGGCACCAAAGTGTCGATCTACCTGCTGCTGCGCTTCGCGTTCGGCGTCTTCGGGGCGGCGCTGGTCTTCGACCGGATGCCGATCACCGAGATCGGCCTGGTGCTCGCCTGCGCGGCCATGCTCGTCGCGTCCGCCGTCGCCTGCTTCCAGTCGGACCTCCGGTACCTGCTGGCCTGGTCGAGCATCGCCCAGGTCGGCTACATCGTCGCCGGTCTCAGCCTCGGGACCGCCGGCGGCGTCACCGCCGCGTACCTGCACATCATCAACCACGCGCTGATCAAGGGCGCGCTGTTCGCCGCGGCGGGCATCGTGGTGCTGCGCCTCGGCTCGGCCCGGCTGCCGGCGATCGCCGGGCTCGGCCGGACCATGCCGTGGACGTTCGCCGCCATCGTGGTGGCCGGGCTCGGGCTGATCGGGCTGCCGCCGACGGCGGGATTCGTCAGCAAGTGGGTCCTCGCCGAGGCGCTCATCGAGGACGGCCACTGGCCGGTCCTCGCGGTGCTGCTGGTCAGCTCCCTGCTGTCCGTGGTCTACGTGGGGCGGGTCATCGAGGCCGGATGGTTCCGCCGGTCCGCCGAGCCCGAGCCGTTGAAGGTCGCGAGAACGCCGTGGTCGATGGCCGCGGCGACGTGGTCCCTCGTCCTGCTGTCCCTGGTGTTCGGTTTCGCTCCGGAGTGGCCGATGAGCCTCGCCGAAAGCGCCGCGGGCGTCCTGGTGGGGGGCGGGGAATGAGCCTGGGTTCCGCGGGCTGGCTGTCGCCGGACGCCGCACTCGTCCTGCCGGTCACGGTACTGGTGCCGCTGCTGGGCGCCCTCGCCGTGGTCGCCCTCCGCCGCCGCCCCAACCTGCGCGAAGCGGCGTCGCTGGTCACCGGTGTCGCGGTGGCGGCGCTGGTCCTGTCGCTGTGGCCGGCGGTCGACGAGGGGCTGAGCTTCCGGCTGTGGGACTGGCTGCCGGGCATCTCGCTGGTGTTCACGCTGGAACCGCTCGGCCTGCTCTTCGCGACCGTCGCCGGGCTGTTGTGGCCGGTGACGACGCTGTACGCGATCGGCTACATGCGCGGCAACCTCCAGCGCCGGCAGACGCGCTTCTACGCCTTCTTCGCCGTGGCCATCGCCGCGTCGCTGTGGATCGCGTTCGCCGGCAACCTGGCCACGCTGTTCATCGGGTACGAGGTCCTGACGCTGTCGACCTGGCCGCTGGTCATCCACTCCGGCAACGAACAGGCCCGACGCGGCGGGCGCGTCTACCTGGGGTTGCTGCTGACGACCTCGATCGGCCTGCTGCTCCCCGCGATGGTGTGGACGGCCGTCCTGGCCGGGACCACCGATTTCACGCCCGGGGGAATCCTGGCCGACAAGGCGGGGACGGCCGCCCTGACCGTGCTGTTCGCGCTCTACCTGTTCGGCATCGGGAAGGCGGCCCTGTTCCCCTTCCACCGCTGGCTGCCCGGAGCCATGGTGGCGCCCACGCCGGTGTCGGCGCTGCTGCACGCGGTCGCGGTGGTCAAGGCGGGCGTCTTCACGGTCCTGAAGGTGTCGGTCTACGTCTTCGGCATCGACACGCTCGACGTCACCGGGGCCGCGGAGCCGATGATGTGGGTCGCGGCGGTCACGCTGCTGGGCGCCGGCCTGATCGCGGTCACCCGCGACAACCTCAAGGAGCGCCTGGCGTACTCGACGGTCAGCCAGCTCGCCTACATCGTGCTCGCCGCCACGCTGGCCAACGACATCGCCGCCGCGGGCGGCGCGCTGCACATCGTCAACCACGCGGCAGCGAAGATCACCCTGTTCTTCTGCGCGGGTGCCGTCTACACCGCGACGAACCGGACGCAGGTCAGCGAGCTCGACGGGCTCGGCCGCACCATGCCCTGGACGTTCGGGGCCTTCCTCGTCGCCGCGGTGTCCATCCTCGGGCTGCCCCCGATGGGCGGCACCTGGAGCAAGTGGCTGCTGCTGCTCGGCGCGGCCGACGCCGGCCAGCTCGTGATGGTCGGGGTCCTGCTGGCGGGGACGCTGCTGTCGCTGGCCTACCTCATGCCGATCCCGGCGCGGGCGTTCTTCCGCCCGCCCACCGGGCCCGGCGGCAGCAGTGCGGGCCACGGCGAGGCGCCGTGGACGCTGGTGCTCCCGCTCGTCCTCACCGCCGTGGCCTGCGTGGCCCTGTTCATCGGAGTCGACGCGGTCATCGCCCCGTTCAACGAGGTCCTGGAGTCACCGTGAAAGACGATCGTCGTTGGCTGGACGAGCCCCGCAACGTGGACCGCGTCGTCCACGGCCTCTACATCCTGTGCGCGCTGGCGTTCCTCGCCGATCTGCTCTACACCAAGCATCCGTTCTTCGACATCGAGAACGTCTTCGGCTTCTACGCCCTCTACGGATTCCTCGGCAGCGTGACCCTGGTGCTGGTGGCCAAGCAGCTGCGCCGCGTGCTGATGCGCGGCGAGGACTACTACGAGCGGCCAGAGCGGACCGGCGATGACGATTAACCCGGCGCTGCTGCTCATCGCCGGCGCGCTGCCCGTTCCGCTGCTGCCCGGCCGGGTGCGCGCGGTCTGGATGATGCTGCTTCCGGTCGCCGCGATGGCGGTCCTGTGGACGCTGCCCGAGGGCGTCCACGGCGGCCTCGAACTGCTCGGCCTCCAGCTCCAGACGCTGCGGGTGGACGCCCTGGCGCGGATCTTCGCGACGGCCTTCATCCTCGCGGCGTTCATCTTCATGATCTACGCCCTGCACCTGCGGGACCGGCTGCAGCAGACCGTGATCCCCGTCTACGCCTCGTCCGCGGTCGGCGGGGCGCTCGCGGGCGACCTGATCACGCTGTTCGTCTTCTGGGAGCTCGCCGGGCTGTCCTCGGTGTTCCTGATCTGGGCGCGGGGCACCGAGCGGGCCTACCGCGCGGGCATGCGGTATCTCGCCGCGCAGATCGTCTCGGGGCTGCTGATGCTCGGCGGCGTCGTCCTGCACGTCCAGTCCGGGGGCGGGCTGGATTTCGGCGTCCTCGACCCGACCGAGGCGGGCGGCCTGCTGATCCTCCTCGGCGTCGGGATCAAGTGCGCCTTCCCCCTCCTGCACGCGTGGCTGCAGGACACCTACCCGGAGGCGACCGTCGTCGGGACCGTGGCGCTGTCGGCGTTCACCACCAAGTTCGCGGTCTACGTCCTGGCGCGCGGCTACGCCGGCACCGACGCGCTGGTGTGGGTGGGCGTGGTCATGGCCTGCTTCCCGATCTTCTACGCCGTGATCGAGAACGACCTGCGTCGGGTGCTGGCCTACAGCATGATCAACCAGCTCGGCTTCATGGTCGCCGCGATCGGGGTCGGCGGCGCGCTCGGGGTCAACGGCGCCGCCGCGCACGCGTTCGCCGACATCCTGTTCAAGGGCCTGCTGTTCATGAGCATGGGCGCGGTCCTGCTGCGCACCGGGACGACCAAGGCCTCGGATTTGGGCGGGCTCTACAAGTCGATGCCGCAGACCATGGTGCTGTGCGTCCTCGGAGGCGCGTACGCCTTCCCGCTGTTCTCCGGGTTCGCCACCAAGTCGCTCATCATGCAGGCCTTCGCGGAGGAGCACCGGACCCTGGTCTGGCTGCTGCTGCTCTCCGCCTCGGCCGGCGCCTTCCTCGTCGCCGGGCTCAAGGTTCCCTTCTTCTCGTTCTTCGGCCGCGACCGGGGGCACCGGGTCGCCGAGGCGCCGCTGAACATGCGCGTCGCCATGGGCCTGGCCGCCGCCGCCTCGATCGCCATCGGAGTCGCGCCGAACCTGTTCTACGGCCTGCTGCCGTACGAGATGGACTACTCGGCCTACACGGTCCCGCACGTGGTCAACCAGGTGCAGCTCCTGCTGCTCGCCGCGCTGGCGTTCACCGTGCTGATCCGGACCGGCCGCTACCCGCGCGAGTTCGCTTCGGTGAACCTGGACGCCGACGTGGTCTACCGCCGCCTGCTGCCCCGCGTCTGGCGCACGGGACTGCAGGGCGTGACCCACATGCGGGACGGGCTCGCCAAGCCCCTCAAGCGGCGCGCGGAACGCGTAACCGCCGTCGCCTTCCGCCCCCTGCGGCCACGCGGGTGGCTGGGCGTCCCGTGGCCGACCGACGTCATGGTCCTGTGGGTCGCCGTGCTCCTGGCCCTCTTCCTCCTGATCTCACTCCTCTGACCCAGGGGCCTCGTAGAACGCGAACCGGCGGCGGAGGCCGTCCTCGTCCAGGCCGAAATCCGCGGCGGCGTAGCGGTGGACGCCCTTCGCGTGGCGGGGACGGTCGGCGTGGTAGCGCTCGATCATCCCGTCGACGTCGGCGGGGGCGTCGAGCCCGGCGGCGTCGTAGATCTGCCGCAGAGCGGCCGCCGTCGCGGAGACGAGGTCGCGGTAGCGCATGTCGAGCACCGCGACACGGGACGTGGCGGGCGACTCGCGGAACGCGGCGGCGCGGCGCAGCCACCGTTCGGACTGGTCGGCCTGGAACCGGCCGACGTCCCGGGCGTCCACCTCGTCGCTGTAGGTGGAGCGGAAGACGGCGAACAGGCTGGCCCCGGACGCGATGGTCTCGACGATGTCGCGGTGCAGGTGCACGATGCAGGCGCCGGGGAAGGCGGCGGCGAGGTTGGAGAGTTCGGGCGTGTGGGCCGGCGCCTTGAGCACCCAGCGCCGCCCATCGCCCGCGTCGAGCGTTTGCAGGATCTCGCGGTAGCGCGCATACGAACCGGCGAGGTCCTGCCCGGCCAGCCAATCGGTGTAGCCGTCGAGCCGCATCGTGGAGCTGAAACCCCAGTTGCGGAAGTCGGTGCCCATGGCAAGCACGCATTCCTCGGGCAGGCGGGCACCGGAATCGTGCACGGCGGCCAGCGTGGGGTTGAGGTGGTGGAGGACGTCGTGGGCCCCGGAGGCGGCTTCGAGCAAGTCCTCGCGCTTCTGTCCCGTCACCCCGGCGAAGCTCCACGGCGAGGCCAGCTCGGCGGGCAGCGGCGCGCGGAGGCGGGGGTCGGTCGCGAGCAGCCGGAACAGGAACGTCGTCCCCGTCCGCCAGCCGCCCACGATGACGATCGGCGGGAGGAGCGGGCGCCCGGTGGTCTCCGGATGTTCCGCGAGGTGGCGGTTCATCGAGATCCGCGCCCGCAGCCTGGCCACCGCCGTGCCGCGCGCCGCCTTGGCGCCGACGGCGTTCAGCCCGCCGTCCTCGGCGGCCGACCGGAGGTACCGTTCGAGCCCGTCCCGCCACCGCGACGGGTCTCCGAGCAGGTCGCGGCCGCCGCCGCGGGTCGCGCGGTCGACGACCGCGTCGGCCTCGTCCGCCCCGAGCCGGTACCGCTCCGGCCTCGCGGCGCGGTCCGCCTCGGCGGCGGCGTACACGGCGGCGGCCCCGGCGGTCCGCGGCGGCGGCGTCCAGAGCGTCATGACCCGCTCCGCAGGTCCTCGACACGGCACACCCGGGCCGACGGCGGATCGGGGGCCCGCTCCGGGTGGAGCCATCGCAGGACGGCGATGCCGAACGGGCGGCCCTCGGTGTCCAGCCAGTCGCCGGCGGCCGGGCCCGGGTCCTCGGCGGCCAGGACGAACCGGTAGCGCCCGCCGGTGACCGCCGCCGCGGCTCCCGTCCGGGACACCTGGCGGTGCCGGTGGTCGAGGGAGTTGAGGAAACGGCTGTAGAGCAGGACGTTCCAGTAGCGGCAGGGAACCGCGTCGCCTTCGAGGACGAGCGCCTCCCCCGGCTCCAGCTCCCATCCGCCCCGCAGGTAGTGGATGCCGGGCTCGGTGAAGGCCGCGCCACCGGACATCTCCGCCCAGTGCCGGATCTCGTTGGGCCGGGCCTGGTCGTCGGCCGCGGCCGCCGCGAAGGCGGCCGGAAGGAACGAGACGGTGCGGGCCAGCCGGTTGAGGTGGTGCTGGAAACGGCCGGGGTCGATGGGCGGGGGCACGGGTCCGCCGGAACCGATCCGCTCGATGGAGCACCGGCTCTCGTGGCCGGTCGCCGCGCCCTCGTGGAAGAACCGCACCCACACGGCGGTCGTGCCCTCGGGAAGCGGCAGCCAGTCGCCGTGTTCCGGCCGGTCGCCGCCCAGGAGGACGGCGAACTCCCCCGACTCGCCGAACTCCATGTCGTCGCCGCCGAGGCGGGCGACGGCCTCGGCGCCCGCTGTTCCCGACCCGGCGTACGCCGTGACCGAGACGTACACCGCCGCCCCCCGGTCGCCGCTGATCCGGTAGCGCCGATCGGCACGGACGTCGGCCACCCAGTACCGGAAGTCGGGATTGTCCATGAAGAACTTCTGCCGCCAGCCGTTGAACGGCAGCAGCTCGGGCAGGTCCCGGTCGACCTCGAAGCGGGCGAGCTGGTTGTGCAGCCCGCGGACCAGCGCCCGGAAGCCGTCGGCGCGTTCGGCCTCGTCCAGCTCAGCGGTGTCGTCCGCCAGCCGCCGCCCGGCCGCGCCGAGTGCGTCGACGAACGCGTCCCATGCCCGCACCTCGGGCCGATCGGTATCCATGTGGCTCCACTCGCAGCAGGTCTGGTGACAACCGTCTCCAGATCTTAGGGCGAACCCCCTCCACGGACGGCGGCGCCTTTGAAATGATCACACCTGATCGATCAGAGCCGAACCGTCCATGGAGGGCTGCCGGTCTTGGAGGCGCTGCGACGCGGTGATCCCGCTCAGGTCGGCCCGTACCGGATCGACGGACGGCTGGGCCAGGGAGGGATGGGCGAGGTGTTCCTCGGCACCTCACCGGGCGGGCGGCAGGTGGCGGTCAAGCTGATCCGCGCCGAGCACGCCGCCGACCCGCGGTTCCGTGCCCGGTTCGCCCGCGAGGTGGACGCCGCGCGCAGGGTGGGCGGATTCCACACCGCGCAGGTGGTCGACGCCGACGCGGACGCCGAGGCGCCGTGGATGGCGGCGGCGTTCGTGCCGGGCCCGTCGCTGCGGGACCGCGTCGCGGGCGACGGGCCGCTCGACCCGGCCGCGGTGCGGAGGCTGGGCGCGGCGCTCGCCGAGGGCCTGGCCGCCATCCACGCCTGCGGGCTCGTCCACCGCGACCTGAAGCCCGGCAACGTCATCATGTCCCCCGACGGCCCCCGCATCATCGACTTCGGCGTCGCCCGCGCCGCCGACGCCGACCCGATGACCGCCGACGGCGCGGTCATCGGCACCTACACGTTCATGGCGCCCGAGCAGATGCTCGGCGAGCGCACCGGTCCCCCGGCCGACGTCTTCGCGCTCGGCTGCGTGCTCGCCTACGCCGCCACCGGGCGGGGCCCGTTCGACGCCACCACCGTCCCGGCCGTCGTGCACCGCGTCCTTCACGAGGACCCGCCGCTGAACGGGGTCCCGATCGACCTCGCCAGGGTGATCGCCGCGTGCCTGGCCAAGGACCCGCGGGCGCGCCCGGCCGTTCCGGCGCTCATCGGCCACCTCACCTCCGCGCGGCCGGGCCCCCTGCCTGATCCGCCC
>NZ_SMKK01000167.1 GCF_004348425.1 Actinomadura sp. 7K507
AGACTGGCGAGCTTGGGGGATCAGCAGCGGGGGTGTTGATGGACGGGCCGAACCTGGTCCGGCGCACGGCGGTCGGGATTGCGGGCGTTCCAGGCGCGCATGCGGGGCGGGTAGCCGACGATCTGGACGTCGTAGATGGGCAGGCCGAGGTCGCGCGCCACCTTGCCGATGACCTTGGGGGACCCGACGCGGCGGCGGGTCCACTCGCCGTCGTGGGCGACGGCGACGGCGGTGGTGTCGGTGGCGAAGGTCTCCGGTTCGACGAAGAACTCGACGCCGCGCCGGCTGCGAGCGAAGGCGATCAGCGCCTCGATGTCGGAGTCGGTCGCCTCGCGGTCGAGCCTTGTCACCGAGGATCCGCGGTTCTTGCGGATCCCGAATCGGTCCCGGAACCTCATGCCTGCCGCCCGTCGTGTGGAGCCGGCCCGGACCCGTTCCGGAGTCGGCTGCGGTCTAGGAGGATAACGATTGCCCGGCGTCCGCGGGTTCCCGACACAGCCGCGGCATCCCCGGCGATCGGGGGCCTCGGGCCTAGACTGGCGAGCTTGGGGGATCAGCAGCGGGGGTGTTGATGGACGGGCCGAACCTGGTCCGGCGCACGGCCGCGGCCGTGCTCGCGGCGGCGTTGTGCGGGTGGCTGAGCATGCTGGCCCCGGCCGATGAACGGGTGCGGCTCGCCGCGGCGCGGAGCGAAGCGGCCGCGCCCGCGCCCAAGCCCGAGCCGCCGAAGCCGAAACCGAAACCCCCGCCGCCCGACTGCACACGTGCGAAGTGCCTGGCGCTGACGTTCGACGACGGGCCCACGGAGAGCACGGCCGGACTGCTGGACATCCTCGCGTCCCGCGACGTCAAGGCGACGTTCTTCCTGGTGGGCGAGAACGTCGCCGAGAACCCCGGCCTGGTGCGGCGCGAGCACCAGGCCGGGCACGAGATCGCCGACCACAGCTACACGCACGCCGACCTCGGCAGGGCCTCCAAGAAGAAGATCGTTTCGGAGCTGACGCGGACGCAGGACGCGATCCGGAACGCGTCCGGTGTCACGCCGGACCTGCTGCGGCCGCCGTACGGGTCCACGTCGAAACGCCTGGCCAGGATCGCGCGGGAGATGGGCCTGGCGCAGGTGCTGTGGACGGTCGACCCGCTCGACTGGCGGCACCGCGACACCGAGGACATCGAACGCCGGGTGCTGAAGGACGTGAAGCCCGGCCAGATCATCCTCCTGCACGACATCCACCCGACGACCGTCCGGGCGGTACCGAAGATCATCGACCGGCTGTCGGCCGAGGGGTACGTGTTCGTGACCGTGTCCGAACTGTTCGGCGGGAAACTGACCCCCGGGGAGGAGTACACGGAGCTGGATTCAGGGGAGGGTCAGGGACTTCCCTGATGCTCCGGCGCGGCGCGGGCGTGGAGTATGGGTGATATGGACAGCAGCTACGCGGTGGGGGATCTGAGGGTCTCGGACGCCGAACGGGAACCGGTCATCGAGCGCCTCCAGGACGCGTACGCCGAGGGCCGGCTCGACCACGAGGAATTCGACCTGCGCATGCACCTGGCGATGACCGCCAAGACGCGCAACGACCTGGGCGGGCTCACCCGCGACCTGGCCCCCGAGCCGAAGCGGGCGCGCGACCCGGTCGCGTGGGACGGTGAGCCGCCGACCGCCGAGGACCGCATGCTCGCGTCGGCGGCGCATGTCGTCGCCGTCCCGACGCTGTTCGTCGGGCCGCTCGTGCTGATGCTGCTGAGCGGCAAGCGGTCCGAGTACGTCCGGCGGCAGGCGGCGGAGGCCGTGAACTTCCACGTGACGCTCCTGCTCCTCACGATCGTCACGTTCGGCATCGGCGGCATCGTCTACTCGGTGGCGTGGATCCTGTCGGCCATCGCTGCCGTCTACGCGCTGACCGGCAACACCTTCCGCTACCCCTGGATCCTCCGCCTGGTGAAGTGAACCGCCCGGGTTCGGCGGCTCGGGTTTGTCGGTGTGCTGCTTGGGGGAACAGTTGACGTGGCCGCCCGATGCGGTTCCGTCACCTCCAGGAGATGAACATCGCCCATGAACGCGCCCGTGGTGGTATTCCCCTCTCTGCCTGTGACCCCCCTAACGTCCGAATTATGTGGACCGTGCATGGGATGATCGATTAACTGTGTCCGGGAGGGGCAGATGACGGAGCTTGCGATCAAGGGCGATCACCAGCGGGCGGTAGAGGCGCTCAGGAGGTCCTACGAGGCGATCCCGGCGGGCACGCCGGTGCGGCTGGCCAAGCGGACCTCGAACCTGTTCCGGTGGCGTGAGCCGTCGGACGCGCCGGGGCTGGACGTGTCCGGGTTCGACAAGGTGCTGAGCGTCGACCCCGGCGAGCGGACCGCGCAGGTCCAGGGCATGACGACGTACGAGGCCCTGGTCGAGGCGACCCTTCCGCACGGGCTGATGCCGACGGTCGTCCCGCAGCTGAAGACGATCACGCTGGGCGGCGCGGTGACCGGGCTCGGCATCGAGTCGTCGTCGTTCCGGGACGGGCTGCCGCACGAGGGCGTGCTGGAGATGGAGGTCCTCACCGGCGACGGCCGGATCGTCACCGCGACGAGGGACAACGAGCACGCGGACCTGTTCTACGGGTTCCCGAACTCCTACGGGACGCTCGGGTACACGCTGCGGCTGAAGATCGAGCTGAGGCCGGTCAGCCCGTACGTCCGGCTGCGGCATCTGCGCTTCGGCGACGCGGCGGAACTGACCCGCGTGATGGGGGAGATCACCGAGTCCGGGAAGTTCGAGGGCGAGGCCGTCGACTTCATGGACGGGACGGTCTTCGGCGCGGGCGAGCAGTACATCACGCTCGGCTTCTTCGCGGACTCGGCGCCGTACACGTCCGACTACAGGGGCCAGCGGATCTACTACCGGTCGATCCAGGAGCGTTCGGTCGACTTCCTGACGATCCGCGACTACATCTGGCGCTGGGACACCGACTGGTTCTGGTGCTCGGGCGCCTTCGGCGTGCAGAACCCGGCCGTCCGGCGGCTGTGGCCCGACAGGTACAAGCGGTCGGACGTGTACCGGAAGCTCGTCGCCTACGACCGGCGGTACCACTTCGTCGCGCGGGCCGAGAGGTGGCGCGGGCTGCGGCCGCGCGAGGACGTCATCCAGGACATCGAGGTGCCGGTCGAGCGGCTGCCGGAGTTCCTGGAGTTCTTCCACGACAAGGTCGGCATGAGCCCGATCTGGTTGTGCCCGCTGCGCGCGAAGGAGCGGTGGCCGCTGTACCCGCTGGAGGTCGGCCGCACGTACGTGAACGCGGGGTTCTGGGGGACGGTCCGGCTCCCGCCGGGGCAGATTCCCGAGTACCACAACCGGCTCATCGAACGCCGCGTCGCGGACCTCGACGGGCACAAGTCCCTGTATTCGACCGCCTTCTACGGCAGGGACGAGTTCTGGCGGAACTACGACGGGGATACCTACCGGCGGCTCAAGGGGAGCTACGACTCCGGCGAGCGGCTGCTGGATCTCTACGACAAGTGCGTCCGCGGACGCTGACCAGGCGTCCACGGTTCAGGGGGAGTGTGCCCGGACGGTGGCCGATCGCCCCGGCCGGGCGGAGAGACAGGAGGGATCACAATGACGCTGGCCAGGGTCTTCGAGCGGCTAGCCGGGGCTGAGGCGCCAGTGGAGTTCACGGCGTACGACGGATCGCGGGCGGGGGTGCCCGGCGCCGACATCCGGTTCGACGTCCGTTCGCCGTACGCGGTCTCGTACCTGCTGCACTCGCCGGGGGCGCTGGGCCTGGCCCGCGCCTACGTCACCGGCATGATCGACGTCAGCGGCGACATGATCACGGCGCTGACGACGATGCAGCAGGTGTTCAACGAGGTGACGGCGCGCGAGAAGGCGCGGATCGCCGGCGGTGTGCTGGGCGACCCGCTGCTGCGCGCCGCGGTCACCCGGCGCCTGGACCCGCCGCCGCAGGAGGCGCCGTTCAGCCGCATCCCGTCGTGGCTGCGGCATTCCAAGCGCCGGGACGCCAAGGCGATCTCGCACCACTACGACGTGTCCAACACGTTCTACGCGTGGGTGCTCGGCCCGTCCATGGCCTACACGTGCGCGTGTTACCCGCGGGAGGACGCGACGCTGGAGGAGGCGCAGTTCAACAAGCACGACCTGGTGGCGAAGAAGATCGCCTTGAAGCCGGGGATGCGGTTGCTGGACGTGGGCTGCGGCTGGGGCGGAATGGTGATGCACGCCGCGCAGGAGTACGGCGTGAAGGCGCTCGGTGTCACGCTGTCCAAGCAGCAGGCCGAGTGGGCGCAGAAGGCCATCGCCGACCGGGGCCTGTCGGACCTCGCGGAGGTCCGGCACATGGACTACCGGGACGTGGCCGAGACGGGCTTCGACGCGGTCAGTTCCATCGGGCTCACCGAGCACATCGGCAAGGCCAACCTGCCGGCCTACTTCTCGTTCCTGCACGGGAAGCTGAGGAAGGGCGGGCGGATGCTGAACCACACCATCACCCGTCCGGACAACATCGCCCCGTCCCGCAAGGAGAACGGGTTCATCAACCGCTACGTGTTTCCGGACGGTGAGCTGGAGGGCCCCGGCTACGTCCAGATGCAGATGAACGACGCGGGCTTCGAGATCCGCCACCAGGAGAACCTGCGCGAGCACTACGCCCGCACGCTCACCGGCTGGTGCGAGAACCTCGACGAGCACTGGGACGAGGCGGTCGCCGAGGTCGGCGAGGGCACGGCCCGCGTGTGGCGCGTCTACATGGCCGGCTGCGTGCTGGGCTTCACCCAGAACTGGATCCAGTTGCACCAGACGCTCGGCGTCAAGCTGCAGGACGACGGCACGAGCCACATGCCGCTGCGTCCCGACTGGGGTTCGTGAAGGCGGGAACGCTCCCGCTCAAGAGACGAGCCGATCGGAATCTCCGGTCGGCTCGTCCGCGGTATACGGCGTTGTGGCGTGACATGGACGGTGGCCGGCATGGACCCTGCGTCCGGGCTCCTGCTGTGCCCGGTTCAGGGCCTGGCGTCGTCCCAGACCTGGCTGGTGAGGAAGAACGTGTCGTAGAGCTCCTGGACGTCGAGCAGGCTCTCTGGCGGCGCCTGCCCGTAGGCGATGCGTTCCAGGTGGCGGAAGTACTCGAACCGTTCGACGCCGGGCGTGATGACGATGAGGATGTCGGCGTCCTCGCCCGGCGCCGCGGCGAAGGCGTGCGGGAGGCCGGGCGGCACGACGACCAGGTCGCCGCGTTCTGCGGTCACGACCTGTTCGCCCGATAGCAGCTGTGCGGCGCCGTCGAGCATGAAGAACAGCTCGGCGGAGCCGTCGTGGCGGTGCGGTCTGGCGCCGTCCGCGCCGCCCGCGAGGGTGACCCGCTGGGTGGACAGGGCACCGCCGGTCGAGCTGCTGTCGGCCAGCAGCCGGATGGTGGTGGGCGCCTGGCCGATCACTTCCGCCTCGGCGGAGCGGACGACGACGGACTCGTCGAAGTCCGGGGCGATCAATGACATCGGGTTACTCCTCCGCTGGGCGTTCGATCGGTTTGCCGGGAGTCTGCCCCCGGGGCGCTGAGATCGTGCATGGGCCACGCCGCGGCTGGACGAGGTTCCCGCACGGGGTTCCCCGCACGGGGCCGTGGCCGGGCGGCGTCCTAGATCGCGAAGAGCAGGGCGGCGTTGACGAGCATGGTCACGGCGGTGGCGAAGTGGATGCCGAAGGCGACGGCCTTGGTGCCGCCGTGACGCAGGACGATGAGGGTGTCGCCGAGCGGCGCGAGGGTGGTGGCCAGCATGAACCAGCCCACGGCGTGGGCGTCCGCGAACGCGATCAGGGCGAGGCCGAGGACGCCGAACGTGAGGTCGCGCACCCCCTTGATCTCCAGGTAGGCGCGGTCTCCGTCCTCCTTCGCGGGGACTCCGTAGCCGGCGGCCGCGGCGCTGGGCGCCCAGAGGAACCGCGCACCGATGAAGGCGATGAGGAGGCCGAGGACGATGGCCAGGCCGTAGGCGATGAACTCGAGCATTGGTCGACTCCGATTTCTAGCGCTGCTAGGAACACGATCGACGCTAACATAGCAAGAGCAGAAGAGCTAGCGATGCTAGAATCAGTGCCATGTCGATTCAGTCGCGCCGGGAGCGCGAGCGGGCGGCGCGGGAGAAGCTGATCGTGACGGCCGCGCGGGAGCTGGCCGAGAGCGAGGGCTGGGACGCGGTCACCACGCGCCGCCTCGCCGCGGAGATCGAGTACAGCCAGCCCGTCCTCTACAGCCACTTCAAGGGCAAGGACGCGATCATGGCGGCCGTCGCGGTCGAGGGGTGCGCCGAGCTCGCCGCCGAGCTGCGCGCGGCCCGCACCGCGGCCACCGGGCCCTCGCGGGCCCTCGCGGGCGTCGCCGCCGCCTACGCCGAGTTCGCCGAGCGCAGGCCCGCCCTGTACGACGTGATGTTCACGCGCGCCGTCGACCTCCCGTTCGCGACCCCCGAAGCGCCCGCCGCCCTGAAGGAGGCGTTCGGCGAGTTGCGCGAGGCCGTCCGGCCGTTCGCGGGCGACGACGACCTCGAGTCGCTCACCGAGACGTTCTGGAGCGCCGTGCACGGACTGCTCACGCTGATGCGCGACGGCCGCCTCCGCCGCGAGCACCACGATCTCCGCCTCGCGATCCTGCTGCGGCGGTTCGCGGCCTGACCCCCGGTCGCTCAAACCCCGGGTCAACATTCCGCCCACCGGTATATCGGCACAGGCCGGACGGGGTACGGCGGCCTTCGGAACCGTCGAGCTCGGGGGGCGCGAGGCCATGCACATCCGGTCCCCGGTGAGGCCGATGCTGGCCACGACCATCGACCACATCCCCCCGCCGCAGGCGTGCCCGGGAGGGTGCCGGTACGAGCCGAAGTTCGACGGGTTCCGCGCGGTCGCGCTCGTGGACGAGGACGGCGCCGTCCACCTGACCTCGCGCCGCCGGACCCGCTTCAACGACGGGTTCCCCGAGATCGTCGCGGCCGCCGGGGAGCAGCTCGCGCCCGGCACGGTGCTCGACGGCGAGATCGTCCGCTGGGGCGACGACGGGCGCCTCGACTTCGGCGCGCTGCAACGGCGCCACGTCGCCGGACGCCGCCGGGCCGAGTTCGCGCGGACCGAACCCTGCCACTATGTCGCGTTCGACGTCCTCGAATCGGACGGCGCGGATCTGCGCCCCCGCCCGCTGAGGGAACGCCGCACCGTCCTGGAGGCCCTGCTCGGCGATGCCCCGCCGTCCGCGCGGGTCATCCTCACCCCGCAGACGGCCGACGCCGGGGAGGCCGAACTCTGGTTCGACGCCTTCGCCGCCCAGGGCGTGGAGGGGCTGGTCGTCAAGGACGCCGACGGCGCTTACCTGGAGGGGCGCCGCCGCTGGTGGAAGGTGAAGCGCCGCATCACCACCGAGGCGATCGTCGGCGGTGTGACCGGTACCCGGCAGGCCCCCGAGTCCCTGATCCTCGGCCGCTACGACACCGGCGGGCGGCTGCGCGTCGTCGCCCGGACGACCCCGCTCCCGCCCGCCGCCCGCACGTCGCTCGCCGAGGTGCTGCGCAACGCCGGCCCCGACCACCCGTGGCCCGCGGAGCTGCCCGCCGGGTTCGCCGGCGGCCCGTACGGGTCGCACCCGCCGATCCGCTACGTTCGGACGGAGCCGGAGATCGTCGTGGAGATGAGCGCGGACGCCGCCGTCGAGCGCGGACGCTGGCGGCACGCGGTCCGCTTCGTCCGCATCCGGCCGGACTTGGGACCGGACGGCGTCCCGATGTTCGGCGCCTGACCGGCGCGGAGCCCGGTCTAAGCCAGCCCGGTCTAAGCCAGCCCGGTCTAAGCCAGCCCGGTCTAAGCCAGCCCGGTCTAAGCCGGCCGGGTCTAAGCCGGCCGGGTCTAAGCCAGCCAGCCGAGGATGCGGCTGTTCACCTCCTCCGGGCGGTCGAGCTGGAGGAAGTGCCCGGCGCCGGGGACCAGGGCTGCCCGCGACCCCGGCGGCAGGGCGGCCTCGACGGCGCCGGTGTCACCGCCGGGGGCGACCATGCCCGCGTCCAGGCAGCCGTCGTCGGTGCCGTGCAGGTACAGGACGGGCAGTTCGCCGACCGTGGTCGCCGCCTCCTGCTCGGCGGCGTAGCGCTCGACGAGCCGGGACGGGTCGAGCATCGCGCGGTAGTACTCGATCGCGGCGGTCGCGTTGGCGGGCGTGGCCAGGCACTCCATGACGTGGTCGACGTCCTCGGAGCGGTCGCGGCCGTCGTCCGGCGACCAGTCGCGCCAGAGCCCCTCGACGAACGCGCGGTCCAGGGCGGCCTCCGCCAGCGGCGTCTGGAAGACGAAGATGTAGAACGAGCGCTTGAGCTGCTCGTAGTCGAAGAACGCGGTCGACAGCACCGAGATCGGCGGGACGGACATGGCGACCACCCTGCGCCAGCGGTCCGGTGCGGCGTTCGCGGCGCCGTAGGTGGCGAAGGCGCCCCAGTCGTGGCCGACGACGGCGGCGTCGGAGCCGCCCCCGAGGGCCTCGTGCAGGGCGATGGCGTCGGCGGCGAGGGCGCCGCTCTGGTAGGCGCCGTCCTCGGGGACGGACGTGGGGGCGTAGCCGCGCATGAACGGCGCGACGGCGCGGTAGCCGGCGGCGGCGAGCTCGGGCATGAGATGCCGCCAGGTGTGCGCCGAGTCGGGAAAGCCGTGTAGGAGCAGGGCCAGGGGCCCGTCCTCGGGGCCCGCCGTCAGGTATCCGAAGTCCAGCCCGTTCGCGGTGACCGATCCGGTCGTGATGTCACCCATGTCCGCCTCCTCGGTTCGCCGCGCACGCTACCCCGCGGAGGGGGACCGCCCGCTGGGCGGGGCGGCTAGTGTGAGTGGCGTCACGGAGACGATCAGTGTGCACGTGTGGCTTTACTTTGAGAGGCTGCCTGTAAACCGAACAGGATTCGGAAAGTGACGAGGTGGTGGGGCACGTGCTCAAAGTCGAGGACATCAACCTGACGGACTGGGAGTTCTGGCGGCAGCCGCACGAGTACCGGCACGAGGCGTTCAAGGCCCTGCGCTGGCACCACGGGCTGGTGCACTTCGAGGAACCCGACATCGTCATCATGCCGCAGGGCCCCGGCTACTACGCCCTCACGCGGCACGCCGACGTCGTCGAGGCGTCCCGGCGCCCGCAGGACTTCTGCTCCGGCAAGGGCGCCATCAGCATCCCGGACATGCCCGGCGACATGCACGAGTTCTTCGGCTCGATGATCAGCATGGACGACCCCCGGCACGCCAAGATCCGGCGGATCGTGTCCCGGGCGTTCTCCCCGCGCATGATCCAGCGGTTCGAGGACCGGGTCGAGGCCGTCGCCGCCGAGATCGTCGAGAACGTCGCGGCGGGCGGCGGCTCGGGCGACTTCGTCGCCGACGTCGCCTCCCGGCTCCCACTGAAGATCATTTGCGACATGATGGGCATCGGCGAGGACCAGTACCAGACCGTTCTGGACGCCACCAACGTCATCCTCGCCGGGAACGACGCCGAGTTCATCCCGTCGGGCGACGCCGAGCAGATGGCGATGGCGCTCCTCGGCGCCGGTGAGACGCTCAAGGGCCTGGTCGAGGACCTCGGCCGGCAGCGCCGCAAGGACCCCACCGACGATCTGACGTCCGCGCTGGTGAACGCCAACATCGACGGTGAGTCGCTGACCGACCAGGAGCTCGGCTCGTTCTTCATCCTGCTGGTCGTCGCGGGGAACGAGACCACCCGCAACGCCATCGCGCACGGCCTGGACCTGTTCACCCGCAACCCCGACCAGCGCGCCCTGCTCACCGAGGACTTCGACGACCGCATGCCCGGCGCCGTCGAGGAGATCATCCGCTACGTCTCGCCCGTCATCTGGATGCGCCGCACCGCGACCTGCGACACGACGCTGAACGACCACGAGATCAAGGAGGGCGACAAGCTCATCTTGTACTACTGGTCGGCCAACCGCGACGAGTCGGTGTTCACCGAGCCCGACAAGTTCGACATCCTGCGCGACCCCAACCCGCACGTCGGGTTCGGCGGGCCGGGGCCGCACTTCTGCCTCGGCGCGCACCTGGCCCGGCGCGAGATCACCGTGATGTTCCGCGAGCTGTTCAGCCGGACGCCGGACATCCGCGCGTCCGCCGAGCCCGAGCGCCTCGAGTCCAACTTCATCAACGGCATCAAGCGCCTGCCCTACACGATCTGACCCGCACGACCCGCCCGCCCAGGGCGCCGTCCTGCGCGGCCGTCCGGAACCCCGGGGGCCTCACCCGTGCGGTGGGGACCCCGGGGACCGGCCGGGTCAGCGGAGTTCGCGCTTGAGGATCTTGCCGGTGGCGGTCATCGGCAGCTCGTCGCGGAACTCGACGATCCGCGGGTACTTGTAGTTCGCGAACTGCTCCTTGCCCCACGCGACGAGCTCGTCCTCGGTGACGGCGGCGCCCGGCGTCCGGATCACGTACGCCTTGACCTCCTCGCCGTGCGAGGGGTGCTCGACGCCCACGACCGCCGCCAGCGACACGTCCGGGTGGCCCATCAGGATCTCTTCGATCTCCCGCGGGTACACGTTGTAACCACCACGGATGATCATGTCCTTGGAGCGGTCGATGATGAAGTAGTAGCCCTCCTCGTCGCGGCGGGCCACATCACCGGTGCGGAACCAGCCGTCCTTGATCGAATCCGCGGTCGCCTCGGGCCGGTTGTAGTAGCCCTTCATGATGTTGTGGCCGCGGATGGCGATCTCCCCGGGCCCCTCGCCCTCGATCTCCTTCCAGTCGTCGTCGATCAGCTTCATCTCGACGCCCCAGACGGGCAGGCCGATCGATCCGGGCTTGGGCGTGCGGTCGGGGCGGTTGAACGAGGCCACCGGCGACGTCTCCGACAGGCCGTAGCCCTCCAGGATGTCGACGTCGAACTTCTGCTTGATCCCCTTGAGGACCTCCATCTGCAGCGCCGAGCCGCCCGACACCGCGGAGCGCAGGTTCTCCCGGATCGTCGCGATGTCCTCGTCGGACGTGTCGTCGCTCAGCAGCCCCCAGTACATCGTCGGGACGCCCGCGAAGAGGTTCACCTTCTCCTTGACCATCAGCTCGATGGCCTGCTTGGCCTCGAACCTCGGCTGCAGGACGAGCGTCGCCCGCCGGTAGAAGCCGACGTTCATCACGCACGTCTGCCCGAAGATGTGGAACAGCGGCAGCGTCACCAGCGATATGTCGTGCAGCGTCCGGTTGAAGAGGGTGTCGTCCACCATCGCGTTGGTCAGCAGGTTGCTGTGCGTGAGCTCGGCGCCCTTCGGCTGCCCCGTCGTCCCGCTGGTGTAGATGATGACGGCGGTGTCGCTCGGCTCCGTCTGCGCCGGCGCGAACGTGCCCGGCTGGCCGGCCAGCGCCGCCCAGAACAGCTCGGCGCCCTCGATCGGCGACTCGGTCGCCGCCGGGTTCGCGGGCAGCAGGAAGAAGTGCTCGCAGCCCTCGGCCTGCTGGAAGCCGGCGTGCCCCATCTCGCCGAGCGGCAGCTCGGGCGTCCCCTCGAAGCAGAACAGCGCCTTGGCGTCGGAGTCTTCGAGGTGGTAGGCGATCTCCCGCGGCTTGAGCAGGACGTTCAGCGGGACGACGACCGCGCCCGCCTTGAGGGCCCCGAAGTAGACCATCGGGAAGTAGGGGAGG
Organism: Actinomadura sp. 7K507; assembly: GCF_004348425.1. Classification (GTDB taxonomy): domain Bacteria; phylum Actinomycetota; class Actinomycetes; order Streptosporangiales; family Streptosporangiaceae; genus Spirillospora. Next base: position 11,672 of record NZ_SMKK01000167.1, read on the forward strand.
TTCGGGGAGGACAGCGCCACCTTGTCGCCCGGTCCGATGCCGCGCGCCCGCAGCAGGTTCGCGACCTGGTTGGCGACCGTGTCGATGAACGAGTAGGAGAGCCGCATGTCGCCGAACACGACCGCGTCGCGGTCGGGCGTCTCCCTGGCGGCGTCCTCCAGCAGCACGGACAGGTTGAGCATGGCACTCCTCGCAGGAAAGTGACCGGCCGGTTAGTTACCGACGAGTCTATTAGCCGTTTCGTTCATCCTGCTGCATCGGGATCGGCCCGCGCCATCCCTCGCGCCGCCTTGACGTGCTGTTTCCATGCGGTGGTTTCCATGCTGTGATCGCCACAGCACCGTTATCATGTGCCGCTCTACCGAGAAAGGGTGCAAGCCTTGATCATTTTTGGCTGGCGCGTCGTGTTCTTCACCCTGAGCAGGGGAACCTTCCACTGTCCCGCCTGCGGCGGCGACCGCGACTACCGGCGCCGGCAGGGACGCAACTTCTTCACCCTCTTCTTCGTCCCCGTCATTCCGCTCACCAAGACCGGCGGCGAGATCATCGAGTGCGACACGTGCAAGGGCCGCTGGAACCTCGGCGTCCTCGACGTGCCGACCACCGCGCAGCTCGCGCAGATGCCCGCGATGCTCCTGCGCATGGCCATCGCCCAGGTCCTGCGCTCCGGCGACTACACCAACGCGGCCGTCCGCTCCCGCGCCGTCGCCGTCGTCCAGCAGGCGGGCGTCGCCTACGACGACAACGCGCTGAACGGCGACCTCGCCCGCCCGTTCGACGAGGTCCGCGTCGAGATGGGCCGCGCCGCGTCCGCGCTCGCCCCCGAGGCCCGTGAGAGCATCCTGCGCGCCGCCGCCGAGATCGCCCTCGCCGACGGGAAGCTCAGCGTCTCCGAGGAGGAGACCCTCGCCGCCGTCGGCGCCGACCTCGAACTCACCCGCGTCCAGGTCACCGGCGTCGTCTCTATGGCCCGGCAGGAATCCGGCCATTAAGTCCCGGCGGGAGGGCTTGCGGCTGCGCTACTCTTGATGTATGTCAGCCAGGCTGCTCCTTGAACGACCACGTTGACGAACTGACGTCAACGTGGTGGCCCCTCCTGTGCGAGGGGCCCTTTCATGTCGGCGAACCGCATGTCGGTGAACGGCCTGGCCCCTGCGATCAGCGAGCAAGAAACCGGAGTTGTAGGCGTGAGCAGCGACGAGCATTACGATCCGCGGGCGATTCAGGACAAGTGGCAGGCCCGCTGGGCGGAGCTCGAACCGTTCACGGCCGACGAGAAGGACGACGGCCGCGAACGGCGCTACGCGCTGGACATGTTCCCCTACCCCAGCGGTGACCTGCACATGGGCCATGCGGAGGCGTTCGCCATCGGCGACGTCCCCGCCCGCTACTGGTTCCAGCGCGGCTTCAACGTCCTGCACCCGATCGGCTGGGACTCCTTCGGCCTGCCCGCCGAGAACGCCGCCATCAAACGTGACTCCCACCCCGCCGAGTGGACGTACGCCAACATCGAGACCCAGGCGTCCTCGTTCCAACGCTTCGCCCCGTCCTTCGACTGGACGCGGCGCCTGCACACCTCCGACCCCGGGTACTACAAGTGGACGCAGTGGCTGTTCCTGCGCTTCTACGAGCGGGGCCTGGCCTACCGCAAGGGCGGCCACGTCAATTGGTGCCCCAAGGACCAGACCGTCCTGGCCAACGAGCAGGTCGTCGGCGGCCACTGCGAACGCTGCGGCGCCCTGGTCGAGAAGCGCGTCCTGACCCAGTGGTACTTCAAGATCACCGATTACGCGGACCGGCTGCTGGACGACATGGAGCAGCTGGAGGGCAAGTGGCCCGAGCGCGTCCTGCTGATGCAGCGCAACTGGATCGGCCGCTCCACCGGCGCCGACGTCGACTTCGTCATCGAGGGACGCGACGAGCCCGTCACCGTCTACACCACCCGCCCCGACACTCTGTTCGGCGCGACGTTCATGGTCGTCGCCGCCGACGCCGCGCTGGCCGAGGAGGCCTGCGCCCCCGACCACCGGGCCGCGTTCGAGGCGTACCGCGAGGAGGTCTCCCGCGAGAGCGAGATCGAGCGGCTGTCCACCGAACGCGAGAAGACCGGCGTGTTCCTGGGCCGCTACGCGGTCAACCCCGTCAACGGCGAGCGCCTGCCGATCTGGGCGTCCGACTACGTCCTGGCCGAGTACGGCCACGGCGCGATCATGGCCGTCCCGGCGCACGACCAGCGCGACCTGGACTTCGCGCTGAAGTTCGGCCTGCCCGTCCGCGTCGTCGTCGAGACCGGGCAGCCCGACCCGTCCGAGACCGGCGTCGCCACCCCCGGCGACGGCGCGATCGTCAACTCCGCGCCGATCGACGGGCTGACCAAGACCGACGCCATCCCCCGCATCACCGAGATCCTGGAGGAGCGCGGCACCGGCCGCGCGTCGGTGAACTTCCGGCTGCGCGACTGGCTGGTGTCGCGGCAGCGGTTCTGGGGCTGCCCGATCCCGATCGTGCACTGCGAGGCGTGCGGCGAGGTCCCCGTCCCGGACGACCAACTGCCGGTGACGCTGCCCGAGGGCCTGCGCGGCGCCGACCTGGCCCCCAAGGGCACCTCGCCACTGGCCGCCGCGTCCGACTGGGTCGACGTCGACTGCCCCAAGTGCGGCGGCGCCGCCACCCGCGACACCGACACCATGGACACGTTCGTCGACTCGTCCTGGTACTACTTCCGCTACTGCTCGCCCGGCTACGAGGACGGCCCGTTCGACGTCGAGCAGGTCCGCAGGTGGATGCCCGTCGACCAGTACACCGGCGGCGTCGAGCACGCGATCCTGCACCTGCTGTACAGCCGGTTCTTCACCAAGGTCCTGTACGACATGGGCATGATCGGCTTCACCGAGCCCTTCCGCCGGCTGCTGAACCAGGGCCAGGTGATCAACCAGGGCAAGGCGATGTCGAAGTCGCTGGGCAACGGCGTCGACCTGGGCGAGCAGATCGCCGAGTTCGGCGTGGACGTCGTCCGGCTGGCGATCCTGTTCTCCGGCCCGCCCGAGGACGACATCGACTGGGCGGACGTGTCCCCGCACGGCATGTCCAAGTTCCTGTCCCGCGTCCACCGCATCGCCACCGAGGTCACCTCCGCGCCCGGCGCGGACGTCGAGTCCGGCGACACCGCCCTGCGCCGCGTCACCGCCCGCACCGTCGACGAGGCCACCACCCTGGTCGAGACGCAGCGGTTCAACGTCGCCATCGCCCGGATCATGGAGCTGGTCACCGCGACCCGCAAGGCCATCGACTCCGGCGCCGGCGCCGCCGACCCGGCCGTGCGCGAGGCCGCCGAGTCGATCGCGGCGATGCTGTCGCTGTTCGCCCCCTACACCGCCGACGAGGCGTGGGAACGGCTGGGACGCACCGCTCCGGTGATCGGCGCGGGCTGGCCGTCCGCCGACCCCGCCCTGCTGGTGGAGGAGTCGGTTACCTGCGTCGTCCAGGTCGGCGGCAAGGTCCGTGACCGCCTGGAGGTCCCGCCCGGCATCGCCGACGAGGAGCTGGAGCGCCTGGCCCTGGACTCCGCCAAGATCCAGGAGGCTCTGGCGGGCGCCGAGATCGCGAAGATCATCGTCCGCGCCCCCAAGATCGTCAACATCGTCCCCAAGCGCTGACCGGCGCGTCAGAGGCGGCCACCCGAGCTCGGGTGGCCGCCTCCGGTCACCGCGGTCACATCTTGCGGAGGACCGCCACGACGCGTCCCAGGACCGATGCCTCGTCGCCGGCGATCGGCTCGTAGGCGGGGTTCTGCGGCATCAGCCAGATGTGGCCGTCCCGGCGCTTGAACGTCTTCACCGTCGCCTCGCCGTCGATCATGGCGGCCACGATGTCGCCCTGCTCGGCCACCGGCTGCTGCCGCACGACCACCCAGTCACCGTCCGCTATCGCGACGTCGATCATCGAGTCACCGGTGACCTTCAGCAGGAAGTGCGTGCCCTCGCCGACGAGCTGCTTGGGCAGGGTGAAGACGTCCTCCACCGCCTCCTCGGCCAGGATCGGCCCACCGGCGGCGATCCGCCCCACCAGCGGCACGTACGCGGGCGTGGGCCGCGCCGTGGACGGCTGGCCCCCGGGAGCCTCGTAGGCCTCCTCGTCGGTCCGCACCGGAGTCGCGCCCGGCACCCGGACCTCGACCGCCCGCGGCCGGTTGGGGTCGCGCCGCAGGAAACCCTTGCGCTGGAGCGACCGGAGCTGGTGCGACACGCTGGAGGTGCTGGTCAGCCCCACGGCCTCGCCGATCTCGCGCATCGACGGCGGGTATCCCCGGCGCTGGACCGAGTCGCGGATCACCTCCAGCACCATGCGCTGCCGTTGCGTCAGCCCCGTCTCGTCCATGGGCCCGTCGGGCAGCTCCCGGACCTTGCTCATCGCTTGTCGCCTCCCGGCGCCTCGATCCGTCACTCCTTGTCATCGAACGCTATCGCGTCGCGGACCGATGATCAAACAATTGTTCGAAGATGTGCTGGCTTTTTTTCGCCGTCCCCTGGTAGAACATCGTACAGGCGTTCGATCGAAAATGCATTCGACATCGAGGAGGGGAGAGATGTCGGGTTCACCCCATAGTGACCGGATCCCGATCCGCCTGACCCGCCGCGGCCGTGTCGTCCTGGTCCTGTTCGCCGCCACCGTCACGCTCGTGTCCCTGTGGCTCACGGTCGGCCCCGGCGCCCTGGCGGGCGGCGGCGAGAGCCACCACGCCGGCGCCGCGCCCGCCAGAACCGTCGTCGTCGAGCCCGGCGACACCCTCTGGGGCATAGCCGTCGACGCCGACCCCGGCGCCGACCCCCGCGTCGTCGTGCAGCGCATCCTCGATCTCAACTCCATGGGGGGCGACCCCACCGTCCGTCCCGGCCAGGAACTCCGGCTCCCCAGCCGCTGACGCCGCTCCCACGTCCGGTTCGAGACCACGTGTTCCGTCTTCCGGGCCGGGGCGGGTGAACGTGGGCTGACCAGGGGGTCTGTCACTGTCGGCGGACCGGTGGGGACGGTCTGTGGCGACACGCCCGGGAGGAAATCCAGGACGCCTGACGTGACCTGGGTGGACGTGCCGGATGTGACATGTGAGGCACCGGATCAGGTTGCGAAGGCCCCCGCCGAGTCGTACGGTTGACCACAACATCTAGTAGTCACATCGATGTACTTCACCTATATATGGCGATGTTCAGAGGTGTGAAGCGTTTTTGTCAGGGGAGGGATTGGACGTGCACTGCCCGTTCTGCCGCAACCCTGACACCAAAGTGATCGACAGCCGCTCCACCGACGACGGCGCCGCCATTAGGCGCCGCCGCTCGTGCGCGGAGTGCGGCAAGCGATTCACCACACAGGAGAATGTGCTCGTCATGGTGGCCAAGCGCAGCGGCGTCACCGAGCCGTTCTCCCGGGAAAAGATCATCGCCGGTGTGCGCAGGGCCTGCCAGGGCCGTCCGGTCGACGAGGATGCGCTCGCGAAGCTGGGGCAGCAGGTCGAAGAAGAGATCAGGTCCTCCGGCTCCGCGGAAATCCCCTCGCACGAGATCGGCCTCGCGATACTGGGGCCGCTCGGCGAACTCGACGAAGTCGCCTATCTGCGATTCGCCTCGGTCTACCGGAGCTTCGAGTCGCTGGACGACTTCGCCAAGGAGATCGAAACGCTGCGCAAGGCCGGTTCCTCGGGGGAGCCCGGCCCGTCCCGGTAGGGACGGTTCCGGAAACACAAAGCACACACTTGAGAGCGCCTCCGCGCGGGCATGTCCCGGGCGGCGGCGGGGTTGTTCCTGAACAGGGCCCGGCGGGAGGGCCCGAGAAGGGGGAAGTTCATGACGGAGACGGTGAGCGGCTCGGCGGCGCGACGCGGCAAGGGGAGCCGCAAAGGGCTGAAGGTCGAGCGCATTTTCACCACGCCCGGCGTCCATCCGTATGACGAGATGCGCTGGGAACGTCGTGACGTCGTCATGACCAACTGGCGCGACGGGTCGGTCAACTTCGAGCAGCGCGGCGTCGAGTTCCCCGACTTCTGGTCGCTGAACGCCGTCAACATCGTCACGTCCAAGTACTTCCGCGGCGCCGTCGGCACGCCGCAGCGCGAATGGAGCCTGAAGCAGCTCGTCGACCGCGTCGTCGGCATGTACGCCGAGACCGGCCGCGAGCAGGGCTATTTCGCCTCCGACCAGGACGCCGAGATCTTCGAGCACGAACTGAAGTACGCCCTGGTCCACCAGCTCTTCAGCTTCAACTCCCCGGTCTGGTTCAACGTCGGCACCAAGTCCCCGCAGCAAGTGAGCGCTTGCCAGAGTTACGACTCCCTGGTGAGCACACCTGCCGGTTTGATCCCGATCGGTCAGCTGGTCGAGCAAGATGCGGTCGGGACCAAGGTCTACGACGCGACCGGCCTCACTCGCATCGTCGCCACCAAGGCCAATGGCGTCCGGGACGTGCTGCGAATCCACACCAAGGCCGGCTACACACTCGACGTCACCCCCGACCACCTGGTCTGGCGGGCTTCCAGTGCCGATACCGGACGTTTCGTCGAGGCTGGTGAGCTGAAGGTCGGGGAGCAGCTCGAATGGCATCGGCGCGACGCCTATGGCGAGGCAGAGATCACGTCCCAGGAGTTCGCCGAGGCGGCGCTGGCCGGCTGGCTCCAGTCAGACGGTTTCGTCGGTCGCTACGAGACCGGGACGAATCGTTCCCTCACCATCGAGGCCATGACGGTGACCGACGCCGAGCGGGAGTGGGTCGACCGCCACCTGAGCAAGGTGTTCCCCGGCGTGCACCGGCACGAGCGCACCGTGGAAACGCAGGACGCCACGCTCGACTGTCGCCGCACCAGGCTCTATGGGGACGTCCTGAAGGAGTACGTCGACGAGTGGGGGCTCCTCGCCCGCGGCGTTGACATGACCGTTCCGGAGCGGCTCTTCACCGCGCCGCTCCCTGTCGTCGCCGCCTACCTCCGCAGCGTCTTCCAGGCCGAGGGCTTCGTGTCCGCACGCGAGTCGTCCACGGTCGTCGAGGTCGACATGATCTCCGAAGAGCTGATCCGGGGCATGCAGCGCCTTCTCCTGCGCTTCGGCGTCTTCTCGCGGGTCGGCTTCAAGGCGGACGCGCGGCCGGACCGGCACGGCTGCTGGACGCTCCGCATCCAGAACGCCGGCGACCGCCGCGTCTTCGCCGACGAGATCGGCTTCATCGACCCGGTTAAGGCCGTCAAGCTCCACGAGGGTTTCGAGAAGCCGGGGCGTCCGGCGCACCCGACCAAGCGGCTGGAGATCGCCAAGATCGAGGAAATCGGCGCGATGGACGTCTATGACATCCAGACCGAAAGCGGCGAGTACCTCTGCGACAACATCCGCGTGCACAACTGCTTCATCCTGTCGGTGGACGACACGATGGAGTCGATTCTGGACTGGTACAAGGAAGAGGGCGTCATCTTCAAGGGCGGCTCCGGCGCCGGCCTGAACCTGTCCCGTATCCGCTCCAGCAAGGAGCTGCTCTCGTCCGGTGGCACGGCGAGCGGCCCCGTCTCGTTCATGCGCGGCGCCGACGCGTCCGCGGGGACGATCAAGTCGGGCGGTGCTACGCGGCGGGCCGCGAAGATGGTCGTGCTGGACGTCGACCACCCCGACGTCGGGGAGTTCATCGAGACCAAGGCGCGCGAGGAGAACAAGATCCGCGCGCTTCGGGACGCCGGGTTCGACATGGACCTCGGCGGCAAGGACATCGGCAGCGTCCAGTACCAGAACGCCAACAACTCCGTCCGGGTGTCGGACGAGTTCATGCGGGCCGTCGAGGCGGACGGCGAGTTCGCGCTGCGCGCCCGCATGACCGGCGAGCCCGTCGACACGGTCAAGGCCAAGGACCTGTTCCGCCTGATGGCCAAGGCCGCCTGGGAGTGCGCCGACCCCGGCATCCAGTACGACGACACGATCAACGACTGGCACACCAACCCAGAAACCGGACGCATCACCGCCAGTAACCCGTGCTCCGAGTACATGAGTCTGGACAATTCGTCCTGCAACCTGGCGAGCATCAACCTGCTGAAGTTCCTCACGGACGCGGGGACGTTCGATGTCGCCAAGTTCACCAAGCTCACCGAGCTGGTCATCACGGCGATGGACATCTCGATCACGTTCGCGGACTTCCCCACCGAGAAGATCGCGGAGACGACCCGCGACTACCGGCAGCTCGGCATCGGGTACGCCAACCTCGGCGCGCTGCTGATGGCGACCGGCCACGCCTACGACTCCGACGGTGGCCGGTCTCTCGCCGGGGCGATCACGTCCCTGATGACGGGCGTCGCCTATCGCCGGTCCGCCGAGATGGCGGGCGTCGTCGGCCCGTACGAGGGGTACGCGCGCAACGCCGAGGGCCACAAGCGCGTCATGCGCAAGCACGCCGCCGCCAACGACGGCATCCGGACGCTGGACGCGATGGGCAAGTCCATCCACGCCGCCGCCGCCAAGCAGTGGCAGGAGTGCCTGAAGGCCGGGGAGAAGCACGGCTACCGGAACGCCCAGTCGAGCCTGCTGGCGCCGACCGGGACGATCGGGCTGATGATGGACTGCGACACCACCGGGATCGAGCCGGACCTCGCGCTGATGAAGTTCAAGAAGCTCGTCGGCGGCGGGTCCATGCAGATCGTCAACCACACGGTGCCGCGGGCGCTGGAGCAGCTCGGCTACCAGCAGGAGCAGATCGAGGCGATCGTCGAGTACATCGCCGAGCACGGGCACGTGGTGGACGCTCCCGGGCTGCGTCCCGACCACTACGAGGTGTTCGACTGCGCGATGGGGGAGCGGGCGATCAGCCCGATGGGCCACGTCCGGATGATGGCCGCGGTCCAGCCGTTCCTGTCCGGGGCGATCTCCAAGACCGTCAACATGCCGGAGAAGGCCACCATCGAGGACATCGAGTGGGTGTACTTCGAGGGGTGGCGGCTCGGGCTGAAGGCCCTGGCGATCTACCGCGACAACTGCAAGGTGGGGCAGCCGCTGTCGGCCGCGGGCAAGAAGGAGGAGGCGCAGCCGGTGGAGTCGGCGACGCCCCGTCCCGTCCGGAGGCGGCTGCCGAAGCAGCGGCCCGCGACCGTCACGCGCTTCTCCGTCGCCGGTGCCGAGGGGTACATGACGGCGTCGTCCTACCCGGACGACGGCGTCGGGGAGGTCTTCCTCAAGCTCGGCAAGCAGGGCTCCACGCTCGCCGGTGTGATGGACGCCTTCTCCATGGCGATCTCCATCAGCCTCCAGTACGGCGTTCCGCTGGAGACGTGGGTGGAGAAGTTCACCAACATGCGGTTCGAGCCGGCGGGCATGACCGACGACCCCGACATCCGCATGGCGACCTCGGTGATGGACTACATCTTCCGCCGGCTGGCGCTGGACCACCTGCCCTTCGAGGAGCGCGCGGGTCTCGGCATCCTGAGCGCCGAGGAGCGGGCGATGCAGGCCAACGGTGAGGACCCGGCGGCCCTGCACGGCGACGATGAGGTCGATCACGAGTCGCTGGCCCAGACCGCCGCGATCACCAGGCCCGCGGCTCCGGAGCCCGCCCCGGCGGGCGAGGCGCACTCGTCCATGGAGGTCATCGAGAGCCGTCAGGGCCGCACCGCGGACGCGCCGCTGTGCCTCACCTGCGGAACGAAGATGCGTCCGGCGGGCAGCTGCTACGTCTGCGAGGGCTGCGGCTCCACCAGCGGCTGCAGTTAGGACAGGGATCGAAAAGCGGGGAGCCCGGCCGGTGCGGCCGGGCTCCTCGGCGTTTTCGGTCAGGCCGGGTTGGTGTCGCCGGGGTCGGTGCCGGACGTGCGGCGGCGCTTGGGGGATTTGCGCTGGCCGGCCACGAGTGTGTCGTCCTCCGTGCCGGCGCCCTTCGGGCCCGTGTCCTTCGGGCCCGTGTCCTTCGGGCCGGTGTCCTTCGGGCCCGTGTCCCTGGCGGGAGGGTCGG
>NZ_SMKK01000168.1 GCF_004348425.1 Actinomadura sp. 7K507
ATCCTGCCCCCACCCACCCACTGCCCGCGCCGGACGCCGCGTCAGACCAGCGCGTGGCCGTATCTGTCCGCGAAGGGCTTGAGGGCGGGCTCGCCGAAGTGCTCGCGCATCGCCTTGAACGTCCTGACCTTGTCGCTGCCGAAACGCCGGACGTGGACGGCGTAGGAATCGGCGGCGACGAACGTCGGCGGATCGGTCTTGCTGTGGAACTTGTCCGCGTACATGACCAGCCGTTCCTCGCCGGTCTCGGCCACGTAGTCACCGGCCGGCACGGGCAGCCCCTGCCGCTCGACGTCGTCCCGTGTGATCCCCATGCCGGTGTGACAGGAACAGAACCGGCAGATCACCTCGGGAAAGCCCTCGTCCTGAAGCAGCTCGTGCCCGAGCACACCATGCCGGACGTACCGCTTGTGATCGAACGTCCCTCCGGGCCCGTACAGTCGGTACACGCCGATGTCGTGGAGCAGGCACCCGGCGCGCACGAGGTCCCTGTCGAGATCGCTCCCGGCATCGCCCATGAGCTGCTCAGCGATCTCACACACGATCAGACAGTGCATGTAAACGACCTCGAACGCCTCCCTGCTCGGCGCGTACTTCTCATGCAACGCCCGAATCTCTCCATCCGCCGGAACTCGCACCCCGCAACCCTATGGCTCGGCTCCCCCAGGCATCCTCCGCAGTGCCCCAGTGGGTCAGGGGCTCCGCAGGAGCGGCCGAAGCCGCCGGCACACCATTTCCACCTCGGCCTCGTCCGGTAGGGCCCCGTCACGGAACATCGCCATCTGCAGTGCGGGCCCGAACGCATCGAACCGGTCCATGTCAGCCTTCATCGCGGGCTGCACCACGAAGTGCAGATGCCCCGGCACACCGCCCGCGTGCGACCAGAGGCACACGTAGACCTGCTCCGGCTGGAGAACCTCCGTCACCGCCGCGGACACCCGCCGCAGCAGCGGGCCCAGAGCCTCGCTCTCCGCATCGTCCAAATCGGCGAGCTGAACGACATGCCGCACCGGCTTGACAACCAGCGTCCCCAAGCCGAGCGGACCCACTGAATGCTCGACGACCCACCCCGACGACTCCGCGAGACGTCCACCAGGGAGAGGACGAACCCCGGCAAACAGGTCACACGCAAGACACCCAGGCACAGGTTCCACAGCAGCCACCCTCGAAGAGAACGGCATGAGTAGCCCGCAAATTTACGAATGGACCCGGCCGGTACGTCCTATCGACGGGACCGGACGCACTGGAGAAGGTTCGCCCACTCGCGGCGCGTCAGTTCCAGAACCGGGCCTTCTCCCTTGGCTTTGGTGTCGCGGACGCCGATCGTCCCGTCCACCGCTCGCCCCACCTCCACACATGTGCCGTTGGGCTCGCTGTGGCGTGACTTGCGCCAGTGGGCAAATCGGCTGTTCATGGGGGGTCCCGTCTACTCGTCCGGCTCTTGCGCCGCCTCAGTCAGGAGCATTTCGCTGTCGTCCGGTGACAGCGCCGCCTGCGTGAGGTACTCGTACCTTCGTGTATACAGCGGATTCGTCGAACACGCCTTTATGCTCTGAGTCGGCACGTCAGCGTGACGGCTCGTGGGACGGCGCTGCGCGGTGCACTCCCGCCTCGTCCGCCACCACGGTCGAAGTCCGATGACCTCCTGGCGGAGACGTCGCGGACACCGAGACCACGGTCCAGAACGCCTAGCGCTGGGCGGCCCACAGGAACGCGCCAGCGAGCACCTCGGGGCCTGCGTGGGCACCGTTGGTGATCCTGTCGGCCAGGGCCAGTGCCTTGAGCGCGGGTTTACGGGGCCAGTCACCGGGGTCACTGCCGGGCAGAAGCCCGGCGTCGGTCATCTGCGGTACCAGCAGGTCCGGCTGAGAGCCTTGGCGATCGGCAGGGAACAACGGGTCGAACTCGGTGCGGAGTTCACCGTCGCGGCAGTACAGGAAACGTTCCATGCCGACGGCCCCGATCTGCCAGTACGCCACCGCCTGGTGACCGTCACCGGAGAGTCGCCTGACCGCCGGTGTCGCCTCGGCGGAGCCGCCTCCCGATGGCAGGTAGACCAAAGTCCACTCGCCGATCCGCGCCGCTCCCGTGATGTTCTCGGCCGGGGGTTCTGGCCGCGCCATGACCTGCTCAAACGTCGCGCGGCCGCCGGGCACCGGATGCAGCCAGGTCAGCTTCCGCAGGCAGTCTGGTGCGTCGAGACCGTCGACCCAGATGAGGCAGAACGATGCCGCTCCGAGGAAATGCTGCCATTGCGGGCTTTCAAGCCAGTCGTAGGCGGTAGGTACGCGCGGTGGCAGGAGGCTGTAGATCTCGGCGAGGATTTCGGCGACGTCGTCCCCGGTCGCCTGCTCGTACCTCTCCTGGACGGCGGTCGGGATGCGGCCACGGGCGTTCAGAGCCACGCCGTTCTGTGCGGCCCAGGCACGGAGCCTGACGTGGTAGCCGCGGATTGCGGCGGTATGCGCCTCTCGCCACTCCTGCTCGCTCATGGTCACGTTCACCACGGTAGGGCTCGGCCGAGACATTCCGGGAGCCCTTGGAGCCGCGCAGGAACCCCTGTGTACGCCACGGATGGTGACGTCGCCGGAAGAAATGCGCGAGTGGTCAGGGCAGGCGGCCGGGAAGCCCTCGCGTCGGCGGGTCGGCGCGAGGGCTGGCCCGGGCAGGTCAGGAGGGCGTTTCGGTGCGGTCTTCGCCCCAGAGGGTGTGGTAGGTGCCTTCGCGGTCTGTGCGGCGGTAGGTGTGGGCGCCGAAGTAATCGCGTTGGCCTTGGGTCAGGGCGGCCGGGAGGCGGTCGGCGCGCAGGGAGTCGTAGTAGGCCAGGGCCGTTGAGAAGCCGGGGGCGGGGATGCCGAGGCGGGCTGAGGTGGCGACCACCTCGCGCCAGGCTTGCTGAGCGTCGCCTACGGCCTCGGTGAAGTGGTCGTCGGTGAGAAGGGTCGGGGTGTTCGGGTCTGCCTCGTAGGCGGCGCGGATTCGGTCGAGGAAGCGCGCGCGGATGATGCAGCCGCCGCGCCAGATGGTGGCCATCGCGCCGAGGTCGATGTTCCAGCCGTACTCGGCGCTGCCCGCCTGGATCTCGTGGAAGCCCTGCGCGTACGCGACGATCTTGGAGGCGTAGAGGGCCTTCTCGACGGCGTCGGCGAAGCCGGGGCCCGCGTTCGCGGTGCGGGACGGGCCGGGCAGGTTCTGGGACGCCTCGCGGAGGGCGGCGTGGCCGGAGACGGAGCGGGCGAAGACGGCCTCGGCGATGCCGCCGACGGGGACGCCGAGGTCGAGCGCGGTCTGCACCGTCCAGCGGCCGGTGCCCTTCTGCTCGGCCTGGTCGAGGACGACGTCCACGAACGGCTTGCCGGTGGACGCGTCGGTGTGCGCGAGGACCTCGGCGGTGATCTCGATGAGGTAGGACTCCAGGCGGCCGGTGTTCCAGGTGCGGAAGACCTCGGCGATCTCGGCGGGCGCGAGGCCGGCGGCGTGGCGGAGCAGGTCGTAGGACTCGGCGATCAGCTGCATGTCGGCGTACTCGATGCCGTTGTGCACCATCTTCACGAAGTGCCCGGCGCCGTCGGGGCCGACGTGGGTGCAGCAGGGGGTCCCGTCCACCTTGGCGGAGATGTCCTCCAGGAGGGGGCCCAGGGCCTCGTAGGACTCGGCGGAGCCGCCGGGCATGATGCTCGGGCCGTGCAGCGCGCCCTCCTCGCCGCCGGAGATGCCGGTGCCGACGAAGTGGATGCCGCGTTCGCGGAGCGCGGCCTCGCGGCGGCGGGTGTCGGTGAAGTTGGCGTTGCCGCCGTCGACGATCATGTCGCCGGGCTCCAGGAGCGGGGCGAACTCGTCGATCACGGCGTCGGTCGGGCGGCCCGCCTTCACCATGACCACCAGGCGGCGGGGACGCTCCAGGGAGGACACGAACTGCTCGGGCGTCTCGGCGGGCAGGAACGTTCCCTCGCCGCCGAACTCCTCCACCAGGGCCTTGGTCCGGGTGTGGGTGCGGTTGTGCACGGCGACGGGATGCCCGTGCCGGGCGAGGTTGCGGGCCAGGTTCCGGCCCATCACCGCAAGACCCGTGACGCCGATACGCGCCTTCTGCATTGGCTCACTCCTCCTCGTGTGCGACCCTGACCGAGGGGTTGTACGGAGATCATGATCCCCCCCCGTTCGAGCGGCCGCGGCCCGCATGTTCCGGGGTCGGCCGGGGAACGGGTCGCGCGTTCAGGATCTTTATCGATGGTGTCATTCTCCAGGGGGTGCGGATGCTGGGACTGCCGGACGAGGCGACGGCGTGTCTCTTCGATCTCGACGGGGTGCTGACCCGGACGGCGGCGGTCCACGCCGCCGCCTGGAAGGAGATGTTCGACGGCTACCTGCGGGAGCGGGCACGGCGGTCCGGTGAGCCGTTCACCGAGTTCGACCCGGTGAAGGACTACGGCCGGTACGTCGACGGCAAGAAGCGCGAGGACGGGACGCGCTCGTTCCTGGAGTCGCGCGGCATCGAGCTTCCGGAGGGCTCCCCCGACGACCCGCCGGAGACCGAGACCGTCCGGGGCCTGGGCAACCGCAAGAACGAGCTGGTGCTCAGGTTCATCGACGAGAAGGGCGTCGAGACGTTCGACGGCTCGATCGACTACGTCCGCGCCGCGCGGGAGGCGGGGCTGCGGACGGCGGTGGTGTCGTCGAGCGCCAACACCGTCCAGGTGCTGCGGACGGTCGGCATCACCGGCCTGTTCGACGCGCGGGTGGACGGCGTGACCGCGGCGGAGCGGAACCTGCCCGGCAAGCCCGCCCCGGACATGTTCCTCGCCGGGGCGCGGGAGCTGGGCGTCGAGCCCGGCCGGGCGGTGGTGTTCGAGGACGCGCTCGCCGGCGTCCAGGCGGGGCGGGCCGGAGGGTTCGCCTACGTGGTGGGAGTCAACCGGGTGGACGGCGCGAACGCCGAGGCCCTCGCCGAGCACGGCGCCGACGTCGTCGTGTCCGACCTGTCCGAACTGATGGAGGCCCGGTGACGGAGCGGGAGGGCCAGACCGCGGTGGATCGGCCCCTGTTCATGGTGGAGCCGTGGTGCCTGCGGGAGCCGGAGTTGCGGCTGGACCGGCTGGCGCAGACGGAGTCGGTGTTCACGCTGTCCAACGGGCATGTGGGCCTGCGCGGCAACCTGGACGAGGGCGAGCCGCACGGGATGC
The DNA here is from genome assembly GCF_004348425.1 of Actinomadura sp. 7K507. Taxonomy (GTDB): domain Bacteria; phylum Actinomycetota; class Actinomycetes; order Streptosporangiales; family Streptosporangiaceae; genus Spirillospora. The sequence continues at coordinate 5,184 of NZ_SMKK01000168.1, forward strand.
CGGGCACGTACTTGAACTCCTTCTACGAGGAGCGTCCGCTGCCCCACGCCGAGACCGCCTACGGCTATCCGGAGATGGGCCAGACGGTCATCAACGTCACCAACGGCAAGGTGATCCGGCTGCTGGTGGACGACGAGCCGTTCGACGTGCGTTACGGCCGCGTCCACCATCACGAGCGGAACCTCGACATGCGGGAGGGGACGCTCACCCGGCACGTGGAGTGGACGTCCCCGGCCGACAAGAGGGTCAAGGTGACCTCGGTCCGGATCGTGTCGCTGACCCAGCGGGCCATCGCGGCGATCTGCTACGAGATCGAGCCGGTGGACGAGGCGGTCCGGGTGGTCGCGCAGTCGGAGCTGGTGGCCAACGAGGCGCTGCCCGGCGGCGGCAAGGACCCGCGGGGGTCGGCGATCCTGGAGAGCCCGCTGGTCGGCGAGGAGCACGTCGCCAACGGGACGAAGGTCCTGCTGCTGCACCGGACGCGGCAGAGCGGGCTGCGGATGGCGGCGGGCATGTCGCACGACATCGAGGGCCCGGAGTCGATGGCGATCGACACCGAGAGCTCGCAGGACGTGGGCCGGCTGACGGTCGCGACGCGGCTCGAGCCGGGGCAGAAGCTGCGCATCGTCAAGTACCTCGCGTACGGGTGGTCGAGCCAGCGGTCCCGTCCGGCGCTGCACGACCAGGTGGTCGGGGCGCTGGCGGGCGCGCGGCTGACCGGTTGGGACGGCCTGCTCACCGAGCAGCGCGAGTACCTGGACGAGTTCTGGGAGGGCGCGGACGTCGAGGTCGAGGGCGACGCCGAGATCCAGCAGGCCGTGCGGTTCGGGTTGTTCCACGTCCTGCAGGCGGGCGCGCGCGCAGAACGCCGCATGATCCCCGCCAAGGGCCTGACGGGGCCCGGCTACGACGGCCACACGTTCTGGGACAGCGAGACGTTCGTCCTGCCGGTGCTGACCTACACCTCGCCCGACGCCGCGGCGGACGCGCTCGCCTGGAGGCACATGACGCTGCCGCTCGCGGTCGAGCGCGCCGCACAGCTCGGCCTAGCGGGCGCCACGTTCCCCTGGCGGACGATCCGCGGCCACGAATGCTCTGGGTACTGGCCGGCGGGTACCGCCGCGTTCCACGTCAACGCCGACATCTCCGACGCCATCGTCCGCTACCTGGACGCCACGGAGGACGTGCAGTTCGAGCGGGAGATCGGCCTGGACATCCTGGTGCAGACGGCGCGGCTGTGGCGGAGCCTCGGCCACCACGACGCCCGCGGCGTGTTCCGGATAGACGGGGTCACGGGCCCCGACGAGTACAGCGCGATCGTGGACAACAACGTCTACACCAACCTGATGGCGCGCCGGAACCTGGAGGAGGCCGCGGAGATGGCGATGCGCCATCCGGACGTGGCCGACCGGCTCGGGGTGGACGCCGAGGAGGCCGCGTCGTGGCGGGACGCGGCGGCGGCCATCCTGATCCCCTACGACGACCGGCTGGGCGTCCACCCGCAGAGCGAGAGCTTCACCAACCACGCCCAGTGGGACTTCGCGGCCACCAAGCCCGACCACTATCCCCTGCTGCTGAACTACCCGTACTTCGACCTGTACCGCAAGCAGGTCGTCAAGCAGGCGGACTTGGTGCTCGCGCTGCACCTGTGCGGGGACACGTTCACCGCGGAAGAGAAGGTCCGCAACTTCGCCTACTACGAGGGCCTGACCGTCCGGGACTCGTCCCTGTCGGCGCAGACGCAGGCGGTCGTGGCGGCCGAGGTCGGCCAGCTGGAGCTGGCGCACGACTACCTCGGCGAGACCGCGCTGATGGACCTGCACGACCTGAACCGCAACACCCGCGACGGCCTGCACATCGCCTCGATGGCGGGGGCGTGGAGCGGGCTGGTCGCAGGGTTCGGCGGGATGCGGGCGGGCCGCGGCCGGCTGCGGTTCGCGCCGCGGCTGCCGGGCGGCATCAGCCGACTGGCGTTCCGGATGCGCTACCGGGGCAGCCGGATCAAGGTCACGGTGACCTCGGAGGCGGCCCGCTACGAGCTGATGGACGGCCCGGGCATCAAGCTGTGGCACCACGGGGAGCCGCTCACCCTCGGGGCCGAGCCGGTCGAGCTGCCGATCGAGCACGTCCCGGCGCAGCCGCCGCCGAGCCAGCCGGCGGGACGGGAGCCGGCCCCGCGCCGCATCGACCCGCACGGCCGCGACCCGCGCCGCAGCTAGTCCCCGGGGCCGCAGGGATCGTCGCAGCTCCCGGCCGCCCCGTCCCGCGCGGGGGGCGCCCCGCCCCGCGCACGGGACGGGGCGTTCCCGGCGCCGTGCCCGACGAGGAGCCTGCGGGGTCCGGGGCCCTCGTCGCCGAGGCGGTCGCCGGGGTTGGCGAGGCCGCACTTGCTGATCGACAGGCAGCCGCAGCCGATGCATTCGGTGAGGTCGTCGCGGAGCCGTTCGAGCTGGCGGATGCGGTCGTCGAGGTCGCTGCGCCAGGTCTCCGACAGCCGCGCCCAGTCCTCCACCGTGGGGGTGCGCTCCTCGGGGAGCGTGGCGAGGGCGTCGCGGATGTCGCTGAGCGGGATCCCGACCCGCTGCGAGACCTTGATGAACGAGACCCTGCGGAGCGTGTCGCGGCTGAACCGCCGCTGGTTGCCCGCCGTCCGGCGGCTGGTGATCAGGCCCTTGGACTCGTAGAAGTGCAGCGCCGAGACCGCCACGCCGCTCCGCTCGGCGAGCTGCCCGACGGTCAGTTCGTGCACCCGGTGCTGAAGCCGCGTCATGCCCCGGATCCTATGCGCCCTCAACCGCGGTCGAGGTTTCCGGGGAGCCGTACCAGCCGCGCGACCCCGACCTGCTGGTGGTCGAGGTTTCCGGGGGGAGCGGTGCGCCCGCCCGCCGAGCGGAGCGGCGGACGGGCGCGGGGACGTGGCGGACCGGGTCAGTGCTCCAGGCGGCGGACGAGGTCGTGGTACTCGTCCCACAGGGCCTTCGGCATGTGGTCGCCGAACTTGTCGAAGTGCTCGGGGACCAGGGCGGCCTCCTGCTTCCACACCTCGGTGTCGACCGACAGCAGCGTGTCGAGGTCGGCGTCGTCCATGGCCAGGCCGTCGGTGTCGAGCGCGTCCCGGGTCGGCAGGTGCCCGATCGGGGACTTGACCGCGTCGGCCTTGCCGTTGAGCCGCTCGACGATCCACTTCAGGACGCGGCTGTTCTCGCCGAAGCCGGGCCAGATGAACCTGCCGTCGGCGCCCTTGCGGAACCAGTTGACGTAGTAGATCCGGGGAAGCTTCTCGGCCTCGGTGGCCTTGCCGATCTCCAGCCAGTGGGCGAAGTAGTCGCCCATGTTGTAGCCGCAGAACGGCAGCATGGCGAACGGGTCGCGGCGCAGCTCGCCGACGGCGCCCTCGGCCGCGGCGGTCTTCTCGGACGCGACGTTGGCGCCGAGGAACACGCCCTGCTGCCAGTCGAACGACTCGGTGACCAGCGGAACCGCGGAGGCACGGCGGCCGCCGAACAGGATCGCCGAGATCGGGACGCCCTTGGGGTCCTCCCACTCGTCGGCGATGATCGGGCACTGCCCGGCCGGGGTGGTGAAGCGCGCGTTGGGGTGCGCGGCCGGAGTGCCCGAGTCCGGCGTCCAGTCGTTGCCCTTCCAGTCCGTGAGGTGCGCCGGCGGCTCGTCGGTGAGGCCCTCCCACCACACGTCGCCGTCGTCGGTCAGCGCGACGTTGGTGAAGATGCTGTTGCCCCACAGCGTCTTCACGGCGTTGGCGTTGGTGCTCGCGCCGGTGCCGGGCGCGACGCCGAAGAACCCGGCCTCCGGGTTGATCGCGTAGAGGCGGCCGTCGTCGCCGAACCGCATCCAGGCGATGTCGTCGCCGATCGTCTCGACCTTCCAGCCCGGGATGGTCGGCTCCAGCATCGCGAGGTTGGTCTTGCCGCACGCCGACGGGAACGCGGCCGCGACGTAGCGGGTCTCACCGGCCGGCGGCGTCAGCTTCAGCACGAGCATGTGCTCGGCCATCCAGCCCTCGTCGCGCGCCATCGTGGACGCGATCCGCAGCGCGTAGCACTTCTTGCCCAGCAGCGCGTTGCCGCCGTACCCGGACCCGTACGACCAGATCTCCCGGGTCTCGGGGAAGTGCGTGATGTACTTGGTGGAGTTGCACGGCCACTTCACGTCCGCCTGGCCGGGCGCAAGCGGGGCGCCGACCGAGTGGACGGCCTTGACGAACGACCCGCGCTCCTCGATGAGCCGCAGCGCGCCCTCGCCCATCCGCGTCATGATCCGCATGGACACGGCGACGTAGGCGGAGTCGGTGATCTCCACGCCGAGCTGCGAGATGTTGCCGCCGAGGGGGCCCATGCAGAACGGCACCACGTACATGGTGCGGCCCTTCATGCAGCCGTCGAAGAGACCGTCCAGGGTCTGCTTCATCTCGGCGGGCGCGACCCAGTTGTTGGTGGGACCGGCGTCCTCCTCCTTCTCGGAGCAGATGTACGTCCGGTCTTCCACGCGGGCCACGTCGGTCGGGTCCGAGGCGGCGTAGAAGCTGTTCGGCCGTTTGGCCGGGTCGAGCCGCACGAGGGTGCCCTGCTCGACGAGGAGGCCGGTCAGGCGCTCCCACTCGGCGTCCGAGCCATCGCACCATTCGACGCGGTCCGGCTTGGTCAGCTCGGCGATCCCGCGCACCCACTCGATCAGTTCGGTGTGGCCGGTTGGGGCCTGGTCGAGGCCGGAGACCTGGTTGGACACGGGCAACTCCTTCAGCTGTTCGCAGGATCTTTGCATGATGAACAAGACCCGCCGTTTTAGCCATTTGGTCTGGACCAATCCCGTCCGCTATTGGCCCTTCCCTGCCGCTTTTGTGGCTGATATCACTTGCGTACGACCGCTGGGGGCCGCGTGCCACCATGCGCCGGTACGGATACGGTCAAGCAGGGTAAACATGGGTCTCGGTGGCCTTGACGGCCGCCCACACGAGGCTGCCCTCGACCAGATGGAGCTCCGCGACGGCCGCCGGGGTCACCTCCGCGACGGCGTCGAAAGGCGGCCCGGCCAGCTGGACCCGGACGCGGTCGCCCTGCCGCTCGACGGCGGCGACGCGGGCGCGCCACAGGTTGCGGGGGCTGCCGTCGGGTCGGGTCCGGTACAGCGCCACCGAGGATGGCGCGAAGGCCAGGAAGACCTCACCTTCGAGCGAGTCCACAGTGTCGAGCGTCCGGGCACCCTCGCCGATCGGCCCCTCACCGGTCAGCCCGTCTCCGGTCAGCCCCTCACCGATCAGGACGGAACCGGCCTCGGCGCGGCCCCGGTACAGGTTCAGCCCGACCAGGCGCGCGACGTAGTCGGTGCGGGGACGGCGGGCCACGTCGGCGGGTGTCCCCTCCTGGACGAGGCGCCCGCCCTCCACGACGACGATGCGGTCGGCCAGCACCATCGCGTCCAGGGGGTCGTGAGTGACGAGGACGGCCGCGCCGCCGAAACCGGCGAGGTGGCGGCGGAGCGCGGCACGGATCTCCAGCCGCGTGTGGGCGTCGAGGGCGGCGAGCGGCTCGTCCAGCAGGAGCAGGCCCGGCTCGACGGCCAGCGCCCGCGCCAGCGCGACGCGCTGCGCCTGCCCGCCCGACAGGGCCCGGGGCCGGGCGGACGCGAACTCCGCGAGCCCGACGCGCTCCAGCCAGTCCGCGGCGCGGCGGCGGGCGGCGCGGCGGCCGGCGCCCTGGCAGCGCGGCCCGAACGCGACGTTCTCCAGAGCGCTGAGGTGCGGGAACAGCAGGTAGTCCTGGAACACCATGCCGATGCCGCGCCGGTCGGCCGGCAGCCGGCGCAGGTCGCGGCCGCCCAGCCGCAGGTGGCCGCCGGACGTCGGGACGAGCCCCGCCAGGGCCCGCAGCGCGGTGCTCTTCCCCGCCCCGTTCGGGCCCAGCAGCGCCACGACCTCCCCGGGCTCGGCGGTGAGCGCCAGGTCCAGCTCGAACGCGGCACGCCGCACGATCAGGCGCGCGTCCAATCCTCGGCCCGTGCTCATCTGGAGGCGCTCATCACGATCAGGCGCGCGTCCAATCCTCGGCCCGTGCTCATCTGGAGGCTTTCATCTGAGGCGCTCATCTGGAGGTGTCCATCCAGCGGCCCCGGAGCGCGGCCAGGACGACGACCGACACCGCCAGCAGGACGAGGCTCAGCACGATCGCGGCCTGCGGATCGGTCTCCAGCGCCAGGTAGACCGCCAGCGGCATCGTCTGCGTCCGGCCGGGGAAGTTGCCCGCGAACGTGATCGTCGCGCCGAACTCCCCGAGCGCCCGCGCCCAGCACAGCACGGCCCCGGCCGCGACGCCGGGCGCGACCAGCGGCAGCGTCACCCGCCGGAAGACCGTCCAGCGGCCCGCGCCGAGGGTCGCGGCGGCCTCCTCGTAGCGCAGGTCGGCGGCGCGGAGCGCGCCCTCGACGCTGATCACCAGGAACGGCATCGCGACGAACGTCCCGGCCAGCACGACCCCGGCGGTGGTGAACGGGAACGTGATCCCGAACGTGGAGTCCAGCCACCCGCCGATCAGCCCGCGCCGGCCGAGCACCAGCAGCAGCGCCACGCCGCCGACCACCGGCGGCAGCACCAGCGGCACGGTCACCAGGGCCCGGACGAGGCCGGCGCCGCGGAAGGGGACCCGGGCCAGCGTCCAGGCCAGCGGGACGCCGAGCAGCAGGGACAGGCAGGTGGCGAGGGTGGCGCTGACCAGCGACAGCCGCAGCGCCTCGAGCACCTGCGGCTGCGCGAGGCGGGTACCGAGCGTGGACCACGGGGCGCGGACGAGCAGCCCGAGCAGGGGCAGCACCAGGAAGGCGAGCCCCGCCAGCGCGGGCAGCAGCAGGATCCACGGCGGCCGGCCGGGAAGCCGGTCGGCCTCCGGCGCCACGGCCCTCCTCGCCGCCCCTCTCACGGCCCCTTTCACGGCGTCTCGAATCCCGCCTCGTTCAGCGCCGTCCTCCCCCGCTCTCCGAGCACCAGCCGGATGAACTCCTTGGCGAGCGCGCTCTGCGGAGCGCCGGCGACCTCGGCGATCGGGTAGTCGTTGACGGCCTTCACGGACTCGGGGAACCCGATCCCCCGGACCTCCTCCCCCGCCGCCTCGACGTCGGTGCGGTAGACGAGCCCGGCGTCGGCCTCGCCCAGGCCGACCTTGGTGAGGACCGCCCTGACGTCCCGCTCCCGCGACGCCGGCTCGACCTCGACGCCGGCCGCGTCGAGCGCCTGCTCCGCGGCGGCCCCGCAGGGCACCTGCACGGCGCACAGGACGACCTTGAGCCCGGCCCCGGACAGGTCGCCGATCTCGTGCACCCTGCCCGGATTGCCCTGCGGGACGGCGATGACCAGGCGGTTCCGGGTGAACACCTGCGGCCGGCCGGCGGCATCGCCCGCGCCGGTCACCGTCTTCATGGTGGCGGGACTCGCGGACGCGAACACGTCGACCGGCGCGCCCTGGGTGATCTGCTGCGCGAGCGTCGAGCTGCCGGCGAAGTTGAACCTGACCCGCACGCCCGGACGCGAGCCCCCGAACGTCTCGCCGAGCCGGGTGAACACCTCGGTGAGCGAAGCCGCCGCGAACACGGTCAGCGTCCGGCCGCCGCCCGTGCCGGACGAGCCGCCGTTCTCGACGTCGCCGCACCCCGCCACGACCACGGGCAGCAGGGACACCGCGGCCAGCGCGCGCTTGGACATGATCCTCCCTGGGGCGTCAGCCCTGCTCCGACACCTCGACGACGACGTTGGTGGACTTCACCACCGCCTCGGCGATCACGCCCACCTCCAGCCCGAGATCGTCCGCCGCCTCACGGCTCATCAGCGACACGACCCGGAACGGCCCGGCCTGGATCTCCACCTGCGCCATCACGCCGTCGCGGGCGACGTCGGTCACGATCCCCCGCATCCGGTTGCGCGCGGAGGAGAACCGCTCGCCCTGGTCGGACGGGCCGGTCCCGCGCGCCTGGTCGCGCACGAACGCGGCGAGCTCGGCTCCCGGCACCCGCCGGTGACCGTGCTCGTCCCGGGACGCGGGGAGCCGCCCGCCGTCCACCCAGCGCCGGACGGTGTCCGCGCTCACCCCGAGCAGCGCGGCCGCCTCACTGATCCTGAACGTGGCCATAGGACACAGCGTAGCGCTCTCGCAGATACGAGGCGAAGGGGGTCAAGCATGCAAAGGATGCGAGGAGGATCACTCAATGGCTCTCGCAGATGCGTCACGGCTGCCCGCCGTCCCGGTGCGCGGCGCGGGCCCGGCGAGGGAGATCGTCGCGTCCGGTGATCCGGCCGGTCGTCCCGCACGTACACGATGGTGATCTCCACGGCCTTTGCGGCGCCTTTGCGCGGCCGTGTCAAGTGCTTTGGTCCGGGTACTGGGTGGTTCAAGAACAGAATCACACGCCCGGTCAGGAGGAATGATCATGACTGGGACCATGCGCGCACCGCGCACCCGCGGCGTGCTCAGCGGAACCCTGCTGGTGCTGCTGGGCCTGTGGGGCGGGCTCCTGCCCTTCATCGGCCCGTACTTCGGCTTCGGCTTCGCGCCGGACGACACCTGGGTCTACGACACCGACCGGCTCCAGCTCGCCATCGCGCCCGCGGTCGCCGTCGTGCTCGGCGGGCTCATCGTGCTCGCCGTCGCCAACCGCGCGCTCGCGATGCTCGGCGCCTGGCTCGCCGCGCTCGGCGGCGCCTGGTTCGTCGCCGGGCACACCGTCGCGGCGCTGTGGGACGTCTCCGGCGTCGGCGCCCCGCTCGGATCGGGCGAGAGCCAGCGGATCGCCGAGCAGCTCGCCGGGTTCACCGGCCTCGGCGTCGCCATCGCGTTCCTCGCCGGGCTCGCGCTCGGCCGCTTCGCCGTGGCCGGCGCCCGCGAGACCGCTCCGCCCGCGGCCGATCCGGAACATCCGTCGCCGGGCAGCACCCAGCCCCTCGTCTACGGCCGCTACGCGCGGGAGAACCCGCCCGGACAGGGCCCACCCCCGCAGGGGCCGCCCCCGCAGGGGCCTCCGCCTCCGCGCCCCGGCGACCAGCCCGTCGCGGGCGAGCCGCGCTACGAGAGGTAGGGACGGCCTCCGGCCGGCGGCGTGCGGTCCCGTCCAGGGGTTCGGGGCCGCACGCCGTCCCCGCTAGCGCTAGCGGTCGTGGTTGCGCATGTTGCGGACGGACTTGGTGGTCTCGTAGCTGCCCCGCTCGTCGTCCAGCCGCACGTCGTCGCGGTCGGTGAACATGGCCACGAAGGCGACCAGGAGGCCGACGCCGCCGATCCACGGCTCCCGCCAGGCGAAGCTGAGCGCCACGCAGACGGCAGCGACGGACATGAGCAGCAAGAGCTTCACGTGGCACCCCTCGACCCGCGCCTGGTGTCCGGGAGCCCCGGCCACCCCGGCTCGTATGTGCACTATCCGCGAGATCAGCGAGTAATGGAAGACTTACTCGCTGCCCGCAGAATGCATCCTGACATGCCACGGCCCGCCCGGGAAAGATCCCCGGCGAGCCACGTGCCGAATATTTCCGTTACTTACGGCCCTTGCCGCGCTTCTCCCGGATCTTCATCGCGATGTCGAGGGGCGTCCCGGCGAAGCCGAACTCCTCGCGCAGCCGCCGCTCGATGAAGCGCCGGTAGCCCTCCTCGAGGAACCCGGAGGTGAACAGCACGAACCTCGGCGGCCGCACCCCCGCCTGCGTCGCGAACAGCACGCGCGGCTGCTTGCCGCCCCGCACCGGGTGCGGATGCGAGTTCACGAGGTCGGCGAAGAACTGGTTCAGCTTGGACGTCGGGACGCGGGTGCCCCAGCCCTCCAGGGCCGTCTCGATGCCCGGCACCAGCTTCTCCATGTGCCGGCCGGTCTTGGCGGAGACGTTCACCCGCGGCGCCCAGCGCGCGTTGTGGAGCTGCCGGTCGATCTCCCGCTCCAGGTAGTGGCGGCGCTCCTCGTCCAGCAGGTCCCACTTGTTGTAGGCCATGACCAGCGCACGGCCCGAGTCGATCACCATCGAGATGATCCGCAGGTCCTGCTCGGCGAGCGGCTGGTCGGCGTCCACCAGCACGACCGCGACCTCGGCGCGCTCCAGCGCCGACTGGGTGCGCAGCGTCGCGTAGAAGTCGGCGCCCTGGTTCTCCCGGTGCCGCCGCCTGATCCCCGCCGTGTCGATGAACCGCCACGTCTTACCGCCGAGTTCGATCAGCTCGTCGACCGGGTCGCGGGTCGTCCCGGCCACCTCGTCCACGACGGCCCGCCGCTCCCCCGCCACCTGGTTCAGCAGGCTCGACTTGCCGACGTTCGGGCGGCCCAGCAGCGCCACCCGGCGCGGCCCGGACAGCTCGCCGAACGTCTCCGGCGGCGCCTCCTGCGGCAGCGCCGCGAGCACCGCGTCGAGCAGGTCGCCGCTGCCGCGCCCGTGCAGGGCGCTGACCGGGTGCGGCTCGCCGATGCCGAGCGACCACAGCAGCGCCGCGTCGGATTCGGCGGCCACGCCGTCGACCTTGTTCGCGACCAGCACCACCGGCTTGCCGGACCGGCGCAGGATCTCCACCACGGCCTCGTCCACGTCGGTGGCGCCGACGGTCGCGTCCACGACGAACATCACGACGTCGGCCAGCTCGACGGCCAGCCGCGCCTGCTCGGCGATCGCCGCGGCGAGCCCGGACGAGTCCGGTACCCATCCCCCGGTGTCGACGACGGTGAACCGCCGGCCGCTCCACGTCGCGTCGTAGGCGACCCGGTCGCGGGTCACGCCCGGCACGTCCTCCACGACGGCCTCGCGGCGGCCGAGGATCCGGTTGACCAGGGTGGACTTGCCGACGTTCGGCCGCCCCACCACCGCCACCACCGGCGCGGGCCCCGCGTCCTCGGGGACGTCCTCGGCGACGTCCACCGTCTCGATCTCGTAATCGCTCACTGTTCCGTCCCCGCGGGCGCCGTCAGGCGGCCCGCTCACTCCTGCTCTTTGGCGAGGCGGACGATCGCCTCGATGACCTCGGCGAGGCTCAGCTCCGTCGAGTCGATCTCGTGCGCGTCGCCCGCCCTCGTCAGCGGCGACGCCTTCCGGGTGGAGTCCAGCCGGTCGCGCCGCGCCTGCTCGGCCTGCGTGACCGTCACCGACGCGCCCGGGTCGGCCAGGAGGTCCTTCGCGCGCCGCTGGGCCCGCGCCTCCTCGCTGGCGGTCAGGTACACCTTGACGGGCGCGTCCGGCGCGACGACAGTGCCGATGTCGCGTCCCTCCACCACGATGCCCCCGGCCCCGATGATCTCGCGCTGCAGCTCGACGAGCCGGGTGCGGACCGCCGGGACGGAGCTGACGGCGCTGACCGCGTTCGTCACCTCGCGGGTGCGGATCGGGCCGGACACGTCCGCCCCGCCGACCGTGATCGCCGGCGCGTCCGGGTCGGTGCCGCACTCGATGACCGGTTCGAGCGCGCGGGCCGCGACGGCGCTCCCGTCCTCGACCGGCACGCCGTTGTCGAGCATCCACCACGTCATGGCGCGGTACATCGCACCGGTGTCCAGGTAGCGGAGCCCGAGCGCGCGGGCGACGCCCTTGGACGCGCTGGACTTGCCCGACCCGGAGGGTCCGTCCATGGCGATGACGAGCGGCACGATCGCTCCCTCTCTGTGTCGCGTTGAGGCGCCCCTCGGCGTGCGGCCGCGGGGCGGATCGGGCGGCGCTCATCGCCGCACCGGCGGGCGGTTCCCCCCGGACGAGCCCCGGCGAACCAGGCTACCGGCCCGCGCCCACTCCCCGCGCCGCACGCTCCCGGCCCGCGCTCGGTCAGGGGCCGCGCCCATTGCGGACCGCTCGTCCGGCCGCGCGTCAGCCGGCGGTGCGTCAGCCGGGGACGGACCAGCCGCGGGCGCGGAGTTCGGCGGCCAGGCGCTCGGCCTCCTCCGGCACCACCGCCAGCTCCAGGACGCCCAGCGGGCGGCCCGGCGAATGCTCGATCGCCACGTCCTCGATGTTGACGCCCGCGATCCCCGCCGCCTGGAAGATCATCGCGAGCTCGCCGGGGCGGTCCGGGATGACCACCTGGACGGTCGCGTAGGAGGGCTGGTCCCCGCCGTGCTTGCCGGGGATGCGGGAACGGCCGGCGTTCCCGCGCAGCAGCAGGTCCGCGACGTGGGCGGCGGCCTCCTCGCTGCCGTCGCGCAGCAGCGACGCCGCCACCGCGAGGTCGGTCGCGACGGCCTCCAGCACGTCGGCGACCGGCGCGGAGTTCGCCGACAGGATACCGATCCACAGCCGGGGGTCGCTGGCCGCGATGCGGGTGACGTCCCGGACGCCCTGCCCCGACAGCCCGAGCGCCACATCGTCGGCGCCGGTGAGGCGGGCGGCCACCGCGGCCGACACCACGTGCGGGCCGTGCGACACCAGGGCGACGGCCCGGTCGTGCTCGACGGCGTCCACCCGCACCGGCATCGCGCCGCACGCCTGCGCGAGGCCCGTGACGGCCTCGACCGTCTCCGGCGTCGCCTCCGCGGGTGCGCACAGCGCCCACGGACGGCCGAGGAACAGGTCCGCGCGGGCCGCGGCCGGACCCGACCGCTCGCTGCCCGCGAGAGGGTGCCCGGCCACGAACGTCGTCAGGTCGCAGCCCAGCTCGGCGGCCTGCGCCAGCGGCAGCGCCTTCACGCTCGCCACATCGGTGTAGGCGGTGGCGAGGCCGCGCTTCTGCGCGTCCAGCAGCGTCACCGCCACCGCCGCCGGCGGCACCGCGAGCACCGCCAGATCGGCGGGCTCCTCGTGCGCGCCGTCCGGCATCGCCTCGCCGGCGCCCAGCTCGACCGCCAGCTCCAGCGCGGCCGCGTCACGGTCGACCAGCAGCACCTCGGCGCCGCGCTCCCGCATGGCCAGGCCGATCGACGTGCCGATCAGTCCCGTCCCGACCACGATGATGCGCCGCGCCACCACGTCCTCACTCACGCCCAAACCCTACTGCGCCCCACCCACTGCCTTGCGCTACTGCGCCCTGCAACATGCCTCGCTCCGAACATGCCTCGCTCCGCTCGGGCGCTACTGCGCGATGTCCAGTCGGAGGGCCGTGGCGCCGCGCAGGTAGACGTGCTGGACGTCCGCGCGGGGAAGGTCCGTCTCGATGTGGGCCATCAGCCGGATCACCCGGGGCAGCGCGCCGGGGACGGCGATCTCCGACGCGCACAGCAGCGGCACCTCGTGGAAGCCGAGCTTGCGGGCGGCGAGCGCCGGGAACTCCGCCGCCAGGTCCGGCGTGGTCGTGAAGATGACGCTGATCACGTCGTCGGTGCTCAGCTCGTTGCGGGACATCACCTCGGAGACGAGTTCCGTCGTCGCCTCCAGGATCTGGTCCCGGTCGTCGGCCTCGACCTGTGTCGCCCCGCGGACCGCGCGTACCGCCACAGCCGTTTCCCCCTCCTCGTGTCCGCCGGCCTACAGCCCGACGGCCTTGTACAGCTCGCCGACCTCCTGCACGGTCAGCGCCCGCATCGTGCCCGGCTTCAGCTGACCCAGCTTGATCGGCCCGAACTCTATTCGGGCGAGCTGCTGGACGGGGAAGCCGACCTCCTTCAGCAGCCGCCGGACGATGTGCTTGCGCCCCTCGTGCAGGGTGATCTCGACCAGGATGCGCTTGCCGACCTGGTCGAAGATCCGGAACTTGTCGGCCTTGGCCGGGCCGTCGTCCAGCGTCACCCCGGCCCTCAGCCGCCGGCCGAGGTCGCGCGGGATCGGCCCGTGGATCTCGGCCAGGTAGGTCTTGTTGACGCCGTAGCTCGGGTGGGTGAGGCGGTGCGACAGCTCGCCGTCGTTGGTGAGCAGGATCAGGCCCTCGGTGTCGGTGTCCAGCCGGCCGACGTGGAACAGCCGCTCGGGCACGTCGACGTACTCGGCGAGGGACTTGCGGCCCCGCTCGTCCGACATCGTGCTCACCACGCCGAGCGGCTTGTTGATCGCGTAGTAGCGCATCTCGGCGCGGGTCTCGACCCGCTTGCCGTCCACGTGGATGACGGCGCTCCGGGGGTCGACACGCTCACCGAACCGGAAGATCTTCTTCCCGTCGACGGTGACGCGGCCTTCGCCGATCAGCTCCTCGCAGTGGCGGCGGCTGCCGATCCCGGCCTCGGCCAGGACTTTCTGCAGCCGTACGCCCTCGTTCTCGGTCACGTGTCCTCAACTATGTCGTCTGGCAGGTCATCGGGCAGGAAGGGGGCGAGCTCGGGCAGCTCGTCGAGGTCGCGGAGCCCGAGCCGCTCCAGGAAGTAGCCGGTGGTGCGGTACAGGTGCGCCTGGGACTCGGGGTCCTGCCCCGCGTCCTCGACCAGGCCGCGCAGCGTCAGCGTGCGCATCACCCCGTCGCTGTTGACGCCGCGGATCGCCGACACGCGGGCACGGCTCACCGGCTGCCGGTACGCGACGACGGCGAGCGTCTCCAACGCGGCCTGCGTGAGCCGCGCCTGCTGCCCGTCGGTGACGAACCGCTCCACCACCGGGGCGCACACGTCCCGGGTGTAGAACCGCCAGCCGCCGGCGACCTCCCTCAGGTCGAACCCGCGGCCCTGCTCGGTGTATTCCGCGGCCAGCGCCCGCAGCGTGTCCGCGATCTCGCCGCGGGGACGTTCCAGCAGCTGCGCGAGCGTCATCTCGGTGACGGGCTCGTCCACCACCAGCAGGATCGCCTCGATCGAGGCGCGCAGCCCCGGGAGCTCCGGCGCGACGGCGCCGGGTTCCTCAGTCATCGTCTCCCTCGTCCCTCTGGTCCTTCTGGTCCTTCTGGTCCTTCTGGTCCTTCTCGTCGTTCTCGCCGTTCTGGTCGTTCTTCTTGGGGGCGCCCTCGTAGTCGTCGCCCACCTCGACGTCGCCCTCGTCGGCGCCGATCCAGGTGACGTTCAACTCGCCGAGCGGCTCGGGCTGCTCGAACGTGACGTTCTGGTCCCGGTACAGCTCCAGCAGCGCCAGGAACCGGGCGACGACCTCGTAGGTGCCCTCGGCGTCGGACGCCAGGACGCGGAACGTCGTGACGCGGAGCCGGCGGAGCCGTTCCACGACGATCGCGGCCTGCTCGCTGACGCTGGCCTTCGGCTGGTAGATGTGCTCGACGGAGACCGACGGCGGCTCCTTGGGCGCGAAGGCCCTGGCGGCGACGCGGGCGAACTCCTCGGGCCCGAGGCCGAGCAGCACCTCCGGGAGGAGGTTCGCGAACCGCGGCTCCATCGGCACGACGCGGGAGAACCGGCGGCTCGCGTCGGCGATCCGCCCGGCGAAGTCCTTCGCGACCTCCTTGTAGGCGCGGTACTGGAGCAGCCGCGCGAACAGCAGGTCGCGGGCCTCCAGCAGCGCCAGGTCGTCCTCGTCGTCGACCTCGCCGGACGGCAGCAGCCGGGCGGCCTTGAGGTCGAGCAGGGTCGCGGCGACGAGCAGGAAGTGGCTGGCCTGGTCGAGGTCCCAGTCCTTGCCGTAGGAGTGGATGTGCGCGATGAAGTCGTCGGTGACCTTGTGCAGCGACACCTCGGTGATGTCGAGCTTGTGCTTGGAGATCAGCCCGAGCAGCAGGTCGAACGGCCCCTCGAAGTTGTCCAGGTGGACGCGGAACCCCTGCTCCTCCCCCTGCTCCGGCGACGTCTCGTCCACGTCGCTCACGGTAGCGGAGGTCACCTCCCGCGCTGTGCTCACCGGCCACATCGTCCCATGCGCGGCGCGCCGCCCGCACCATGACCGGTCACGAGCGGTGACGGTGCGGGCGCCCCGGCGTCCTATCGCCGGGTCAGCCGCCCGCCCCGGTCATCGTCTGGACGAGGCCCTCCGCGTCCGACCGGGTGAAGTCCCCGGAGATCATCACCTCACCGCCGGTGATGGGGCCGTCGGTGACCATGGGCGCGGAGATGACCTCCCCGCCGACGATCATCGCGATGCGCCGGCCCTCGGTCTCCTGCGGCCGTGCGGCGGCCTTGCCGGTCAGCCGCCCGAACGCCGCCCCGTCGGAGGGGGTCAGCTTCAGCTGGACGGACCAGCGGCTCTGGCCGTTCCCCGGCCCCGGCGGCACCGCCGCGATGCGCTCGACGCGGTTCACGGCCATGCGCTCGGGTCCGAGCCGGTAGCAGGCGGCGCCTCCGGTGTCCGGGACGGTCCCGGACCCGCACGGCGGCTGGGACGTCTCCTCGACCTGCTGGAACGTCAGCGGCTCGCGCAGGTCGGCCAGGCCCGCCTCGCCGCCTGTCCCCTCACCGCCGGCCCCGTCACCGTCGCCGAAGGCGTCGCGCAGGACCAGGAAGACCGCGGCGCCCGCCAGAAGGAGGCCGAGCGTCAGGAGGCCGGCGACGATCACCAGCCGTTGCCCGGCCCCGCCGGTCGGAGGCGGCGGCCCTCCGGGGGGCGGGAACCCCGCGTGGGGCGGCTCGTACGGC
>NZ_SMKK01000169.1 GCF_004348425.1 Actinomadura sp. 7K507
GCCCCGATGACGATCTCGGTCCTGCTCGCCGACGACCAGGCGATGGTCCGGCGCGGGCTGCGGCTGATCCTGGAGGACCAGCCCGGCATCAGCGTCGTCGCGGAGGCGTCCGACGGGGCCGAGGCGGTCGCCCTGGCGCGGCGGCTGCGCCCGGACGTGTGCCTCGTGGACATCAGGATGCCCCGGCTCGACGGCATCGAGGTGACCCGCGCGCTGGCGGGGCCGCGGGTTCCCGACCCGATGCGGGTCGTCGTGGTCACCACCTTCGATCTGGACGAGTACGTGTACGGGGCGCTGCGCGGCGGTGCGGTGGGCTTCGTCCTCAAGGACGCCGGGCCCGCACTGCTCACCGAGGCCGTCCGAGCCGCCCACAACGGCGAGGCGCTGGTCTCGCCCTCCGTCACCGTCCGGCTGCTGCGGCATCTGACGGCCGGATCGGCACCGCCGGCCGGCGTGCGGCCCCCGCCCCTGTCGGACCGCGAACTCGAGGTCGTCCGGGCCCTCGCGCGCGGCCGCACCAACCAGGAGATCGCCGCGGAGCTGTTCATCTCGCTCAGCACGGTCAAGAGCCATCTGGCGGGCATCCAGGCCAAACTCGGGGTGCGCAACCGGGTCGGCATCGTTGCCTGGGCATGGGAGAACCGGCTCGTCGACACCTCGTGACGCGGCTCCGCGACGCAAGGCGGTAGGAACGTATGCGTCGAGTCGGGCGTCGCGCGTCACTGGGCCCCGTCGCGTGCCGTGGCGGTTACGCGGGGCTCGCCGGGGTGGCAGGCGGCGGTGACGCTCGGGCGGCCGGCGCAGCGGTCGGAGCAGTAGCGGCGGGAGCGGTTCGCGGTCGTGTCGAAGTACACCCGCTCGCAGCCCTCCGCCTTGCACAGGCCGAACCGGCCGATTCCCCGGTCGGCGATCTTCGCCGCGAGGCCCATCGCGGCGCGGGCGGCGTAACGGTCGGGTATCGAGCCGGACTCGTTGAAGTGCAGATGCCAGTCGTGGCCGTCGTGGCGGGCGATCTGCGGATGGACGGGGTGGTGGATGAGCAGCGTGTTGAGGCGCTCCACGGCGTCGTCCTCGTCCCCGCGGGCGGCGGAGGTGAAGATCGCCCGTAGCTGTGCGCGCAGTTCCCGCATCGCGTAGAGATCGCGGTGGGCGATCCGCCCGCCGAGATGCGGCCGGTGCGCCAGCAGGGCCCGCAGCCCGTCGAGATCACGCAGATCGTCGCCCTGGGGGCGCTGCGTGTTCACGAGATCGATCGCCAGGTCTGCGTACGACGCGAGGTTCACATTCGCTCCTACGGACGCGGCCCAACGGGTCCACAGTCATTCCCCCCTGGCAAGAATTACACCCATTCTTGGGGGAGAAGTGAGGCGCACGACGCGGAATTGATCGAATGCGAGTCGCGATCACCGGTACGGCCCGCGTTCCCCGGCGGGAACGCGGGCCGTCCGGAAAGGAAAGATCGTGAATTGCGGGTCAGACCCGGTTCACGCCCTCTTCGCGGGCCTGGGCGGCCACCGCCGCGGTGACGGCCGGGGCGACGCGGTCGTCGAACGGGCCGGGGATGACGTAGTCGGGGGTGAGGTCGTCGCCGATGATGTCGGCGAGCGCGTTGGCCGCCGCCAGCTTCATGCCCTCGGTGATCGAGTGGGCGCGGACGTCCAGGGCGCCGCGGAAGATGCCCGGGAACGCCAGCACGTTGTTGATCTGGTTCGGGTAGTCGCTGCGGCCGGTCGCCACGACCTTGGCGTGCCGCCGCGCCACGTCCGGGTGCACCTCGGGGGTGGGGTTGGACAGCGCGAAGACGATCGCGTTCTCCGACATCGTGGCGACGCACGACTCGTGCACGGTGCCGCCGGACAGGCCGATGAACACGTCGGCCCCGCGCAGCGCCTCCTCGGTCGAGCCCTTCAGGAGCGACCGGTTGGTGATCCCGGCGATCTGCGTCTTGATCGGGTTCAGGCCGTCCCGTCCCTCGTAGATGAGGCCCTTGCTGTCGGACAGGGCGATGTCGCCGATTCCGCCCTCGATCAGCATCTTGGAGACGGCGATACCGGACGCGCCCGCGCCGGCCACGACCGCGCGCAGCTCCGACAGCGGCCTGCCGACCAGGCGGGCCGCGTTCTTGAGGGCGGCGAGCACCACGATCGCGGTGCCGTGCTGGTCGTCGTGGAAGACGGGGATGTCGAGCGCGGCGCGGAGCCGGTCCTCGATCTCGAAGCAGCGGGGGGCGCTGATGTCCTCCAGGTTGATGCCGCCGAAGCTCGGCGCCATCCGGATCACGGTGTCGACGATCTCGTCCACGCCCGTGCAGTTCAGCGCGATCGGCACGGAGTCGACGTCGGCGAACTCCTTGAACAGCAGGGACTTGCCCTCCATGACGGGCATGGAGGCGGCGGGGCCGATGTCGCCGAGCCCCAGCACGGCGGTCCCGTCGGTGACCACGGCGACGACCCCGGACGTCCAGGTGTAGTCGTAGGCCAGCTCGGGACGGTCGGCGATCGCGGTGCACACCCGGGCGACGCCCGGCGTGTAGGCCAGCGAAAGATCGTCTTTGTTGCGGACCGGAATTGTCGACCGCATTTCCAGCTTTCCGCCGCGGTGCAGCGGAAAGGCTGGATCCTCGTCGAGTGAGGACGGTTCGGTGGGAATGGGCTCAGCAGCCACAGCGACCCCTGTCAGTGAAAGTTGGCTTTCTTGCGATGCCGCCGCGGTGGTGTGGTGTGGTGGCCGGTCACCTGGTGGTCATCTCGCGACGTACGGGGGTCACCCGTTGTGCGATTCTCTCATACAGGTGCACGCGGCTCCGGGGACCGGGGTGGTGGTAACCGTCACGTGACACCGCCCACACGGGCCGGCGGCCGCCGGGCGGAGTCCGTCGTTCGGGTGGTGGCCGGGGGACGCGTTCCGGGGCTGCGTCGTTGCGTGATTGTTTCGGACCCTTTATCCAGATCAGGGCTGTTGTACGCCAAAATGTGCACCTGACCTTCGGATCCGTCGGATCCGACGCAACCACTTGGAGGGGGACCAGTGAACACCGGTTCTCTGCGCCGTCGCGCCGTCGCGGCGGGCGCGCTCGTGCTGACGGGCGCTCTCGCCCTGTCCGCATGTGGCGACAGCAACGACTCGGCCGACTCGGAATCCGGGGGCTCGAACACGAGCGCGGACGCCAAGCTGGCGGCCATGGTCCCGGACGCGATCAAGAGCGACGGCAAGATCGTCGTCGGCACCGACGGGTCCTACCCGCCCAACGAGTCCGTCGACCCGGCCACGCAGGAGATGGTCGGCTGGGACATCGATCTCTTCGACGCCGTAGCGGCCAAGCTCGGCCTGAAGACCGAGTACAAGAACGCGGGCTTCGACACGATCATCCCGGGCGTCCAGTCGGGCAAGTACGAGATCGGGGTCTCCTCCTTCACCGACACCAAGGAGCGCGAGCAGGCCGTCGACTTCGTCACCTACTACACGGCGGGGACGGCCTGGGCGGCGCTGACGGGCAACCCCAAGGGCGTCAACCCCGACGACGCCTGCGGCAAGAGCATCGGCGTGCAGCAGGGCACCGTGCAGGTCGACGACCTCACGGCCAAGAGCAAGGAGTGCACCGACGCGGGCAAGCCGGCCATCAAGCAGGTCGTCCGCAAGCAGCAGACCGAGGTCAACAACGACCTGGTCGCGGGCAAGGTGGACGCGATGGCCGCCGACTCGCCGATCATCGGTGACGCGATCAAGAAGACCGGCAAGCTGGAGATCATCGGCCAGGCCTACGACACCGCGCCCTACGGCTACGCCCTCGGCAAGAACTCCGGCCAGTTCAAGGACGCCGTCCTCGGCGCCGTGAAGGCGCTGATCGCCGACGGCACCTACAAGAAGATCCTCACGGATGCCGGGGTGGAGACCGGCGCGATCACCGACCCGGCGATCAACGCCGCGCAGAGCTGATCGCATGACGGTCGACGACGACGTCGAGAAGGGGCGGCCCGAAGCGATTCGGGCCGTCCCCGTCCGGCATCCCGGCCGCTGGGTCGCCGCCGCGGTCGTGGTCGTGCTGCTCGCGATGTTCGTCAACTTCCTGCTGACGAGCGATGCCCTGGAGTGGTCGGAGCAGCGCAAGTACATCACGTCGGAAGCGGTGCTGAGGGGCGTCCGCAACACGATCCTGCTGACGGTCGCCGCGATGATCGGCGGCATGCTGATCGGCACCGTCCTGGCGCTGATGAGGCTGTCGGCCAACCCGCTGCTGAGCAGTGCGGCCTGGCTCTACCTGTGGTTCTTCCGCGGCACGCCGCTCTACACGCAGCTGCTCATCTGGGGCGCGATCGGCACGCTGCTGCCGACGGTCGGGATCGGCATCCCGTTCGGGCCCGAGTTCCAGACCTGGGAGACGCAGGCGCTGGTCACCCCGATGATCGCCGCCGGTCTGGGCCTGATTCTGAACGAGGCCGCCTACATGGCGGAGATCGTCCGGGCCGGGATCCTGTCGGTGGACGAGGGGCAGCAGGAGGCGGCGAGCGCGCTCGGCATGTCGCGGATGCAGACCATGCGCCGGATCGTGCTGCCGCAGGCGATGCGGGTCATCGTCCCTCCGACCGGCAACGAGGTGCTCTCCATGATGAAGAACACCTCACTTGTCGCGGCCGTTCCGTTCTCCGAGCTGACGTTCACCGCGCAGACCATCTATGCCAGCACCTACAAGATCATTCCGATGCTGGTGATGGCGTGCCTGTGGTACCTGCTGCTGTCCTCGGTCCTGATGATCGCCCAGTACTACATCGAGCGGTACTTCAGCCGGGGGGTCGGCAAGGGGGCGTCGCCGCGCGGCAACCGGGTCCGCTTCCGCGGCGGAGGCGGCGGCCAATGAGCGGAGGTGAGGACAAGGTGAGCGAGTCCCTCGCCAAGAAGCCGGCGCCCGAGAGCGGCGGTCTGATGGTGAAGGCCGAGCAGGTCCACAAGTCGTTCGGCCGGCTGGAGGTGCTGAAGGGCATCGACCTGCAGGTCAAGTCCGGCGAGGTGATGTGCGTCGTCGGCCCGTCCGGGTCCGGCAAGTCGACCTTCCTGCGCTGCATCAACCACCTGGAGAAGATCAACGCCGGGCGGCTGTGGGTGAACGGCCACCTGGTCGGCTACCGGGAGCAGGGCGGCAAGCTCTACGAGCTGCGCGACCGGGAGGTCTCGGCGCAGCGCCGCGAGATCGGCATGGTGTTCCAGCGCTTCAACCTCTTCCCCCACAAGACGGCGCTGGAGAACGTGATGGGAGCGCCGATCTGGGTCAAGCGCCAGCCGAAGGACCAGGTCAGGCAGCGGGCCCTCACGCTCCTCGACCGCGTCGGGCTGAGCGACAAGGCGCAGGTCTACCCTTCGCAGCTGTCGGGCGGGCAGCAGCAGCGGGTGGCGATCGCGCGGGCGCTCGCGATGGAGCCCGCGCTGATGCTGTTCGACGAGCCGACCTCGGCGCTGGACCCGGAGCTGGTCGGGGAGGTCCTGGACGTCATGAAGCAGCTCGCCCTCGACGGCATGACCATGATCGTGGTCACCCACGAGATGGGTTTCGCCAGGGAGGTCGGCGATTCCCTGGTCTTCATGGACGACGGCGCCGTGGTCGAGAAGGGCACTCCCCGCGAGATCCTGGCGAACCCGCAGCACCAGCGCACCCGGGACTTCCTCTCCAAGGTCCTCTGAACCCGGTTCGACACGGCCCGCTCCGCTGCCGGGGGGCGGGCCGTGCGCGGTGCCGGGCGGGTGGTTAGTGTGCGTTCATGTTCGCTGTCACGGCTACGCAGATCGACGCAGACAATCCGCTGAACGGGCTGACGGCGGGGGAGGTGCCCGAACCCGACGTACCGGACGGCTGGACGACCGTCACGGTGAAGGCCGCCGCGCTCAACCACCACGACCTCTGGTCGCTCAAGGGCGTCGGCCTGCCCGCCGACAAGCTTCCCATGATCCTCGGCTGCGACGCGGCCGGGGTGGACGAGGACGGCAACGAGGTCATCGTCCACTCGGTGATCGGCGACCCCGCGCGGGGCGGCGGCGACGAGACCCTCGACCCGAAGCGGTCGCTGCTGTCGGAGAACCACCCGGGGGCCCTGGCCGAGAAGGTCGCGGTGCCGCGCCGCAACCTCGTGCCGAAGCCCGCCGAGCTGTCCTTCGCCCAGGCCGCGTGCCTGCCGACCGCGTGGCTCACCGCCTACCGGATGCTGTTCGACAAGGCCGGGCTGCAGCCCGGATCGTCCGTCCTGGTGCAGGGTGCGGGCGGCGGCGTCGCCACCGCCGCGATCGCGCTGGCGTCGGCCGCGGGCATGCGCGTCTACGCGACCAGCCGCAGCGAGGCCAAGCGCAAGCGGGCGCAGGAGCTCGGCGCGGACGCGGCGCTGGAGAGCGGTGCGCGGCTCCCCGAGCGGGTGGACGCCGTCATCGAGACCGTCGGGCAGGCGACGTGGTCGCACTCGCTGAAGTCGCTGCGGCCGGGCGGCCGGATCGTGGTGTCGGGCGCCACCAGCGGCCAGGTGCCTCCGGCGGAGCTGAACCGGGTGTTCTTCCTGCAGCTGCAGGTGATCGGTTCCACCATGGGCACGCGCGACCAGCTGGAGCGGCTGGCGCGGTTCCTGGTCAAGACGGGGACCAAGCCGCTGATCGACCGGACGCTGCCGCTGAGCAGGGCCCGCGAGGGCTTCGCCGCGATGGCCGAGGGCGACCTCTTCGGCAAGATCGTCTTCACGCCCTGAGCCGGGTGGGGCGGGCCGTGGCCGGGAATGTCCCGGTCACGCCTTGCCGTGCCTCTTCCGGTGGAGGACCTCGTCGTTCAGGCGGGCGCGGGCATCGTCCAGGATCGCCTGGACGGCGGCCAGGCCGTCCTCGTCCATCCGGCGGTCCTTCGCGGACTTGCGGACGTCCTCGACGAACCCGCGGAGCAGGCGCTCCAGCTTGAGGCGGGCGATGTCCTCGCGGGAACCGGTCGCCGTCTTCCATGCCTCGTCCCAGTTCTGCCGCCACTCCTCCTTCCACGCGTGCTTCTGCTCGCGCCAGAGCCGCCGCCACTCGTCCTTCTGCCGGTCGGCGGTCTCCTTCCACGCGTCCTTGGACGCGGTCGTGCCCTGGTCGCGGACGGTCCGGGCGGCCTGCGTGAGCTCCTCGCGCAGGCTCCGGACCGTCTGCCGGACGTCCTCCTGGACGCCGCGTGCGAACTCCTGCGCGGACGCGGAGATCTCGTCCTCCAGCTCGGCGAGCTCGTCCATCCGGTGCTCCAGTTCCTCGCGGCCCTTGTCGGTCAGCGAGTACACCTTCTTCCCCTTGATCACCTCATGGGTGACCAGGCCCTCGGACTCCAGCCGCGCCAGCCGGGGATAGATCGTGCCGGGGGAGGGCGAGTAGACCCCGAGGAACCGGTCCTGGAGGTGCCGGATCACCTCGTAGCCGTGCCGCGGGCTCTCCTCCAGCAGCTTCAGCAGGTAGAGCCGCAGGCGACCGTGACCGAAGACGGGGCTCACATGGATTCCTTCCGGGGTGAGGTGATGTCCGGCTCGCCGGCGTCGCGGCCGAGGAGGGTGATCGGGCCGGAGACCGTGTTGACCGTGAGCCGTCCCGAGCCGTCGCCGATCTTGCCGGCGACGCTGCGCGCCACGGGACGCTCCTGCCGGCCGAGTTCGGGGAAGGACGTGTCGATCCGCCCGGCGGCCGAGTTCAGCGTCACCTCGGCGCCGGCGGATTCGGGGATGCGCAGCGCGACCTCGCCGGAGACCGTGTTGACGTCGACCCTGCCGTCGCCGGCCAGGTCCACGTCGGCGGCGATGCGCCCGCTGACCGCCCGCGCGGCCAGGCGGTCGATGGACCCGCCGGCCAGGGACAGGTCGCCGGACACGGACGTGAACGACACCGTCCCCTCCAGGCCCTGCGCCTCGATCGCGCCGGAGACGGTGTTGGCGTCGATCGCCCCCGCGACCTCGTCGAGCGTGACGTCGCCCGAGGCGCTCTTGATGGACGTGCGCGCCGTCATGCCGGTCACGACCGCGTCCGCCGACACGAGGTTCAGCGTGAGCGGGCAGTCGTGCGGGACGGTCACCGTGATGGACGCGCGGCACCGCTGCGTGCGCAGCCAGTTCAGCACGCCCTCCCACAGCTTCTCGTGGGTGATCGTCAGCATGCCCGCCTCATGCGTGATCACGAGCGGCGGGCCCTCGATGTCGTCGATCATGACGGACGGCCGCTCGCCGGAGGCGAGCACCGAGATGTCGCCCGCGATCAGCGTGGCACGCAGCGCGACGGCGCCGTCGAAATCGAGGGTGGTCGGTTCGTCGATCGTCCAGCGCGACATCCGGGTCTGCCCTTCGTCCGAGCGTCCTGTGACCAGTAAACACGATATGTCGCGTCAACGAAAAGTCAAGATGTATCGCGTTTCCGGCCGGGGGAAGTCAGTCGTCGTCCTCGTCGTCCAGCCGCGCCAGCCAGGTGGCGAGGCGTTCGACGGGCGTCTCGAACTCGGGGTTGAGGTCGACGAACTCGCGCAGCCGCTCGGCCAGCCACGCCAGGCTGACCTGCTCCTCGCCGCGCCGGTCCGTCAGCTCCTCGATGCCCCGATCGGTGAAGTACATGGCCTGTTCCACTTCCTGCGAAATCGTTCTCCGGCGCCGGTGCCCGTCGACGCCGAGGGCCCCGGCGCGGCGCACCGGGGCCCTCGCGTCTACGTCGTTCCCGTTCTCCGGGTGACTACTTCTGCTCGCCGAACAGCCTGGCGAGGAGCGCCTCCTGCTCCGCCTGGTGCAGCTTCGCCGAGCCCACCGCGGGCGACGAGGACGCCGGGCGCGACACCCGCGACATCTTCAGGCCCTCGATGTGGTGCGCCAGCTTCAGCGCCATGAACGGCCAGGCGCCCATGTTGGCGGGCTCGTCCTGGACCCAGACGATCTCGGCGTCCGCCGGGTACTTGGCCAGCTCCGCCCTGATCTCGTCCACCGGCGGCGGGTACAGCCGCTCGACCCGGACGACCGCGGTGTCGTTCGCGCCCGCGGCCTCCCGGGACTTCACCACCTCGTAGAAGATCTTGCCGGTGGTGAGCAGCACCCGCCGCACCCCCGCCGGGTCGATCGCCGGGTCGCTCTCCGGGATCACCGGCTGGAACGCGCCGCCGGTGATGTCGGAGACCGTGGACGTGGCCGCCTTCAGCCGCAGCAGGTACTTCGGCGTGAACACGACCATCGGCTTGTTCCGGCCGGACAGCACCTGCCAGCGCAGCAGATGGAAGTAGTTCGCCGAGGTCGTCGGGTACACGACCGTCATATTGTCCTGCGCGCACAGCTGCAGGAACCGCTCGATGCGCGCGGACGAGTGGTCGGGCCCCTGCCCCTCGTAGCCGTGCGGCAGCAGCAGCACGACGCCGGAGTGCTGGCCCCACTTCTGCTCGCCGGACGAGATGTACTCGTCCACGATGCTCTGGGCGCCGTTGACGAAGTCGCCGAACTGCGCCTCCCAGCAGACCAGCGCGTCCGGGCGGGTCATCGAGTAGCCGTACTCGAAGCCCATCGCCGCGTACTCGCTCAGCAGCGAGTCGTGGACGTAGAACTTCGACACGCCCTGCCCGAACTGCTTCAGCGGCGTGTACTCCTCGCCCGTCCTGCGGTCGACCAGGACGGCGTGCCGCTGGCCGAACGTCCCGCGCCGGGTGTCCTGCCCGACGAGCCGCACCGGGCGGCCGTCGATCAGCAGCGAGCCCATCGCCAGCAGCTCGCCGGTCGCCCAGTCGATCGCGTCGTCCTCGATCATCTGGGCGCGGCGCTGCAGGATCGGCTGGAGCCGCGGGTGCGGGGTGAAGCCCTCCGGCAGGCTGACCTGCGTCTCGATGATCCGCTTCACGGTCTCCGGCGAGATCGCGGTGCCGGCCTTGCCGTGGTCGATCGGGATGCGTTCCTCTTCGTCCGGCTTGACGACCGAGCCCGGCTCCTGGGGCCGCTTCACGGCCTCCCGGGTCTCGGTGAAGGCCCGCTCGAGCTGCTCCTGGTAGTCGCGCAGCGCCTGCTCGGCCTCCTCGACCGTGATGTCGCCGCGGCCGATCAGCGCCTCGGTGTACAGCTTGCGCACCGACCGCTTCGCGTCGATCAGGTCGTACATCAGCGGCTGGGTGAACGAGGGGTTCTCGCCCTCGTTGTGGCCCCGGCGCCGGTAGCAGACCATGTCGATGACGACGTCCTTCTTGAACGTCTGCCGGTACTCGAACGCCAGCCGCGCCACCCGCGCGCACGCCTCCGGGTCGTCGCCGTTGACGTGGAAGATCGGCGCCTGGATCATCCGGGCGACGTCCGTGGAGTACACGCTGGACCGCGAGTACTCGGGGGCGGTCGTGAAGCCCACCTGGTTGTTGATGATCACGTGCACGGTGCCGCCGGTGCGGTAGCCGCGCAGCTGGGACAGGTTCAGCGTCTCGGCCACCACGCCCTGCCCGGCGAACGCGGCGTCGCCGTGGATCAGCACGGGCAGCACGCTGAAGCCGGCCTCGCCGACGTCCAGGAGGTCCTGCTTGGCGCGGACGACCCCCTCCAGCACCGGGTCGACCGTCTCCAGGTGGGACGGGTTCGCGACCAGCTCACAGTGGATCTTGGAGCCGTCGTCGGCGACGAAGTCCCCGGCCGCGCCGAGGTGGTACTTCACGTCGCCGGACCCCTGCGCGCTGCGCGGGTCGAGGTTGCCCTCGAACTCGCCGAAGATCTGCCCGTAGGACTTGCCGACGATGTTCGCCAGGACGTTCAGCCGGCCCCGGTGCGCCATGCCGATGATGACCTCGTCGAGGCTGGCCTTCGCCGACGCGGAGATCACCGAGTCCAGCAGCGGGATGACGGACTCGCCGCCCTCCAGCGAGAACCGCTTCTGCCCGACGAACTTCGTCTGCAGGAACGTCTCGAACGCCTCGGCGCTGTTCAGCCGGCGCAGCACGTGCAGCTGCTCCTCGCGCGACGGCTTGTCGTGCGGGACCTCCACGCGCTCCTGGATCCAGGCGCGCTCCTCCGGGTCCTGCATGTGCATGTACTCGATGCCGACCGTCCGGCAGTACGCCATCCGCAGCACGCCGAGGATGTCGCGCAGCTTCATCGTCGGCTTGCCGCCGAACCCGCCGGTCGCGAACTCGCGCTCCAGGTCCCACAGGGTGAGGCCGTGCTTGAGGATGTCCAGGTCGGGATGGCGGCGCTGGTTGTACTCCAGCGGGTCGGTGTCGGCCATCAGGTGGCCGCGGACCCGGTAGGCGTGGATCAGCTCGTGGACGCGGGCGACCTTGGCGACGTCGTCCTCGTGCGTCGCGGAGATGTCCTTGACCCAGCGCACGGGCTCGTACGGGATCCGCAGCGCCTCGAAGATCTCGTCGTAGAAGCCGTCCGCCCCGAGCAGCAGCTCGTGGATGCGCCGCAGGAAGTCGCCGGACTGCGCGCCCTGGATGATGCGGTGGTCGTAGGTGGAGGTCAGCGTCATCGTCTTGCTGATCCCCATGCGCGACAGCGTCTCGCCGGACGCGCCCGCGAACTCGGCCGGGTACTCCATCGCCCCAACGCCGATGATCGTTCCCTGGCCCTGCATCAGCCGCGGCACCGAGTGGACGGTCCCGATCGTGCCCGGGTTGGTCAGGCTGATCGTCGTGCCCTGGAAGTCCTCGATGGTGAGCTTGTTGTTGCGCGCCTTGCGGACGATCTCCTCGTAGCCGGCCCAGAACTGGCGGAAGTCCAGCGTCTCGGCGGCCTTGATGCTCGGCACCACCAGCTGCCGCGACCCGTCGCTCTTCTGCAGGTCGATCGCCAGCCCGAAGTTGACGTGCTCCGGCCGGACCACCACCGGCTTGCCGTCCACCTCGGTGAACGCGGTGTTCATCTCCGGCAGCGCGGCGAGCGCCTTGACGATCGCGTACCCGATCAGGTGGGTGAACGAGACCTTGCCGCCGCGGCCGCGCTTCAGGTGGTTGTTGATGACGATGCGGTTGTCGATCAGCAGCTTCGCCGGGACGGTGCGCACGCTCGTCGCGGTCGGGACCGCGAGGCTGGCCTCCATGTTGGTGGCCGTCCGGGCGGCGGCGCCGCGCAGCCTGACCTCCTCGGCGCCCGCCGGCACGGGCGGCGGCGCCGGCTTCCCGGTGGCCGGCTTCCCCGTGGTCGGCTTCCCGGCGGCCGGCTTCCCGGCGGGCTGCTCCTCCGCCTTCGGCGCGGGCTTGGCCTTGGGGGGCTCAACCGGCTGCTGCGGTGTCGGCGGAGCGGCCGCCGTGCCGTTGCCGGCCTTCGGGGCCGTGCCTCCGGCGGGCGCCCGAGGCGCCCCCGGCGAGGCGGGGGTCACGGACCCGGGCCGGCTGTCCGGCTGGTAGTCCGCGAAGAAGTTCCACCAAGCCTCGTCAACCGAGTTCGGATCCTCGAGGTACTTCTGGTACAGCTCGTCGACCAGCCACTCGTTGGCACCGAAGTCTGTCATCGTTGGGTCGGCACTAGTTTGCGACGACTCTGTCGACACGGCGGAGATCGCCCTCTTCCGCAGCTCAGGTTTAATTTCTAAGACTCGTCAAGGCTACTCGTTCTTGCTCCTGACCCATGCCAGCACGGTGCGACGCCGCACGCGCGCCGCCTCAATATGGCTCAAGCTGCCGAAGCCAGGACCGTGACTTCGGCAGTGTTCGCCAGCCCGGATCAGTGGGTGTGGGGCGCCACCGTCGGGCCTTCGCTGGCCTGGATGAGGACGAAGCCCTGGCCCTGGTAGGCGAGCTGCATGGCTTCGCCGCTGCCCCGGCCGATGAGGGCGCCGGCCTTGAAGGTGCGGTTGACGCCGACCTGGAGGCTGGTGCTCCAGGCGACGGCGGACTGGCCGTCGGCGAAGGTGGGGGCGCGGCCGCAGTCGAGCATGACCGGGGTGCCGTGGGTGGTGAGGGCGACGAAGCCGGTGCCGGTGAGGGTGGTGTTGAACAGGCCGCCCGCGGCGATGCCCGCGCCCTGGACCTTCTGGATGTCGGACTGAAGGTGGGCGTCGTAGGCGAGGATGTTGGCGCCGTTGACGGTGAGGCCCTCGTTCTCCAGGTAGAACAGGTGGATGTCGTCGGCGTCGTTGGCGACGAACAGCAGGCCCTGGCCCTTGACCCGCATCGTCGGGACGCCCTCGCCGGTGAGGGCCTTCTTCATGAACTTGCCGATGCCGCCGGAGCCCTCGTAGTCGAACTCCATCTGGCCCTGGAAGGCCACCATGGACCCCTGCCGGGCCAGGACGTCACCGTTGAGGTGGATCCGGAGCATCTTGGAGTTCTGAAGGGCGAAGTGGCCGGGGAGCTGCTGCCCCTGGTCCATGTTTCCGAAGAACTGGCTACGCATGGTCGGGTCGTGCCTCTCGTGGGGATTGCTAGAGGTTCGCCAGCATAACGAGGGTGGCGAGGTCAGCGGTCCCGGCCATGGGGAGCGGTCCAATCGACGAGGGGACCCTTGGGGACGACTCCGGACGGGTTGATGTTGCGCTGGGTCACGTAGTAGTGGCGCTTGATGTGGTCGAAGTCCGTGGTCTCGCCGAACGCCGGGATCGAGTACAGGTCACGGGCGTAGCCCCACAGGGCGGGGTAGTCCGTCACGTGGCGCAGGTTGCACTTGAAGTGGGAGTAGTAGACGGCGTCGAAGCGCGCGAGCGTCGGGTAGAGCCGGACGTCGGCCTCGGTGATCTCGTCGCCGAACAGGTAGCGGCTGCCGGAGAGGCGCTCTTCGAGCTGGTCGAGGGTGGCGAAGAGGGCGTCGGCGGCGTCCTCGTAGGCGGCCTGGGACGTGGCGAACCCGGCCTTGTAGACGCCGTTGTTGACGGTCGTGTAGACGAGCTCGTTCAGCTCGTCGATCCCGGGGCGCAGCGCCTCCGGGTACAGGTCGGGCGCCCCCGCCCGGTGGTGGGCGGTGAATTCCGTCTCCATCATGGTGGTGATGTTCGGGAAGTCGTTGGTGACCAGGCGCTCGGTCTCGGTGTCCCAGATGCAGGGGACCGTGTAGCGGCCCTCGAAGGACGGGTCGGTGCCGAGGTACAGCTCGGAGAGGAACTCCGCGCCGGTGACCGGGTCGCGGCCGGGGATGCGCCAGCCGCGCTCGTCGCGGATCGGGTCGACGACGGCGACGCTGATCGCGTCCTCCAGGCCGAGCAGGCGCCGGACGATCAGGCTGCGGTGCGCCCACGGGCACGCGTAGGAGACGAAGAGCCGGTAGCGGCCGGGCTCGGCGGGCAGGCCGCCCGACCCGTCGGCGGTGATCCGCCCGGTGAACCGGTTCGGCTGCCGCACGAACCGGCCCCCCTCGACCTCCTGGACGCTCATCCCGAACTCCTCCCGACGTCGATGGGGTGGTCCCGTGGCCCACGATAGCCGCCGGGCGGCCGCTCAGATCCGCATGTGGCCGCGGGCCATCGGAAGATCGAGGCAGGTGCGGATGCCCGGCTCGGCGGCGCAGACGACGGGGACGGAGTTGAGGGCGTGTGCGGCGGCGGCGGAGATCGCGTCGGAGACCCACGTCTCGTCGGTCGCGAGCGTGAGGGAAGGCCGGCCGTCCACGCGCAGCGAGTATCCGGGGCTCCCCCATTCGTCGCCCATCCGCGCGGCGTCCGCCTTGTGCACGACCTCAAGGGTGATCACGGGCCGTCCGGCGGCCAGCCCGCTGAACGTCCAGCGGGCCCCCGCGACCGTGCCGCGCGGGACGGGCCCGGCGGCGGTGGTGAGGTCGGTGCCCGCGAGCCGGTGCTGCACGTCCACGTCGATCTCGTCCAGGTCGACGCCGAGCCCGGCCGCGACCAGGTGCAGGCTCTCGGAGAACACCGCGCGCATCGCGTTGCGGGTGGGCCGCAGCGCGCGCAGGTACGCCTCCTCGTTCTTCCCGAAGCCGAGCATGTGGTGGACCATCTGCCAGGACGGGTGCCGGGCGAAGTCGGAGACCTCGCGGACGTAGACGTGGGTGATCCGCCGCGACAGCCGCGCCAGCATGAGCGGCATGAGGTCGGCCATGAAGCCGCCGCTGATCCCGCTGCCGTGCACCGAGACGCCGCCGCGCTTGCACGCCTGTTCCAGCTCGTTCACGTACTGCGGGCCGTGCGCCTGCGGGTAGACGAAGCCGTTCAGGGAGATGACGTTCTTGCCGGAGGCGAGCAGCCTGCAGACCGTCTCGAGTTCGGTGAAGCGGTCGGGCGCCGGGCTGGGGGCGTAGATGACGCAGTCGGCGTCCAGGTCGAGGATGTCGCCGGCGTCGCCGGTCGCGGTGACGCCGATGGGGTCGCGGCCGGCGAGGACCCCGGCGTCGACCCCGGCCTTGGCCGGGGTGTGCACCCAGGCTCCGGCGAGTTCCATGTCGTCGCGGTCGAGGACGCCCCGGATCACGCTGCGGCCGATCGCGCCCGTCGCCCACTGGACGACGCGATGGGGGCGGGTGCTCGACGTGAACGCGCGGGCAGGGCTCATCGAGACCGGGACCTCCGTTGCTCCTCGCGGTGGAGACTACGCCGTCCGCTCCGACGAAAAGCGGCATTCAGCGCAACTTTCCCCCATGCCCCATCGTACGCAGGACTGGTCCCGCGTCCAGGCGGGAAGAAAAGCCGGGGGCCGCGGCCGAGCGGGATTCGGTTCAGTGGTACCACTTGGTAACCCCCGGGTGATTGTCCGGGGTGCGTAGTCGGTGCGATGTGAGGAGACAGGGATGTCGGAACTGCGCTACGACGGCCGCGTGGCGGTCGTGACCGGAGCGGGCCACGGCCTCGGCCGCCAGCACGCGCTGGAACTCGCCGCGCGCGGCGCCAAGGTCGTCGTCAACGACCTCGGCGGCGACCGGTCCGGTGCCGGCGCCTCCGCCGGCCCCGCGCAGGAGGTCGTGGACGAGATCAAGAAGAACGGCGGCGAGGCCGTCGCCAACCCCGACAACGTCGCGACCCCCGAGGGCGCGCAGGCGATCGTCCAGGGCGCGCTGGACGCGTTCGGCAAGGTCGACATCGTCATCAACAACGCGGGCATCCTGCGCGACAAGTCGTTCAAGAACATGTCCCCGGAGGAGTTCGACTCCGTCATCGCCGTCCACCTGCGCGGCTCGTTCCTCGTCTCCAGCGCCGCGTGGCCCCACCTGCGGGAGAACGGCTACGGCCGGATCGTCAACACCTCGTCCCCGGCGGGCCTGTTCGGCAACTTCGGCCAGGCCAACTACTCCACGGCCAAGATGGGCCTGGTCGGGTTCACCAAGACCCTCGCCCAGGAAGGCGCCAAGTACGACATCAAGGCCAACGCGATCGCACCGGTCGCCTGGACCCGGATGACCGAGGACCTGCTGCCCGCCGACTTCTCCGAGAAGCTGGGCGTCGACCAGGTCACCCCCCTGGTCGCCTACCTCGTGCACGAGGGCGTCGAGGACTCCGGCGAGGTCTACACCGTCGGCGGCGGCCGCATCGCGAAGATCATCGTGGCGGAGGGCCCCGGCTACGGGCAGAAGACGACGCTGTCGGCGGAGGACGTCCGCGACAACTGGGCGGCCATCAACTCGGCCGAGCCGATGACGGTGTTCAAGAACGTGGGCGAGCAGATGGGCCCGCTCATCCAACTGCTCAGCTCCTGAGCCGTTGAGCGGGATCAAGCTCGACCGGCGGGACGGGGTCCTCACCATCACCCTGTCCCGCCCGGAGCGTCTGAACGCCGTCGACGGCGCACTGACCGAGGAGATGCTCGACGTCCTGAACGAGCTGGCGCGCGACCCCGACACCCAGGTCGTGGTGCTCACCGGCGAGGGCCGCGGGTTCTGCTCGGGCATGGACATCCAGGGCGGGGACCCGGGCGAGGAGAGCTCGGAGGGACGCGTCCAGCGGCTCTACCGGGGCATCGCCCGCGGCGGCGAGGTCACCGCGCGGCTGCGGGAGATCCCGCAGCCGGTGATCGCGGCGCTGCGCGGCCCCGTCGCGGGCATGGGCGTCTCCTGGGCGCTGGCCTGCGACATGCGGGTCGCCGACCCGACGACCCGCTTCGTGGTGCCGTTCGTGAACCTCGGCCTGTCCGCCGGAGACTGCGGCCTGTCCTGGCTGCTGCCCCGCCTCGTCGGCCCGGCCAGGGCCGCGGAGATCTTCTACCGGGCCCAGCGCATGGACGTGAACCGCGCCGACGCCCTCGGCCTCATCACCGAGGTCGCCGCCGAGGGCGCGGACCTGGAGGCGGCTCACGCCCTCGCCGGCGAACTGCTCACCAAGTCCCCGTACGGACTGCGGCGGACGAAGGAACTGCTCAACGCGTCCCTGGACGCCCCCGGGCTCCGGCGCCAGCTGCAGGCGGAGACCGCCGTCCAGACCCTCGCGTTCTTCAGCGAGGACCTGGCCGAGGGCATGGCCGCCACGATGGAGAAACGCCCCCCGAAGTTCGACAACCGCTGATTCCGGCGGGTCCGGGTAGCCCAGGGTGACCCTCTGGGCTACTCGGACAGGGCCATGGACAGGGCCTCGACGTAGCGGAGGGCGGCCAGTCTGGCCAGGGCCGGGTGGGCGCCCAGGGGGGCGGCGTGGGCGGAGCCCACGACGGCCGCGGCGGGCGTGGTCAGGTTCGCCTCCGGCTCGGGGCCGATCAGGTGGGGGGCGACCGCGATGGACGTGGCGCCCGCGGCGCGCAGCTGCTCCGCCGCGGCCTTGACGGACGCCTCGTCGTTCAGCGAGGCCGTGAAGACCGGGGCCGCCAGCCGGGAGGCGAGCAGCACGCCGGTGACCTCGGCCTGACGCACCGCCGTGGTGTCCCCCGGGGTGGCCACGATGACGCCGGACGCGGCGGTCACCATCGTCATCAGCCTGATCCGGTCGGCGCGGGCGAGGCCGGCGTCGGCGAGCCGGTCGTGCAGCGCCTCGGCGATGAGCGGGTGCGGGCCGAGCGGCTCGGCGGCGACGGCGCGCGCCGGGGTGGCCTCCACCGCCGCCCTGACGGCCGCGTCCAGCGCCGGGTCGGGCCCGGTGGACAGCGGGACGACCACCGCCGCCAGCCCGTCCTCCTCGCGGCGCAGCCCGGCCAGGACCGCGTGCAGGTTCGCCTCGTCCCCCTCCAGGTGCCCGATGCGGGCTGGCTGGCCGGTGTGCTCGATCTCGACGAGCCTGGCGAGCTCGGCGGCGATCTCGGTGCCGGCGTGCCGGGCGGGGCCGGGAACGGCCAGGACCAGCGTGGGGGATCCGGGGGGCAGCAGGAAGGATTCGTCGCCGCGGTGCCGGCCGCCGCGCGGGGTGCGGCGCCGTCGCGACGGAAGTGCCTCGGATGCCTGGCTTTCGGGACTCACGGCGGGCATCGTAACGCCCTGGGGCCCGGTAGCCGGAAACCCGTCCCGGGCGGCCGTGTTCGGCGGCCCGGTGTGGGGGCCCTCGTTCCGGCCGCCGTCGTTGCCTGTATGGATCGTGGATCTCCTTCCCGTGCCGGCCGCGACGCGAGCGGTGGGTGAAGCAGCACAGTATGGCGCATCCGGCCCCCGACGACAGGGGGAAATGAAGTAAGTTGTCCGAATTTGCCGCTATCTCTTTGTCGAGGTTCGGTCTCTCCGGCACCGCCGGGCGCGTAGCCGCAGGTGGCACAGAATGGCCGCAATACGCACGAAAGGCGGCAAAGGGGTTGCGGCCCGGTCGCCGACCGCCTTTATGATCCAGGGACCCTCCGCGCCGGAACGTTCGAGGTCACATGGAATCCGTTTCATCCAGGGGGGACACCCCCCAGGACACCACGGCGAAGACCCGTCGGCGCCGCGGCCCGTTCCGCCGCGCGGGCACGCGGTCCGGCGGCCGGCGCACGCGCCCGGCCGGGGCGCGCTCGATCCGGACCCGATCGATCAGGACGAAGGTCACCGCGCTGCTGCTGGTGCCGCTGCTGTCCCTCGTCGCGCTGTGGGGGTACGCCGCCAACCTCACCGCACGCGACGCGCTCGCCCACCGCAACTACCACACGCTCGACCGCATGCTCGCGCCGAGCGGCCAGGGCGTCTTGATGGAGCTGGGCAAGGAACGCCAGGCCGCCGCCGTGTTCCTCAGCACCCCGCGCGCGAGCGCGCCGGGCTCGCTCGACGAGCAGCGCCGGCGCCTGGACGCCGCCGTCGCCCACTTCCGCCGGGAGGCCACCTCCGCCGAGGCGCGCGACGCCATGCCCGCCGGGCTGGAGGAGCGCGTCGAGGACGTCATCCAGGGGTTCGGCGGGCTCACCGGCCTGCGGTCCGCCGTCGACGGGCGCTCCATCGAGCGGCTGACCGCGATCGACCAGTACAGCACCCTGGTCGACGACGTGCACCGGGTGTACGACCGCCTCGACATCGACGACTCCGAGCTGTACACCTCGACGCTGGCGACCCGGCACGCCGGCCG
The DNA here is from genome assembly GCF_004348425.1 of Actinomadura sp. 7K507. GTDB lineage: Bacteria > Actinomycetota > Actinomycetes > Streptosporangiales > Streptosporangiaceae > Spirillospora. Next base: position 19,300 of record NZ_SMKK01000169.1, read on the forward strand.
CGGCATCGAGCTGCTGCAGCGCGAGAACGCGCTGATCGCCTCCGCGCTCGCCACCGGGGGCCGGATGACGGCGGCCGAGCACCGGATGTTCGTCGAGATGGTGGGCGAGCAGCGCTGGCACTGGGTCCAGCAGCGCTCGCTCCTCGACCCGGAGCTCTACGCGACGGAGACCGCGCCCGTGTTCGCCTCCCCCGTCTACCAGAGCTTCAGGGGGATCGAGGACCGGATCGCCGACGCCGATCCGCGCAGGCCGCTCCCCATCGCCGCGGACGAGTGGCGGCGCACGGCGCAGCAGCTGGCGCTGATGGCCGGCGACATGCTCCTCGACAACTCCCGGCGCGCGGGCGAGGACGCCGACGCCCTCGGCCGGGCCGCCTACGTCCGGCTCGGCGTCGTCGGCGGCCTCGGCCTGCTGGCGATCATCGCCTCGGTGCTGCTGTCGCTGCGGCTCGCGCGGGGGTTCGTCCGGGAGCTGGTCGCGCTGCGCGGGTCCGCCGAGGAGCTGGCCGACCACCGCCTGCCCGGCCTGGTCGACCGGCTGAGCCGCAACGAGAGCGTGGACGTCGGCGCCGAGGCGCCGCCCCTGGGCACGGGCCGCACCACCGAGGTCGCCCGGCTCGCCGACTCGTTCTCCAAGGTGCAGCGCACCGCCGTCGACGCGGCCGTCGGCCAGGCCGAGCTGCGGGCGGGCGTCAGCCGCATCTTCCTGAACATCGCCCGCCGCAACCAGTCGCTGCTCCACCGCCAGCTGGCGATGCTGGACGGCCTGGAGAGCCGCGCCGAGCCCGACGACCTCGAGGACCTGTTCCGGATCGACCACCTCACCACCCGCATGCGGCGGCACGCGGAGAGCCTGATCATCCTGTCCGGCGCCACGCCGGGCCGCGGCTGGCGGCATCCGGTGCGCTTCGCCGACGTGCTGCGCGCCGCCGTCTCGGAGATCGAGGACTACACCCGCGCGACCGTCCTCACCGAGTCCGAGGACGGCCTGGTCGGCCCCGCCGTCACCGACGTCATCCACCTCCTGGCCGAACTGCTGGAGAACGCGGCCGTGTTCTCCCCGCCCAACACCGAGGTGCGGGTGATGGCCGAGCGGGTCGGTGTCGGGTTCGCCGTCGAGGTCGAGGACCGCGGCCTCGGCGTCATGCCCGAGCGGCTCGAAGAGGCCAACCGGCGGCTCGCCGAGGCGCCCGACTACGACCTGGTCGACACCGACCAGCTCGGGCTGTTCGTCGTCGCGCGGCTCGCCGCCCGGCACAACATCTCGGTGTCGCTGCAGCGGTCCCCGTACGGCGGCGTGACGGCGATCGTGCTGATCCCGCACGAGCTGGTGGTGCCCGCGGAGCACATGGCGGCCGCCATGCTGCCGGCGGCGTCCGAGCCCGGAGGGGACCACGAGCACGCGGCGGACGCGGCGGACACGGCGGACACGGCGGACACGGCGGCCGGTGGCGAGGCGCCCGCGGACCAGGAGCCCGCGCTGGTTCCCGCGCCGCGGTCCGAGGCCGTCGTCCCGCTGCGCGAGAACGAGACGACCGGGCGGTTCGCCTCCCTGCCCGCTCAGGAGCCGCACCAGCGCCGCCGGGACGCCCTGGGCGCCGCCGGGCATCCGGAGGGCGGCGACGGGAACCGGGAAGCGCCGCCCGCGCTCCCGCAGCTGGCCGGGCCCCTTGGGCCGTGGGCCTCGCCGGGCAACACCGCGCCCGGCCCCGCCCCGAACCCCTGGTCGGACGAGGCCGTGCCGGTCACCGGCACCGGGCCGCCCGAGCCGTCCCGGCCGTCCCGGCCGTCCTGGCCGGCCGGAGCGGGCGCCGCGGAGGTCGTGGACGCGGACGAGGTCGTCGACGCCGACGAGATCGTGGACGCGGACGTGGCCGAGGACGCCCACGAGGACTGGCAGCCGGCGGCGACCCGAGCCCAGCCGGCGGGGACCCACGCGGGACTGCCGCGCCGCAAGCGGCAGGAGAACCTGGCGCCGCAGCTGCTCAAGAGACCCCCGCCACCCCTGCCACGCGTCAGCGAGGGCGCGTCCGGGGGCATCGCACGCTCGCCCGAGGAGGCACGTTCGCTGATGGCATCGATACAGCAGGGCTGGCGGCGCGGACGCGCGACGGACGTCGGGGACGGCGCGGGCGGCAACGCGGGCGACGGCACGGGG
>NZ_SMKK01000016.1 GCF_004348425.1 Actinomadura sp. 7K507
GCACCGGCCACCCGAACACCGGCCACCCGAACACCGGCCCTCCCAGCAAGGGCCACCCGAACACCGGGCACCCGAACAGCAGGCCCCCGAACAGCAGGTGCCCGAACACCGGGTGCCCGGCCCGCAGCCTCCGCCGCAGCCGCCGTCCGCCACCGGACCTCCGCCCCCCGTGCAGCCTTCACCCGGTGGACGGGCTCCCCTCGGCGAACAGGCCGCTTCGCCGGGCGAGGACGGGCTTTCGGTGGACGGGCAGGTGCCGGCCAGCGAGCGGCCGGCGGGAAGCGGGCAGGTGCCGGCGGGCGGGCGGCACGAGGAGGGGAGGCGCTAGATGGACCACGGGCTCGTCAAACGCCTCCGCCAGGAGGTCGGGGACCGGCTGGCGCAGCAGCGCCGGCTGGACGCCGCGAACGGGCTGCCGCCCATGTCCGGGGAGGACGAGCGGCAGTTCGCCCGCGCGCTCATCGGCCAGGTCCTCGAAGAGTTCGCACGCGGCGAGATCACGTCCGGGCGCCGCCCGCCGAACGCCGAAGAGGAGGAGGCGCTCGCGGCCGGGGTGCACGCGGCGCTGTTCGGGGTGGGCCGGCTCCAGCCGCTGCTGGAGGACCCCGAGATCGAGAACATCGACGTCAACGGCTGCGACCGCGTGTTCATCGGCTACGCCGACGGGCGCGAGGTGATGGGCGAGCCGGTCGCCGAGAGCGACGAGGAGCTGGTCGAGCTGATCCAGATCCTCGCCGCCTACAGCGGGCTGTCGTCGCGCCCGTTCGACACCGCGAACCCGCAGCTCGACCTGCGGCTGCCGGACGGGTCGCGGCTGTCGGCCGTGATGGACGTGACGGTCCGGCCGGCGCTGTCGATCCGGCGGGCCCGGCTCGGCAAGGTCTTCCTGGCCGACCTCGTCGGGAACGGCACGTTCACCCAGGAGATCGGGCACTTCCTCCGCGCCGCCGTGCAGGCCCGCAAGAACATCATGATCGCCGGGGCGACGAACGCGGGGAAGACGACAATGCTGCGCGCCATCGCGAACGAGATCCCGGCGGACGAGCGGCTCATCACCGTCGAGCGCGCCCTCGAACTCGGCCTGGACGCGTTCCCCGAGCTGCACCCCAACTGCATCGCGTTCGAGCAGCGGCTGCCGAACTCCGAGGGGCAGGGCGCGATCACGATGGCGGAGCTGGTCCGCCGGTCGCTGCGGATGAACCCGTCCCGCGTGATCGTCGGCGAGGTGCTCGGCGACGAGATCGTCACGATGCTGAACGCGATGACGCAGGGCAACGACGGGTCGCTGTCGACGATCCACGCGAACTCGTCGGTGGAGGTCTTCAACCGCATCGCGACGTACGCGATCCAGTCGGACGAGCGGCTGCCGGTCGAGGCGACCCACATGCTGATCGCGGGCGCGATCGACTTCGTCGTGTTCATCCAGAAGCGCAACGAGTACGCGTCCGGGGGGCGGCTGCGGCGCTACGTCGCCAGCGTCCGGGAGGTCACCGGAGTGGACGGGCGGGTCATGTCGTCGGAGGTGTTCGCGCTCGGTCCCGGCGGGTTCGCGGTGCCGGCCGCCCCGATCGCGTGCGCCGCCGAACTCGCCGACCACGGCTACGACCCGTCCGCGGGCGCCTGGTGAACGGGGCCCTGATGAACGGGGGACCGGTGGAGAGGGGAGGGCGCTGATGTACGCGCCGGACGTGCTCCTCGCGATCGCCGCGGGCGCGGTCGCGGGGGGCGGGCTGCTTCTCCTCCTGGTCGCGCTGCGCGGGCTGCCGCCGCGGTCCAAGCCGGTGCGGGGCCGCAGCCGCGAGGAGCTGGTCAGGACGTTCACGACCCGCACCGCCGTGGCCGTCATCGTCGGCGTCCTCGTGCTGGTCGTGACGCGCTGGCCGATCGCCGCCGCCGGGACCGGCGCGCTCGTGCTCACCTGGAACGGCCTGGCGGGCGGCGCCGCCGAGGAACGCAAGGGGATGGCGCGGCTGGAGGCCCTCGCCGGCTGGACGGAGTCGCTGCGCGACACCATCGCGGGCGCCGTCGGCCTCGAACAGGCGATCCCCGCGTCGCAGCGCGCCGCCGCGCCCGCCCTGCAGCAGCCGCTCCGGGGCCTGGTCGACCGGCTGCACACCCGCGTGCCGATGCCGGAGGCGCTGCGCCGCTTCGCCGACGACCTGGACGACCCGTCCGCCGACCTGGTGATCGCCGCGCTGATCCTGAACGCCAAGCTCCGTGGGCCCGGCCTGCGCGACATGCTCAGCGCGCTCGCGAACTCCGCCCGCGCCGAGCTGGACATGCGGCGGCGCGTGGAGGCCGACCGGCGCTCCACCCGGCGCAGCGTCCGGATCGTCGTCGCCGTCTCCGTCGGGACGGCCCTCGCCCTCGCGGTGTTCAACCACTCCTACGTCGAGCCGTACGACGACCTCCTCGGCCAGCTCGTCCTGTGCGTCGTCGTCGCGCTGTACGGGGCTGCGTTCCTGTGGCTGCGCCGGCTGGCGAAGTACGAGCTGCCGGGACGGTTCCTCAGCGAGCCGCGCAAGACGGCCCAGCCCGGCGTGCCCGGCGAGGTGCCGAGCACCGTGGCGGGCTGGCAGGGCGACGGGCCCGGCGCGGACGGCCCGCAGGAGCTTCCGCTGCGCGGACGGCACACCATGGACGCGGGAGGGGGTGGCGCCCCGTGAACGGCGCGTTGTCCACCATGGACGCGGGAGGGGGTGGCGCCCCGTGAACGGCGCGTTGTCCACCATGGACGCGGGAGGGGGTGGCGCCCCGTGAACGGCGCGATGATCGCGGGGGCCGTCGTCGGCTTCGGCCTGTACGTCCTCGTCCGGGCGCTGTTCCCGCCGCGGCCCGGCCTCGCCGCCCGGATGGCCGCGCTCGACGCCGCCCGCCGCCGCGACCTCGAAGAGCAGCAGGCCGGGCGGATGTCTCCGACGCTGGAACGGGTCGGCGGGCTGCGCGCCAGGCTCGGGCGGGAGCTGGCGCGGTTCTGCGAGTCGCGCGGCTGGAGGCTGCGCTCGGTCCGCGCCGACCTCGCGATCACGGAGCGGTCGCTGGAGGCGTTCCTGGCGACCAAGTTCCTGCTCCCCGCCGCCGCGCTGCTGTTCATCCCGCTGATCGCCGCGTACTTCGCGCTGCTCGGGCTCGGCTCGTCCGTCGCCGTCCCGGTGTGGATCTGCATCCTGTTCGCCGCCGTGTTCTTCTTCTTCCCCGACATGCAGCTGCGCCAGGAGGCGCAGGCCCGCAGGACGGACTTCCGGCACGTCGTCGGCGCGTTCCTCGACCTGGTCTCGATGAACCTCGCCGGCGGACGCGGCGTGCCGGAGGCGCTGATGACCGCCTCGAACGTCGGCGAGGGATGGGCCATGCACCGCATCCGCGACGCGCTGTCCAACGCGCGCATCACCGGGCAGACGCCCTGGCAGTCGCTCGGCCGGCTCGGCGAGGAACTCGACATCGCCGAGCTGCGCGACCTCGCCGGGGCGCTCGCCCTCGTCGCCGACGACGGCGCGCAGGTCCGCAAGTCCCTGTCCGCCCGCGCCGCGTCGATGCGCAGCCGCGAGCTGTCGGAGCTGGAGGGCAAGGCGGGCGAGCGCTCCCAGTCGATGCTCGTCGCGCAGCTGTTCCTGTGCGCCGGGTTCCTGGTCTTCCTGGCCTACCCGGCCCTGATGCGGGTGCTCGCCTCATGAGGCCCGGCGCCGCCCGCGACAGGGTCCCCGTCCCCACCGCAAACGCCCTGACGTCCCACTGGAGGAACCGCGATGAGCCCGCACAACCCGCTGAACGATCCGAACGTCGTCTACCTGCGCGCCGTGATCGGCGCCCGGCTCGCGAAGCTCCGCGAGGACGGGGAACGCGACCGTGGCGCGTCCGCGATCGAATGGGCGATCATCACCGCGATCCTGGCGCTCCTCGCGATCACGATCGGCGCCGTCATCACGAAGAAGGTCACCGACAAGGCCAACACGATCAACACCGGCTGACCCGGCGCCCGCGGCCGAGGTCGGACGCGGGGGTGTCGTCGATGGAGTGGGCGCTGCTCACGCCCGTCCTCATCCTCCTGATGCTCGTCGTCGTGCAGTTCACGATGGTGTTCCACGCCCGCCACGTCGCGCTCGCGGCGGCGCAGTCGGGCGCCCGCGTCGCGCGGACCGCGCCCGTCGGAGGCGGCTGGGAGGGCGAGGCGACCGCGAAGGCCACCCGGGACGTCCGCGAGATCGGCCCGGAACTGCTGAGCGACCTCACCGTCCGGGCGGGGGAGTCCGGCGACCAGCGGTGGGTCGAGGTCAGCGGGCACGCGGTGACCGTCGTCCCGTTCATGAAGTTCCGCGTGTCGCAGCGGTCCCAGGGACCGATCGAATGCTTCCGGCCCGACGTCGGCGAGGGCCTCGCCTGCGAACCGGGAGGCGGGTGATGAGAGCCCTCGACCGCGGATCGATGTCGCTGGAGATGGTGCTGGTCACGCCGCTGTTCGTGGCGTTCCTGCTGTTCCTCGCCGGCGCCGGCCGGATGGTGGACGCCAAGGGCCAGGTGGACGGCGCGGCCCGGGACGCGGTGCGCGCGGCGTCCATCGCCCGCAGCGCCCCGTCCGCGCAGCGGCTCGCCGCCGACACCGCCGCGGCCGGCCTCACCGGCACCGAGTGGTGCTCGGGCGGGCCCATCGTGCGGACCGACGTGTCCGACTGGCGGCCCGGCGGCCGCGTCGGCGTGACGATCACCTGCGACGTCGACCTCGGCGACCTGTCGTTCATCGGCCTGCCCGGCACCAAGCGCCTCCAGGGCGACGCGATCGCCCCCATCGACACCTTCACCTACCGCGGGACGGACGCGGGCGGCGCCGAAGACCCCGGAGGCGCCCCATGACCAGGTTCCGCGCCATGGCCGCGGGCGGGGACCGGGGCACGATCGCGCTGTACACGGTGCTGTTCACCCCCATCGTCCTCCTGCTGGCCGGGCTGCTCGTCGACGGCGGCCTCGCCATCCACGCGAGGCAGCGCGCGGCGGACATGGCCGAGCAGGCCGCCCGCGCCGGCGCGAACCAGATCGACACCGACGCGCTCCGGGAGACCGGCGAGCCCGTCCTGGACCCGGGCCGGGCACGCGCGGCCGCCTGCGGCCTGCTCGCCGACTACCGCGAGCAGGTCACCGCGTCCCAGTGCGACGCCGACGAGGAGGGGGTGGCGGTCACCGTCCAGATCAGCGTCCGGCCGCAGATCCTCGGGATCATCCCGGGCCTCGGCGAGTTCCAGATGACCTCGGGCGCGACCGCCCGGCCCGTCACCGGAGGAATCGGCCCGTGAACCCCAGGCGAAACCGGCTTACGATGTCTGCGACGTCCGGGGACCGGAGAACGGCAGGGGCGCGATGGTGATGCGGCAAGGGCAGAGAACCCCAGTCCAGGTGAGCAGGCGCCGCAGCGCCGGCGACGTGCTGGCCGGGATCGGCGCGATCCTGGCACTGACCGCGCTGATGGTCGGCGTCCCCGTCGCGCTGCTCGCGCTCTTCGGCTCGCCGCTGCCGGACGAGGTGCCGTCCCTGTCCGACCTCACGCGGCGGATCGGGCCCGACTCGCTCGTCGGCATCCTCGTCGCGCTCGTGTGGCTCGCCTGGATCCAGCTCGCGGTGTGCGTGGTCGTCGAGGTGTACGCGGGGATCCGCGGCGTCGGCGTCCCCGCGCGGGTGCCGCTCGGCGGCGGGACGCAGTCGCTGGTGCACCGGCTCGTCGTGGCCGCGCTGCTGCTGTTCACCGCGACCACCGCGATCATGCCGGCGTTCTCGGGCGGCGGGCTGTCGCAGCGGCCGCCGGCGCAGACGCAGTCGCTGGAGTTCCAGCCGGTGTCGGCGACCACGCCGGAGCGCCCGGCCGTCGCCGACCGGGCCGGCGACGGCGACCGCGTCGCGGAACCGCTGGCCGAGGGCGCCACCACCAAGATCTACCGCGTTCAGCCGCCGGAGGGACGCCACCACGAGAGCCTGTGGGAGATCGCCGAGAAGTGCCTGGGCGAGGGACGCCGCTACAAGGAGATCTTCGCCCTCAACAAGGGCCACGTCCAGCCGGACGGGACGCGGCTGACGATCGCCAGCCTGATCCGGCCGGGCTGGGTCCTGGAGATGCCGGCGGACGCCAAGGGCGCGAAGGTCATCCCCGCCAAGGACCTCGACGAGTACTACCGCTACGGCCACCCCGTCCCGGACAAGCCAGAGCGGCCGGACAAGCCCGAGAGGCCTGAACAGGAGCAGCCGCAGCAGCCCGCGCCGCCCACATCGGCCCCGGATCCGAGACCCGAGCAGCCCGCCCCGCCGACGGCCCCCTCGCAGCCGCCCGCGTCGCAGGCCCCGCCGGCCGGGACGCAGCCGCCGGCGTCACAGCCTCCGCCCTCGCAGCCGCCCGCGTCGCAGGCCCCGCCCACCGCGTCGCAGCCGCCGGTGTCGCAGGCCCCGCCGACCGCGCCGCAACCCTCGCAGAAGCCGGAGCCCGCGCAGCCGCCCGTGCACGGCGGCGGCCCGTCCGGGGAGATCAGCGGCGCGGCGGTGCCCGGAAAGGGCGCGGACCAGCAGGAGGAGACGGGCGCGCCGTTCGGCCTGGGCTGGCCGCACGGCCTCGCCGCCGCCTCGCTGCTCGCCGCCGGGCTGCTCACCGTGCTCGCCAGGCGCCGCCGCGTCCAGCTGTGGCACCGCGCGTCCGGGAAGATGATCGTCCGGCCGGAGGGGCGGGCCGCGCAGGCGGAGCGGGCGCTGCGCCTCGGCTCCGACGACGAGTCCGCCCGGCTGCTCGACCTGGGGCTGCGGCACCTGTCGAAGTCGATGGCGGCGGGCGGCCGCGCCCTGCCGACCGTGTACGGAGTCCACCTCGGCCACCCACCGGGCGACGTGGAACGGGACGGGCAGGCGGAGGGCAGCCTCGACCTGTGGATCGCGCCCGCCGACCGGAACCCGCCCGCGCCGTGGCAGGCGTTCGACGACGGCCAGGTGTGGCGGCTGCACAGCGACGCGCTGGCCGCGCTGGAGGCCGCCGACCTCGGCGACGTCCTCGCCCCGTACCCGGGCCTGGTGTCGATCGGGACGAACGAGAACGGCCGGATCCTCGTCGACCTGGAGGCCGCGCACGGGCTCATCGCGCTGCGCGGCCCCGACTCCACCCGCCGCGCGGCGCTGTCGGCGATCGCGATGGAGCTGGCGACGAACCGCTGGTCCGACCACATGCGGATCACGCTCGTCGGGTTCGACGGGGAACTGGGCGAGGGCCTGTCGGAGATCGCGCCGGACCGGGTCCGGTCCGTGCCGACGCTCGCGGACGCGCTGCCCGAGCTGGAGGGACGCAGCGAGGAGGTCCGGCAGGCGCTCGCCGCGTCCGGCGTCGACTCGGTGCTCACCGGACGCTGCCGCGGCGTGTTCGGCGAGGCGTGGATGCCGCACTACCTGATCATGGCCGACCAGCCGTCGGAGCGGGAGGCGGACCGCCTCGTCGCGCTCGCCCGCACCGGGACCCGGATGGCCGCCGGCTACCTCGTCCCCGGCGACGTGCAGGGCGCCACCTGGACGTGGGAGCTCGACGAGTCCGGGCGCCTCCACGCCGGGGTGCTCGGCTTCGACGTCGACGCGCAGCTCGTCCCCGACGACGACTACCGCGGCGTGTTCGCGCTGTTCCGTACCGCGGAGCGGCTCGACTCCGTGGAGCTTCCCGGCCTCGCCGGCGGGCCGGAGCCGCCGACCGCGCAGGAGTCGTCGGTCGACATCCGGCTGCTCGGCCCGATCGAGGTCGAGGCGCCGGGGCCGATGGACGACGGCCGCCGCGCGCTCTGCACCGAGCTGCTGGTGTACCTGGCGGCGCATCCGGAGGGCGTCCACCCGACGGTGCTGTCCGGCGCGATCTGGCCGCGCGGGGCGAGCGCCGGCGTCCGCGACGCCTGCGTGGCGCGCGTGTCGGACTGGCTCGGCCGGGACGCGCGGGGCCGCCCGAACCTGTACACCGACGAGCGCGGCCGGCTCAGGCTCGGCTCGGAGGTGCGGGTCGACCTCAACGTGTTCCGCTGGCTGGTGTGGCGGTCGGCGGCCGAGCCCGCGTCCGAGACGGCCTACATGGCGTACGCGCTGGACCTCGTCCGCGGCCCCGTCCTCGCCGACCGCCCGCGCGGCCGCTACACGTGGCTCGCCGACCACGACCTGCCGTACGAGGCGTCCGCGCGGGTCATCGACGTCGCGCACCGGCTCGTGGTGCTGCGGCTGGACGAGGGCGACGCGCGCGGCGCGGTGAGCGCGGCGCGTGCCGGGCTGCGGCTCGCGCCCGAGGACGAGGGCCTGTGGCGGGACCTGCTCCGCGCGACCCACGCCACCGGCGACGTCGCGCAGGTCCAGGTCGTCGTCGACGAGTTGCGCGGCCGCATCGGCCGCGACCCGCTGCTCGACCAGCTCCAGCCCGAGACGGAGGCGCTGATGGAGGAACTCATCCCCGACTGGCACCGCGTCGGCATGCGCTAGGCGGTCGACGCCGAGATCGCTTCGTTGACTCGCGGCATGTTGCCCTCATCGGCGCATCCGTAAGGGCAACACGCCGCGACTCAACGCATCCGGTGCGTCAGCGGTAGAGGCCGGTGCCGCCCAGCGAGTAGCGGCCCGGCTGCGGGTGCACGCACAGCCCCGCCGGACGCCCCCCGACCCGGACCTTCCGCACGACCCGTCCCGTCCGGGTGGACACGGCGTAGACGAGGCCGCGCGGGTCGGCGAGCCACAGCGCCGTCCCGTCCGACGACACCCCGCCGGGGACCGGTGAGCCGCCGCCCGGCAGCGGCCAGCGGGACGTGGCCCTGCGGGTCCCGAACTCGACGGCGGTGAGGGTGCCGCCGCCCACCACGAACAGGCGCCGCGCGCCCCGGCTGATCGACAGGCCGCGCGCTCCCGGCGCGGTGCGGACGAACCCGTGCACGGCGAACCGCTCGGCGTCCACGAGCCACACCCCGCCCTTGACGGAGTCGGCGACGTAGAAAAGGGACCCGTCGGGTGACAGCCGCAGATCCCCGGGACGTGCCCCCTCCGGCAGCCGGATCGTCCCGGAGACGCGGCCGCTCGCGAGGTCCACGCGGGCGAGCGCGCCGGCGGACGAGCAGGTCGCCACCAGCGACGACCCGTCCAGCGTGAAGTCGGCGTGCCCGGCCGCGCACGGCATCGGAACCGACGCCCTCCGCCGCATCGTCTCCGGGTCGCGGACGTCGACGCGGCGTGGCCGCCGGGCCAGGAGCAGCGCGCTCCCCCCGTCCGGCGTGAAGTAGAGCCGGGTGGCGCCGGCGACCTTCACGGGCCGGCCGCGCTCGCCGCCGCGCGGCCCGACCGGGACGAGTCTGCCGTGCTCGCGGTCCGTCGCCCACAGCCGCCGCAGGTCCCAGGACGGCACGACCCCCGAGACCGCCGCCCCGGTCCGCAGGCGGCCGACGACCCGGAGCGTGTCCGGGTCGATGACGTCGATGGCCCGCCCGTTCGCGACGTACAGCCGCGCCGGGACCCCCCGCGCGTTGGGCGCGATCATCCCGGGCCCGGTCGCGGCGTAGACGTGCCCGCCGGCCGGAGCCAGCGGCACCTCGCCGCCCTCACCCCCGCCGGGCGGCTCGGACGCGTCGCCGCGGGGACGCGCGCTCAGGTACGGCGCCGGCCCGCCGAGCCCGACGACGGGGCCGTCCGGGGCCCCCTCCCCGGGCCGGTAGAACGGCACGGGCGACTCGCATCCGACCAGGACGACGCAGGTCAGCGCCGTGGCCGCGGCGACCGGAAGCGCGGCGGCCCGTGATCTTCCTCCTCGACGTCCCATGCACGGTCTCCCCTTTACACGGCGGGGACCCTACCGAGAAACGACTCCCAGTGTCCGCTCAATCGCGAAACGTGTTCATTGACGGAGGTGGGAACACGAGCGATGGTGTCCGGGTTGTGGCGGCGAAGGCTCTGGTGCTACTTGTAGGTGACATGGGAACTCTGTGATTCGTGCGTTCGACACCGTCCGCCTGCGTTGAGCGATGCTCCGCGGCCGGGCGGCTCGCCGTGTTCCGTCACGCACCGTCAACGCACGTTCTCTGAGTTTCCAGGAGTCTGCCTTGCGCACCGCGCATCCATCTTCGAAGTCCCAGTTCGTCCTTTCTGAGGTCACCAAGCGCTACGGCGACCACGTCGTCCTCGACAGGACCTCCGTCTCGATCCGGCCCGGTGAGAAGGTCGGGGTGATCGGGGAGAACGGCTCGGGCAAGTCCACGCTGCTGCGGCTCATCGCCGGGACGGAGACGCCCGGCAACGGCGCCGTCACCGTCGTCGCGCCCGGCGGCACCGGATACCTGCCCCAGACGCTCGACCTGCCGCCGGCCGCGACCGTCCAGGACGCGATCGACCTGGCGCTGGCCGATCTGCGGGACCTGCGGGCGCGGATGGCCCGCGCCGAGGCCGCGCTCGGCACCGCCACGCCCGCCGAGATCGCCGAGTACGGCGAACTCGTCGAGCGGTTCGAGGCGCGCGGCGGCTACGAGGCCGACACCCGCGTCGAGGTCGCGCGTCGGGCGCTCGGCGTGCCGGACCTCGCCCGCGACCGGGCCCTCGGCACCCTGTCCGGCGGCGAGAGGTCGCGGCTGACGCTCGCCGCGACGCTGGCCGCGTCCCCCGAACTGCTCCTGCTGGACGAACCCACCAACGACCTCGACGACGAGGCCGCACACTGGCTGGAGGAGCATCTGCGCCGCCACCGCGGCACCGTCGTGGCGGTCACGCACGACCGCGCGTTCCTCAACCGGGTGACCTCGGCGGTCATCGAGGTCGACCATGACGCCCGCACGGTCCGCCGCTACGGCAACGGCTACGCCGGTTACCTGGCCGCCAAGGCCGCCGCCCGGCAGCGGCACCGGCACGAGTACGAGGCGTGGCGCGAGGACGTCCGCCGGCACGAGGCGCTCGCCGACACCAACATCGACCGGCTGTCGGCGATCCCGCGCAAGGCCCCGAGCGCGTTCAGCGGCGCGGGCGCGTTCCGGGCGAGGTCGCGCTCGCACGGCGCGATGAGCCGGATCCGGGCCGCGCGGCAGCGCCTCCGGGAGCTCCAAGACGATCCGGTCCCGGTGCCGCCCGAGCCGCTCCGGTTCGCGGCGCGCCCGTCCACCTCGGGCGCCGGGGCCACGCGGGGGGACGGGCCGGTGGCCGAACTCACCGGCGTCCACGTCCCGGGCCGCCTGCACGTGGAGTCGCTGCGGATCGACGCGGGCCGGAGGGTCCTCGTCACCGGGCCGAACGGCGCCGGCAAGACGACGCTCCTGCGGGTGCTGGCCGGCGAGCTGGCCCCGGCGGCGGGCAGCGTCCGGCGCCCGCCGCGGGTCGGGTACCTGCGGCAGGACGGAGGCGCGGCCACCGGCGACGAGCGGTCGCTGCTGCGCGCGTTCGGTGAGGGCCGCCCCGGTGAGCCCGAAGAGCACGCGGACGCGCTGCTGTCGCTGGGGCTCTTCAAGGCCGGGGACCTGCTCAAGAGCGTCCGGGCACTGTCGGCCGGGCAGCGCCGCAGGCTGGATCTGGCCCACCTCGTCTCCGGGCAGGCGGACCTGGTCCTGCTGGACGAGCCCACCAACCACCTCTCACCGCTCCTGGTGGACGAACTGGAGGAGGCCCTCGCCGGCTACACGGGTGCGCTCGTGATCGTGACGCATGACCGCCGGATGCGCGCGTCCTTCGAGGGCCGCCGTCTCGAACTGAGGGACGGCGCCGCCCGGGAACCGGTGGCGGCGTGACGGACCCCGGCCAGGGCGTGCGCGAGGCACGGCCGGGCGCGCCCCCGAGGCACGCCCGAGGCGCGGGCGATGGTCAGTCGGTGGCGCGGGAGAACCTCAGCCGGAGGCGCGGGAGAACGTCAGTCGGACTTGCCGATGCCGATGCCGAACTCGCGGTAGACGCGCTCCCAGAAGCCGTCCCGCAGCCAGGTGCGGGCCTCCTGGTAGGGGCGCAGGGAGCCGCCGAGCTCCTTCTCCGCCTCGATCAGCAGCTCCTTGTCGATGACGGGCGGCAGGATCGGGCCCGGGAGCAGGTCGCGGATGTTGTCCCGGCCCCGCTCGAAGATCCACTTCTGGGCCACGTGCTCGCCTATCTCCAGCATGTGGTCGCGGTCGGGGCCGAGCTTGCCGTCGGTCGCGGCGGTGGAGTTCATCGACGCGGCCACCGTCGCGGGCGTCACGCCGCCGGGGACGGGGACCCCGGCGCGAGCGGCCGCGGGCGACGGCTTGACCGCCGGGGCGCGTCCGGCGAACACCTGCGACGGCGACGGGACGGGGCTCGTGCGCTGCGCGGCGTCCGCGGCCTCCCGGACGGCGGCGGCGGTGCCGGGCGCGGGCACCGGCAGCACCTTGGCCTTGGTGAAGTAGGGGCGCAGGAAGTCGGCGGGAAGCACCTCGACCGTGTCGGACTCCCACACCAGCCACTCGGCCTGGTTCGAGCCGTGCGTGGGCTCGACCCCCCACAGGTGGACGCGGATGCCGTAGCGCTGTGCCGCCTCGACGGCGGGCAGCATGTCCTCGTCGCCGGCCAGCAGCACCGCGTCGGTGATCGCGCGGTGCCGGGCGAGGGCCTCCAGGTCGGCGCGGAGCTGGGCGTCCACGCCTTTCTGCTGGCCCTGCGCGTTCAGGTTCCCGAGCCGCAGCTTCACCAGCGGCAGGTTCGCGATGACGCGCTGGTCGACCGTCGGCTGCTTCTTCGGCGCGGCGTCGAACCAGTACACCCGGAGCAGCTCGCCCAGCAGCTTCTCGTCGGCATGGCTGGTCAACGCCTTGATCAGCTTCTCGGCGGCGACCCGGTACTCCCGCCTGGACCCGCAACTGAGCAGCAGGGCACCGGAGGCCGCGTATAGGTACCCCGCGTCGACGAAGACGGCGTATCGCGCGGGCTGTGGAACGAACTCCGAGGTGGCCATGGCCTTCCACCTTATTCGTGCCGGGCGTCCGCTGGGCGTGAACCACCGTTACACATCGTTGGGCGATCGGGACGGACGCCCGGCGGCGGGGGTCAGCGCGGCAGGCCGCTGGCCCGCCACGCGCCCGCGCCGCGCGGCCTCAGCTCACCCGCGAACGTGCTGCGCACGAGCCTGGAGCGGTCCGCCCAGCGCGATGGCCTGGCGGGACCCCCGCCGTCCCGGGCGGCGGCGGCCGCCTGGGCGCGGGCGGTCAGCACGGCGACGAGCGCCGCGATCTCCTCCGGGCCCGGATCGCCGCGGACGATCTGGAGGAAGGGCTTGCTGTCAGCGGTCACGGATACTCCTGACCTCCTGGGAGAGTCGGGTCAGAGTGGGATGTTCCCATGCTTCTTGGGCGGTAGCGTCTGGCGCTTCTCCCGCAGCGTCCGCAGCGCCCGCACGACCTGCCCGCGCGTCTCCGACGGCTTGATCACGTTGTCGACGTAGCCGCGCTCGGCCGCGACGTAGGGGTTGGCGAGCGTGTCCTCGTAGTCGGTGATCAGCTCGGCGCGGCGGGCGTCCGGGTCGTCCGCGGCGGCCAGGTCGCGCCGGTACAGGATGTTGACCGCGCCCTGCGCGCCCATCACCGCGATCTGCGCGGTCGGCCACGCCAGGTTGATGTCGGCGCCGAGGTGCTTGGACCCCATGACGTCGTAGGCGCCGCCGTACGCCTTGCGCGTGATGATCGTCACGAGCGGGACGGTCGCCTCGGCGTAGGCGTACAGCAGCTTCGCGCCGCGCCGGATGATCCCGTTCCACTCCTGGTCGGTGCCGGGCAGGAAGCCGGGGACGTCCACGAACGTCAGCACCGGCACGTTGAACGCGTCACAGGTCCGCACGAACCGGGCGGCCTTCTCCGACGCGTCGATGTCGAGCGTCCCGGCGAGCTGCATCGGCTGGTTGGCGACGACGCCGACCGAGTGGCCCTCGACACGCCCGAACCCGGTGACGATGTTCGGCGCGTAGAGCTCCTGCACCTCCAGGAACTCGCCGTCGTCCAGCACGTGCTCGATGACGGTCTTCATGTCGTACGGCTGGTTCGGCGAGTCGGGGACGAGTGTGTCGAGCTCCTCGACGAGGTCCGCCGGGTCGACGGGGACGTCGTACGCCGGCGCGTCGGCCAGGTTGTTGGACGGCAGGTACGACAGCAGCGCCTTGACGTACTCGACCGCGTCGTCCTCGTCCGACCCCTGGTAGTGGGCGACGCCGGACTTGGAGTTGTGCGAGTGCGCGCCGCCCAGCTCCTCCATCGTCACCTCCTCGCCGGTGACCGTCTTGATCACGTCCGGCCCGGTGATGAACATGTGGGACGTCTGGTCGACCATGACGACGAAGTCGGTGATCGCCGGGGAGTACACGGCGCCGCCCGCGCACGGCCCCATGACCAGCGAGATCTGCGGGATCACCCCGGACGCGTGCACGTTGCGCCGGAAGATCTCGGCGTACAGGCCGAGCGCGACCACGCCCTCCTGGATCCGCGCGCCGCCGGAGTCGTTGATGCCGATCACCGGGCAGCCGGTCTTGATCGCGTGGTCCATGACCTTGCAGATCTTCTCGCCGAAGACCTCGCCGAGGGAGCCGCCGGACACCGTGAAGTCCTGGCTGAACACGGCGACCGGCCGTCCGTCCACCGTGCCGTGGCCGGTGACGACGCCGTCGCCGTAGGGACGGTTCTTCTCCATCCCGAAGTTCGTGGAGCGGTGCCGCGCCATCTCGTCGAACTCGACGAACGAGCCGGGGTCGAGCAGCGCGTCGATCCGCTCCCGGGCCGTCATCTTGCCCTTGGCGTGCTGCTTCTCCACGGCACGCGCCGAGCCGGCGTTCACCGCCTCGTACCTGCGCCGCTCCAGGTCCGCGATCTTTCCCGCCGTCGTGTGGATGTCGTATTCCACCGGGGGTTCAGGGGCTTCCGTCGCCATGCGGGCCAGAGTAACCGGCCGCTGATACCGCTCCGGCGGCCGGGGTGCCCGCTCTCACCGGGACGAACGCCGTGCCCGGCGTCTCGTTACGCTGGGGCGGGTGGCTACGAAGACGCGTGAGACTTTCCGGCAGGACCTGCCCGAACCGCTCCGCCGCGACGTGCGGCTGCTCGGCGCGATGCTCGGCGACGGCCTCGTGGAATACGGCGGCCAGGGGCTCCTGGACGACGTCGAACGGCTCCGCCACGCGGTGATCGCGGCCCGCCGCGGCGAGACGCCCGGCGCGGAGGTCGCCGCCATCGTCGACGGCTGGACGCTGGAACGCGCCGAGCAGGTCGCCCGCGCGTTCACCGTGTACTTCCACCTGACGAACCTCGCGGAGGAGCACCACCGCATCCGGACGCTGCGCGAACGCGACACCGGCGACACCGTCCCCGGCTCGGTCGCGGCGACCGTCCAGCACGTCCACGACTCCGGCGGCGACCTCGGCGGGCTCATCGACGGCCTGGAGTTCCGCCCGGTGTTCACCGCCCACCCGACCGAGGCCCGCCGCCGCGCCGTCGTCACCGCCATCCAGCGGATCAGCGACCTGATGACCCGGCTGAACGACGGCCCCGGCGCGAGCGAGCGCGAGGAGATCGAGCGGAGCCTCCGCGAGGAGATCGACCTGCTGTGGCGGACGTCGCTGCGCCGCGGCACCCAGCTTGACCCCCTCGACGAGGTCCGCACCGCGATGGCCGCGTTCGACGAGACGATCTTCCGCGTCGTCCCGCACATCTACCGGGCCCTCGACCACGCCCTCGAAGGCGAACGCACCGGCACGCGCCCGCCGGAGGCCCGCCCGTACCTGCGCTTCGGCAGCTGGATCGGCGGCGACCGCGACGGCAACCCCTACGTGACCGCGCAGGTCACCCGGGACGCCGTCACGATCCAGGCCGACCATATCCTGCGCGCCCTGGAGAACGCCTGCGCGCGGATCGGGCGGGAGCTGACCGTCCACGAGATCACCACGCCCGCCTCGGCCGAGCTCCGCGACGTCCTCGCCGCCGCCCGCACCGCGCATCCCAGGCTGATCGCCGAGGTCGCCAAGCGCTCGCCCGGCGAGCCGCACCGCCAGGTCCTCCTGCACGCCGCGGACCGCATCGCCGCGACCCGCGAACGCGACGCCGACCTCGCCTACGCCTCCCCGGACGAACTGCTCGCCGACCTGCGCACCGTCCAGGACTCCCTGGCCGCCGCGGGCGCCGCCCGGCAGGCGTACGGACGCGTCCAGCAGCTCATCTGGCAGGTCGAGACGTTCGGCTTCCACCTGGCCGAACTGGAGATCCGCCAGCACTCCGAACTCCACGAGAAGGCCCTCGCGGAGCTCCAGGGCGAGCGCTCGGAGATGACGGAGGAGATCCTCGAAACCCTCCGCGTCATCGCCTGGATCCAGGGCCGCTTCGGCGTCCGCGCCTGCCACCGCTACGTCGTCTCGTTCACCCGTTCCGCCGAGGACATCGCGAACGTCCACGAACTCGCCGCCTCACTCGGCGACGGGGCACCCACCCTGGACGTCATCCCCCTCTTCGAAACCGGCGAGGACCTCGAACGGGCCCCGGGCGTCCTCGACGGGATGCTGAGGATCCCCGCCGTCCGCCGCCGCCTGGACGACACCGGACGCCGCCTGGAGGTCATGCTCGGCTACTCCGACTCGGCCAAGCAGCTCGGCCCGACCACCGCGACGCTCCGCCTCTACGACACCCAGGAGGCCCTCACCGCCTGGGCGGCCCGCAACGACGTCAAGCTGACCCTGTTCCACGGGCGCGGCGGATCCCTCGGCCGCGGCGGCGGCCCCGCCAACCGGGCGATCCTCGCGCAGGCGCCGGGCTCGGTCGCGGGCCGCTTCAAGGTCACCGAGCAGGGCGAGGTCATCTTCGCCCGCTACGGCCAGCGCGAGATCGCGCGCCGCCACGTCGAGCAGGTCACCAGCGCCGTCCTCCTGGCCTCCACCGACGCCGTCCAGGACCGCGCCCGCCAGGCCGCCGCCCGCTTCCGCCCCCTCGCCGACAAGATCAGCGAGGCTGCGCAGGCGGCCTTCCGCGGCCTCATCGAAACCGAGGACTTCGCCGCCTGGTTCGCCCAGGTCAGCCCCCTGGAGGAGATCTCCGAACTCCGCATCGGCTCCCGCCCGGCCCGCCGCAAGGCCGCCCGCGGCCTGGAGGACCTGCGAGCCATCCCCTGGGTGTTCGCCTGGACGCAGACCCGCGTCAACCTCCCCGGCTGGTACGGCCTGGGCAGCGGCCTGGCCGCAGTCTCCGACGACGGCCGCGACCTCACGGAACTCCGCGACGCCTACGAGTCCTGGCCTTTGTTCAACACCCTCCTGGACAACGCCGAGATGAGCCTGGCCAAGTCCGACCGCGCGATCGCCGAACGCTACCTGGCCCTGGGCGACCGTCCCGAACTCTCCGAAACCGTCCTGGCCGAGTACGACCGCACCCACCGCCTGGTCCTGGCGGTAACGGACCACGACCGCCTCCTGGAGAACCGCAAGGTCCTCTCCAGAGCCGTAGAACTACGCAACCCCTACGTGGACGCCCTCTCCCACCTGCAACTACGAGCCCTGGCGGCCCTCCGCGCAGGCGTGGACAACGAAGAAGAACGCACCCACTTGGAGGAACTCCTCCTCCTGTCAGTGAACGGCGTAGCCGCCGGCCTCCAGAACACCGGCTGACCATGACCGAAAGCACACCGACCGGACGTCCGCGAGCCACCGACGACCTCAATGAGGACGAGGCCGCGCGGCGCCGCCGTGCCGACGAACTTCGGGCCGAAGCGGAAGCGCTGGCAGCCGACTCGGCCGACCGTGCCGATGCTGCAGCCGTCCTGAAGGACATGGAGAGCCTGCGTGCGTGGTGAGTCAAATGACGGCGCCCTGTCCTTCGACGAGCTTTGAGCGGTAGGTGACGCGCTGCTCACCCTGCTCGGCTTGAGTCGCTGATTCGCCTGGTCATCCTGCCAGTTCCTTGGCGGTCGGTCGGCCGGTCGATGGACGCCGACTACGCCGCGCTGATTGGCGTTGGCCACTACGCCCGTTCTAGGGGGAGCGGCAGGGAGACGGCGCGGCATCGCGGTCATTGGGGGGAGCGCGGTGCCGCGCCGTCTCGGAGAGACCCCCACCGTCCTGCGGGTGACGGCCTCCAGAAGACGACAGTGCGGCCGGGGGACGATCGGCTGCACCGCCGTCAGGTTCGGCTTTTTCTCAACAGACGGTCGGGGGTTGTGCCCGATACGGCGCTTTCGTCGTAATCTCGCTGATTCGGTCGGCCAGCCGGTACGGCGAGTTGGCACTGATCAGCGCGCGATCGGTGTTGAGGACCAGGTACGCCCACCACTGCTGCGTTGTTTCACCCCACCAGCACATCGCGTGCGGGAAGCCGCGATGCAGATCCGCCACGATGGCGCGGCGCATCGTCAGGGCCAACTCGTCGGCCGTGGTCGGGTCGCCGCTCGGCCGGGCGTCTGGAGACGGCGCGGCCGTGGCTGCCGGAAGGTTCACCGGCCGCGCCGTCTCCTCCCCCCTCACCGTCGCGCCGACCAGAGCCGACGCGGCCATGAGGGGAGAGGTCACCTCGGCGAGCATCGCGGTCCTACGCCGGGAGGTCATGTCCAGCTCCACGCACTGCGCGTGTGGTGCCTGGCCCTCTCCGCCTCCCTGGTCAGGGACTGGCGCAGCTCGGCGGCGTCGGAGCAGATGACGGTGGGGTCAACGCCGGCCGCCCGGTCGTGCAACGTTGCAACCCCCGGGCTGCCCGTTGCGGCGGACGCCGCGCCAGATCCGGTGCCCGGGGAAGTCGGCGCGGAGCCGCTCCAAGAGCTGTTCGTCGTCTGCGCCAGCGGTGGAGCTGGGGTGCGGCTTTGTGTCGCTTGTCATGGTGGCCTCGCGGGAATTGTCCGTGCCGGAAACAGGAGTTCCAGCGTGGCCGGTGGCGCTACGCTCTGCTACATAACGTCAACACGCAGACACCTACCGCCCCGGTGCTGACGCCCCCCAAGCTCCGGCCGAGACCTACCAGGGACCCCCAAATGCCCCCAGGTGATCTGACGCGCGACCCACTAGTCCGTGCGTTCGGAGCCGTCCTGCGCTCGTATCGTGAAGCCGCCAAGCTCTCACGCCCTCAGCTCGCTGAAGCGCTCGGCTGTACCTACCAGTGGATAGAGAAACTCGAGACAGGCACCAAACCGTCTGTGGAGACGGCCATCGACTTGGACACGTTCTTCGGCATCCCGGAGGGGACATTCAAGAAGATGGCCGAAGAGATCGAGCGGGCAGGCAAGCAGACCGTCATGCTCCCTGGCTTTCCGGCGTTCCTCAAACTGGAGGAACGTGCCCTGTCCGTCCGCTCATTCGTCTGCCAGGTCGTGCCCGGCCTGCTCCAGATCGCCGGATATGCCCGTGGCCGTACGCCGACTCGCTCGCCGAGGCTTCGAGCTGGATCTGGACTGGCTGCAGGATCTGGTCTCGCGCCGCAGCAAGGCCATCGAGCACACCAATGAACTGCGCGCGGAGGCTAACCAGGCCGCCAAGAACATCCAGAAGATCGCCCGTGAGGGCGGGGATGTGGAGGCAGCCAGGGAACAGGCCCGCAGACTCAAGGACGAGATTCAGGTCAGCGACGAGGCGGCGGCCACGCTGGATGAGGAGTTGCGCGCCTTCCTGCTGACCGTACCGAACCTACCCGCAGACCGCGCTCCCGACGGTGACTCCGAAGAGTTCGCCGAGGAGGTGCGCCGCTGGGGCGAGCCCCGTACCTTCGAGTTCGAGCCCAAGGATCACGTCGACCTAGGCGAGGCACTGGGGATACTGGACTTCAAACGGGCCACCAAGCTGTCCGGCCCCCGCTTCGCAGTGATGCGGGCGGCCGGTGCGCGGCTGGAACGCGCGCTCGCCCAGTTCTTCCTCGACCTGCACACGGGCCAGCACGGCTACGACGAGCACTACGTGCCCTATCTGGTCACCCCTGAGACGATGACGGGTACCGGGCAGCTACCCAAGTTCGAAGAGGATCTGTTCAGGACCGACGTCGGTGACCGCACTCTGTACCTGGTGCCCACCGCTGAGGTGCCACTCACCAACCTGTATGCCGGCGAGATGCTCAACGAACGCGACCTGCCGATCGCCCTCACCTCCTACACCCCGTGCTTCCGCAGCGAGGCGGGGTCGTACGGCAAGGACACCCGCGGCATGCTCCGCCAGCACCAGTTCTCCAAGGTCGAACTGGTCCGGATCTGCCGCGCCGAAGATTCTGCCGCCGAGTTGGAGAAGCTTACCGGCCACGCTGAACGCTGCCTGCGAGAACTCGGCTTGGCCTACCGCGTCGTCGCGCTCGCCACAGGTGACATCGGCTTCTCCGCCCACTTCACCTACGACCTGGAGGTGTGGGTGCCCAGCCAGGGCCGCTACCGCGAGGTGTCCAGCTGCTCGGACTGCACCACCTTCCAAGCCCGCCGCGCCAGGATCCGTGTCAAGGGAGCCGACGGCAAGAAGACCTTCGCGGCGACCCTCAACGGGTCCGGCTTGGCGGTGGGTCGCACCATGATCGCGATCCTTGAACAGAGCCAGCAGGCCGACGGATCGGTAGTCATGCCCGACGCGCTCGTCCCGTACCTGGGCTTCGGCAAGATCCTTCCCGGTGGCAAGGTCGAGTGATGCTGGTCGGGATATGTGACTTTCCCTCTCAGTACGCATTTCCCCCGCACGGCTACGGCGGGATTGAACGATGGCTGTGGGCCACCGCCATCGGCGCCGCCGAAGCCGGGGCAGACGTTCACCTGATCGGACCAGCCTGGCGCCCCGAAGCCGTAGCCCGGTTTCCGGCCACGCCGTTGCGGCTTGAGGACCTGCTACCCGGCTCAACCGACGCCACCAAGCTGAGCCGTGTGGGCCTCGACCTGCTCGTTGTCGGTCACGAATACCCATCGCTGCCGGCATGGCGGCGGATGTGGGAACAGCTCGACTGCGATGTGGTGACCTTCCAGCACGATCCCGCCTTTCGGCACGAGCCGCAGGCCTTCGACGGGACCCGGTCCCGGCTGTTCTGCTACTCAGGGGAGATGGTGGAACGGTACGCCTCGTGCGCGGCGATCCAGACGTTGTCAGTGCAGTTCGGGCTGGACGAGCAGATGCCGGCGCAGCCTGGGCGCGGCCGGGACGTCATCTGGCTTGGCCGCATTGACGCCGACAAAGCCCCACACCTCGCCGCCCTCGCCACCGCCCGGCTCGGTTTGCCTCTCACGCTGGTCGGTCCCGTGCTCGACGAGACCTACGTGGCCGAGCATGCCGCCGCCCTTTACGCCCCGCACGTCACCTGGGCCGGTGAACTGTCCGGGGAAGCCAAGAACGCTCTCCTTCGAGACGCGGCCGTGTTCGCCTACACCTGCGCGTCCGGCTACATCGAAGCCGGAGCCGCCGTGTTCGGCGAAGCGCTCCGGGCAGGTGTGCCAGTGGCGGCTCTGACTTGGCGGCCGAGCACTTGCGCCCAAGCCGCCCTCTGCTCCGACACTGGCGCAATCGCCACTGCTGACCCCGCGATGAGTGACGACGGCGTCGCCGCCATCCTGGCGAGCGCCATCGAACAGGCCATGCGATTGGATCGTCCCACCGTCCAGGAGATCGGCCTATGCCGCTTCGACCCGGCCCAGCACTTCCGCACCCTGGCGCACACGACGATCACATCCGCCACGCCTTCCTGACCGAGATCTACGAGTACTTCACCGGTCTCTGGCACGTCACCGATGATCAGGCAGGCACTCGGCTGAGCATCACCTGGCGCGGGCCGCCCAGCCCGCGACGCCCCGCACGCCGCCCGCTAAGAAGCAGCGAGATCCTCGCCCGCATCGAGGAAGCGTTCGCTGAGCGCGGCATCGCCCGCGGCCGGGTCCTCCCCATCCGATGGAACCGCGACACCGACCTGACCATCTCCGCCGTCCAGGCCCTCGATCCCTACCTCAAGGACGGCCGACCATTCACCTACAGCCAGGGACTCATCCCCCAGCCAGTCGTCCGCTTCACCGGTAAACGCAACGACGCCGGCCACCTGGAACCAGGATTCCTGACCTCGTTCGTCAACATCTCCTGCGTAATGCCGATCCAAGAGGTCGACGAGCATGTCCGTCTCATCGACACATGGATCGGCGCCCTGTCTCGGCTCGGCCTGCATGCGCGGCACCTGCACATCCACGGAACGGTCGACATCTGGGCACGCGGAAACGTCCGTGGGATCACCCTGCACTTCGCCTACGCGGACACCGCTATCGGCGACGCCGTCCTGCTCTGGAACACTGAGCGGCCCTGGCACATGGCGAGCGATATCGGGTCTGGCCTGGAGCGCCTCCGCTGGGTCCAGACCGGTCGCAGCTGGCCTGAGGCGACGTTCGGCGACCACGCTGGCGACTGGCCTCTGGAACTGCTGGATGCTGTGCGGACCGCCACCCTGCTCGTCGACGGTGGCATCCGTCCCGGAGCTCGAGACAATTCCAGCGCCCTGAACAGGGTGCTCGACCAGATTCCTTGCCAGATCGCCACCGCTGGCCTCGGCCGCCTCGTTCGTAATGCATACGTCTACTGGGGCGACGTTGCCCGGCTGCGTGCCCCCTGGCCCGTGACGAGCCAAATTATCGAGGAAGCTGTGATCGACTATGTCGCCCATAAGAGATGGTGAAGGCAGGCCGACATCGCATGAACTACGACGATTGTGACCCTAGCTTTTTGAATCAAGATCCCAAGATCTGAGCAAGAGCCGCTGCAAGCTTACGGATCCATTCTACGGTGACCTCGGCTTCGTCGCCGGTCATCGGAGTTCGGTTGCCTTGGGCGTCGAGGTCGGCCTCGTGCGCGATGCGATTCCTGCGTATGACGATGGCGTCCTGGTAGGCCTTCACCGCCTCGGGTGTCATGGCTAGGTTCGCGCCGACCTTGGCCCAGATCTCAGACGGCTTGTCAGTGAGGATCAGCCGCAGACCCTCGGTGATCCGCTGGCTTCTCTGGTAGGTGATCCTGCTGAGTTCGTCTTCCAGGTACTCCCGGAAGACGTCGCGCATGGATTCGGTGTGCATCCGTTCTACCATTGCGAATGGCATCGGGAGTCGCTGTAGAGCTGCGGGCCGTTCCCTGCCCATGTCGTTGGTCAAGATGACGGCCCGGTCGATGATTTCGCGGTGCAGCCAGTGGTCCAGGGCGGAAACCGCCTGGTTCCAGGCTGCCCGATAGAGATCTTCAGGGTGGGCGGCAGACAGCGCCCCAAAGTTCATGTTGGGGATGCCCCGAATGCCTTCGAGGGCCCGGCCGCCTATGACCAGCCCTTCGGCGTATCGGATGTTTTCTTCGAACTGCTGGAACGGGGTCTCGTGCCGGGGTGTGGTCACGCCCCACCGCCTTCCGCCTGAGTCGGGGCGTCAGGAAGGGCCTCAGCGAGCGCGGTGAACTCCTGGGCGGCGGAAGTGAGTTCATCGGCGATCTCGCGGGCGATCAGCCGGGGAGAGAGGAACTCCTCCTCTACCGCCTCCTCGCGGAGCCAGGTGATGTCGATGTTCAGGTCCCTGGCCGCTAGCTCGGCATATGTGAAGGAACGGTAACGCTTCTCGCCTTGCCCATCTGTCGGCTGCTTGCGGTCCGATTCGTACCACTCGACGAAGGGATCGAGGTCGCGGCGGGTTAGCGGGGCATGCTTGGCCTGGAAGTGCTTTCCGGTCCGGAAATCGTAGACGTCCAGGCGCCCGGTCGTGGGGGAGCCATCGTTCTTCGGGCCAACCATGTCGAAGAAAAGCACGTTGGTCTTGACCCCACCACGTTCAAAGACCCCCGTGGGCAGGCGTAGCAGCGTGTGCAGGTTGCAGTGGTAGAACAGCCAGGAGCGGACCGTCTTCGCGGAGCCGCTGGCGAACAGCACGTTGTCGGGGACGAAGACTGCGGCGCGGGCGCCGGTCGGCAGCATCTTGGCGATGTGCTGCAGGAAGTTGAGCTGAATATTTCTGGTCGATGCGATCAGGTCGATGCGTCCCCGCGGAGCAGGCGCGGTGCTGCGGAACGGCGGGTTGCAGATGACTACTGTTGGTTCCACGCTCGCTGGAGCAGCGAGTGAGTCTGCCACCCAAATCGATGGTGGATCGCTGAACGGCAGGCCGGTGTGCAACAGCAGGCTCATGGTCGCCAGACGGCACATGCGCTCGTCCAGATCGACCCCGATGATCGAATCATCGGCGAGCCTCGTCTGCTCTGAAGCCATCGCCGCATGCGTCCGGACCAGTAGGGATCCGGTACCGCAGGCGGGATCGAACACCCGGTCCGCCGCGCTGGGGCGTATGCAATCGACCACCGCGGAGACGAACGGAGGAGGAGTGAGCGTCTGACCCGCCTCAATGTTGAACTGGGCGCTGGCCTCGTACAAGAGCAGGTCGTACAGCTCGCCGGTGACGGCTGGGATCAGGCCGCTCCAAGAACGACTGCCGATCTCGTCTTGAATGAGCGCCGCCAGCGCGGCCGGGTTCCGGATGGACGAGACGGCCTTGCGGAACACCGTCCGCATGGTCAGCTCGCTCGGCGGGGCAGCGGGATCAGGAATACCGCATTGGCTGAGGATGCGGGCGTATTGTTGTTCCAGATCTCTTCCGGACTTGGAAGTCAGCGAGGGCCAGTCCAGCCCCCTCGGCACCACCCGGACGGGGTTGACCTGGCGGGAAGCCCGCTCATGATCGATCTTCAGGAACAGCAGGTAGGTGATCTGCTCGACGAACTCGAAGCCGGAGACGCTCTCGGCGCTGAGCCTGCGGCCGTAGAAGGACCAGAGCGAGTCGAAGGTCTGTCGTGCGTCGGTCATGCGTGAACCCCTGACCGAACAGGGTACCTTCTAGGCTCTTCGCAGCAGAAGCCATTAATCCGACATGTCGGGATCCTCACGGGAAGATCTTAGCGTGCGCAGCGACTCGGTGATCGCCGAGAACTCGGTCAGTGCCGCCTCGAGTTCGTCCACGATCTCCTGGGCGATGACGTCCGGTTCCTCCAGTGCCTGCGTCTCGGCTCCGTCCTCCATGAAGGTCAGATCGAGGTTCACCTTGTCCCGGGCGACCAGTTCGGCGTACTCGTAAGCCTTGAATCGCTCGCTCTCGATCCGGTCGCCGCGTTCACCGGGGCGATAGCACTTAATGAAGTCGTCCAAGTGCTCCCGGCGGAGTGGCTTTTGCTTCATCGTGAAGTGCTGGTCGGTTCTGAAGTCGTATACCCAGAGTCGTTTGGTGGCCGGTGTTGCGTCGGGACGCGGTGGCTTTTTGTCGAAGAACAGTACGTTGGCCTTGACCCCGCCGGCGTAAAAGATGCCGGTCGGCAGCCGCAGCAGGGTGTGCACGTCGCACCGTTGCAACAGTGCACGCCGGACCGTCTCACCCGCCCCACCTTCGAACAGCACGTTGTCGGGCACGACGGCCGCCGCCCTGCCGTGTAGTTTCAGCAGGGTATAGATGTGCTGGACGAAGTTGAGTTGCTTGTTGGTGGTCTCGGCCCACAGGTCCTGACGTGACTTGGCGTAGTTCTCTCCGGTGACCGAGCCCACGCCGAACGGCGGATTAGCCAGCACTACATCCGCATGGGCCAAGGGGGATCTGGCTAGTGAATCCCTGACCTCGATCAACTCCCGGCCGTTCGCCTGGCCGATACCGTGCAGCAGCATGTTCATAGAAGCTAGCCGTGCGGTCTCATGCACCAGTTCGACCCCGCGTATCGCCCCGGAGTCCAGCGCGCGACGCCGATCGCCGTCCAACTCTGCGCCGTATCGATCGACGATGTAGGCATGCGCGGCGATAAGGAACCCGCCGGTGCCGCAGGCAGGATCGAAGACCGTGTCTCTGGGACCTGGTTGAACGCACTCAACCATGGCATCGATCACCGGCCTTGGGGTGAAGTACTGCCCGGCCCCCGTTTTGCGATCCTCCGCCCCCCGCTGCAAGAGCCCTTCGTAGGCGTCGCCCTTGGTATCGGCGCTCTCACTCGACCAGTGGTACGGGTTGATCAAGTCCTTAACAAGTCGCTCCAGCACGGCCGATTCCTGGATCTTGTTCATGGCGCCCTTGAAGATCGCGCCCAACATGCCCCGCTCGTAGCCAAGTTGGTTGAGAACATGCTCGTACTGATCGTATAGATCATCGCCAGACTTATTGACGAGACTTGGCCAGTCAAGCCCTTCGGGCACGATCCGTTCAGGATTGAGTGGCCGCTTGGCGCGCTCATCGGCCATCTTTAGGAAGAGCAGATAGGTGAGTTGCTCCACATAGTCGAGCGTGGAAACTCCGCTGTGCCGCAAAAGCTCACAATAACTCCAAAGTCGATTTACCAGCCCCCGCGGATCAACAGTTTCAGCGGCATTCAATGCAGTTTCTCTTCCTGAGTTGTAACGCTCTCTATTGAGGTGCGGCGCCCCCCACTGATCCTTGGCGTAGCCGCTCTCTCCGACCGAATTCGCATCAACAAGGTTGACGCAGGCTCATCTCCTGGGTCTTGAGGTGCGAGATGCGCTTTAAAAGCAACCTTCAAAATTAGAGAACGTAGTCTGAGGCCCCGGTCAATGGCGAGCTGGAGACTTTTCTCGCTCCGATTCGCGGCCATTATCCTGGACTCAATTTCTTCCACCAAAGCTTCCTGCGGGACAAACTCCGGAGGAACGGCGACTGGCAACATCTTGATCTTCTTCAAGCTGATCGAAGCCAGATTAACCGTCTGCCTTGCGTTTCGATCGCACCAATATTTGCCGAACCCGTTCAGATGCCAAGCAAGTATCTTTGGGTGAACTATCGTTCCGCGGACCCGTGCCCGGAAAACATGGTTCTGATGGATGCAGTCATCAATTTGACCTTCCCAAATCCATCCTCGTCCGAGTTTGTCACGATCACCGCCCTCGTTTAGTAGCACATCACCAGGTTGTAGCCGCAGTTGATCCAACTTTGCCTTCGGAACCCGAATCCGCGTGACTTCGTCAAGGACCAGGCGCCCCCTCTGCACATTAGCCACACGGAGGAAAGGGGCCTCAACGTATGTTGGATCAGATTGCTTCTTGCTGTCTTTAGTTACCCCGCCGACAACTTCGGCTACATCGCCCAATCGCCGCCACTTCCAATCCGCGGGGATCTTGGGAAGCGAGCCATCGTTAAGGCCCACGCCCTCCAAATGCGAATCGTGACGTTGAGTATCTGGAACCAACCCACCCGTAGCCGCCTGTGTTGTCAGACATTCCCGAAAAAGCTGAAGACGTTCAAGCGAAGCACTAAGTCCGGACAGCGTCGCATCCAAGCGAGAGGTCTGCTCTTCTAGGGCAGTGACGATGCGCTGCTGCTCTGCAAGAGGTGGAACCATTACAGGCATAGCATCGAATCTGCCTTTGGTGATGTGAACCATCCCAGAGCCATGTGCTTGGCGATAAAGGTCCTCAATTACATGCTGAACCAAATAAAAAAGAAAATCCTTGTCAATAAAGGGGGTGACTTTAAATATGTGCTGATTTAGTACACCCTCTGGTCCTTGCCAAATATATGCCCCAAGTGTGGCGGCCCATGAAATTAGCAAATCTCCAGGTCGTACTATATGGCGATCTTCAACGTCTCCTTGATAGTAGTTAAAATTATCGCCCGACCCGGTGAGATTTTGGATGCGGATGATGGGGCGCCCGGTGTCAGACCATTCGGCCTTCTTGAAGCCTCGTCCATTCTGATAGTGCGCGAGTTCTCCTAGAGTTGCTCGCGCCCAGCCTGGCGGCAGCTCGGTCATGCGGTCAGGTCCCGGTCTAGTTCGTCGAGGATGGTCACAGCGCGGTCGTCGCCGAAGGCGGTTAGGAAGCCGTCAGTGCCACCATGACTGCTGAACGGCACGTGATCTAGGTCAGCTGTGTCGAAGCGCACCGTCATGGCGGTCGTTCGAGCGATGTTATCCAACCACCAGAGCTGATCGGCGGTGAAACGCGCCCCGGACTGTTCCTGTCTGGCCAGCCAGTTGGCGAAGCGTTCTTCCACCACCGAGGCGTAGGGGCGCGGCTCGTTCTCCAGGCCGAGCTCGAAGCGGACTAGCGAGACCAGATCCGCCACGCCGTGCCGGGCGCCCTTGCGAGCGACGGCGATCCCGGCCCGTTCGTAGGCCTTCCACAGGCGCTCGGGGGTCCATCTTCGCGGCGGCCGAGCGATGCGTTCTGCGATCGCCCTAAGCTGTTCGAAGACCTCGCGTGGCGGCTTGGACCGTTGGGTGAAGGCAGCGTGCCAGGCGACAATCTCGTCGCGATTGTCGTCGAGGTACTCGCGCCAGCTCGTGATGGTCGACTTGGCCTCTGTGGCGTCCACGACCGCCCCGGCGTGGACCACCCGGTCGGCGTTGACCTCATCGTAGAGTAGGTCGATCGCCCGGCGGATCTCTAGAAGCCTTTTGCGTAGCTCGGTATTGCGGGCAAGCGGTTCCACAGCCTGCGCGACCAACTCCCGGACGGCCTGCTCTCCGCCGGAGAGCTTGGCTTTTTCCTGGGCGTCGACGGAGACGGAGTCCACCATGCCGCGCACGATCGTGTGCAGAGGCTGGCCGGCGACTTGCTCGATCTCCGCCCGGTCGGTGGGCCTGTCGGCCAACTGCTTGTCCAGGCGGGACAGCCGGGAGGCCAGAGTGGAGACCTCATCGTCGGTATAGGCACCGGCCGCGACCTTGGCCAGTAGTTTCTCTAGGCTCTCTCGTTTGGTCTCATCGCGGTCCAGAGGGGCGGCGTCCACCTTGGGGTTCTTGGTGACGCCGATCGCATCGACGATGACGAATCGGGTCTTCTCTCCGATGTCGGGGGTGACAGCCTGAAACTCGGTCAGCGGGATGGTACGGGCACCGCGCCCCTTCATCTGCTCGAAGTAGGCCCAGCTGCGCACATCCCGGAGGAAGATCAAGCATTCCAGGGCCTTCACATCGGTCCCTGTTGCGATCATGTCCACGGTGACGGCGATCCGCAGTTGTGCGGAGTTGCGGAATGCCGCCAGCAACTCGTGCGGCTTGCGCGCCTTGTGGGTGATTTTCGTGCAGAAGTCGTTGCCGCGGCCGAAGGCGTCTCTTACTGCGGTAACAATTTCCTCAGCATGGTCGTCGTTCTTTGCGAAGATGAGCGTTTTGGGTACCATGCGACGGTCAGATGAGACCTTAGACCGCTCGGGGAAGATCTCCGTGTTGAGCCGGTCGCGGAACGTCTCGATGACCGTCTTGAGTTGACCCTTGCTGATCACGCGGGAACCAACGTCGCGCCCGGCGTACTGGAAATCGTCGTCCAGATCCTGGTAGCGCTGAACGCGGGTGCGGCGGTCCCTAACCGGCACCCGTGTACCTGCCTCGATCAGCGCCCCTGACTCGGAGATCTCCGTCTCGATCCGGTAGACGTCGAAGTCGACGTTGACGTTGTCGGCGACCGCCTGCTCGTAGGTGTACTCGCTGACCAGGTTTTGATGGAAGAACCCGAAGGTCTGGGCCACTGGTGTTGCGGTCAGTCCGACGAGCGGCGCGTCGAAGTACTCCAGGACTGTCCGCCATTTGCCGTAGATGGAGCGATGACACTCATCCACGATGATCAGATCGAAGGTCTCCGGCGGGAACCGCGGATTGTATGCGATGTCGAGTTCGTCATCCACTTCGTAGGAGTCCAGATCCGGGTCGTCGCCCTGTGGGATGGCTCTACCGGAAAGCCCCAGATAGAGACGCTGGATGGTGGACACTACCACTTTGGAGGAGGCCAGCATGTCGCTGCCGGTGAGCTGCTGCACGTTATACAGTTCGGTGAACTTCCGGCCGTCGTCGGGGGTGGCGTAGTTCTCGAATTCGGTTCGCGCCTGGGTACCGAGGTTGTTGCGGTCGACCAAAAATAGGATTCGCTCCGCCTTGGCGAACTTCAGCAGCCGGTAGGAGAACGTGGCGGCGGTGAATGTCTTGCCGGCCCCGGTGGCCATTTGGATCAGGGCGCGCTCGCGGCCCGCCGCAAGTGACCGCTCCAGCCCATGGATCGCCTCGATCTGGGCGGGACGAAGTCCAGCAGTGATCAGCTCAGGTAGGCGGAGCCGAAGTTTGGCCCGGTAGGTGGGCGCCTGCGGGTCGTTGTCGGCGTCGTGCATCCAGCGGGCCAGCGTCTCGGGCCGATGGAAGAACGACACCTCTCGCGAGCGCGAGTCGGGGTCCAGAGTGTTGCGGAACCAGGTCATCCCTCCATCGCTGGCGTAGCGGAATTGAAGCTCGGGACGCCAGGCCGCCCTCTTTTGACCAGCCGTCAGGCTGGCTGCGTACCGGTCAGCCTGCTCACTGGCGGCGGCCAGGTCGGCGCCCTCCCGCTTGGCCTCGATCACACCCGCGAGCTTGCGGTCCACGTACAGCAGGTAGTCGGCCCGGCCAGCCTTCATGGTGACCTCGCGTACCGCGACCCCTTGGCGTGTGAACAGATCCATCCCGACACCCGAGTTCTGTACCGACCAGCCCGTCTCTGCCAGCATCCGATCGAGCTGCTCGCGGACCTGCGCCTCGGTGAGAGGCTCGCGGGCGGCGCTCTCGGCATTGGCAAGCAGCTTCTCGCGCTGCTCCAGAGTTGTAACTGGCCTACTCTTATCGAACTCGCGGCGGATGGCCGCTAGTTCGTCACGCATCGCGTTGACCAGCGCGGTCAGCTCGCTTTGTGCGGAACGGGCTTGCTTCAGTTCCTCCTCCGCCGCACGGCGGGCATCCTCTTCGGCCTGGAGCCTGGAGGTCTTGGCCTCATAGGTCAGCCGGGCCTGGGCAAGCGCATCCTGAGCGCGTTCGACGTCCTTGCGTAGGGCTTCGATCTCGGCCGCTTCGACGGCTGTTGGGGACTTGTCCGCTGTTGGCGGTTGCGGCGGTACGAACGGAACCTGTTCTCGGGATCCGGTCAGCAGCCGGTGGAACCACACGGCCAGCCGGAAACACGTCTGAACGGACTCGAACGCCGAGCGCTGGGCCGCGGGGCCGTTGTCCACGGCTAGATTGGCGTGAACCGCCTGGTTGCCGACTCCCCGGATGTGGTCGAAGGCTTGGGCGACCTTCCCATGGAGATAGCCTTCCCGGTTTAGCGCGCGCAGCCGGTCGACCTGCCGGTCGCCGTCGACCCGAACCTGGCCACGGCGAACCAGGTCGGTGGCCAGGACCTCGCCGAACTGGCGGGCCTTGAACAAAGCTACGTTGGGATCGGTGAAGATCGCCGCTTCCGCCCCCACGCCGTACAACACCAGCAGCGGCTCGTGTGGCAGCAGGAACCCGAAGTTCGGCGACCGCGCGGCCAGTGCCTCGATCCGATCGTTCATCCGCCCATCCGACCTGTGTAGCCATCCCGTGCGATGCCGAGCCCAGTATCGGCCACAGGAACGACAGTCTAGAGCGATAGATCCACTTTGAACCGAATGTCCACGTGAACCGCGTTAGCGATCCATGCAGGTCAGCTCCGCTCATGCCAGGCAACCCGAGAGCCTTGAGCTTGTCTAGCCGTTCGCGACGGTACCCGCGAGATGGACCACCCCGTTGCTCGACGGACAGGGCGTCCCCTCGTGGTCCCTGTTGCGGCCGCCCGGAGGGCCGCCGCAACGTCGTCTGCATGGCTAAGCCTCTCGCGTAGGAGAATCGGGCGTATGAAGTACGTGCTGCTGATCTGTGATGACGAGGTGGTCTCGCCGAGCAATGAGGAGCTCGCGGACGATCCGGTGCACCAGGCGTGGCAGGCGGATCTCGAACGGCGCGGTGCCGAGGTCATGGGCGAGCGGCTGCGTCCGGTGGTGGACGCGACCACGGTCCGGGTCCGCGACGACGAGACGCTGGTGACGGACGGGCCCTACGCCGAGACGAAGGACGTCGTCGGTGGTGTCGTGATCGTCGAGTGCGAGAACCTGGACGAGGCGATCGAGATCGCTGCCGGCCATCCCTACGCGCGCCAGGGCGGGGTCGAGATCCGTCCCGTCTGGGAATGACCGAGTCCGACCGGATTCGAGCGGCGGTCGACGCGGCGTACCGGGACGAGTGGGGCCAGGTCGTCGCCACCCTTATCGGAATGACGGGGGACTGGGACCTGGCCGAGGACTGCACGCAGGACGCGTTCGCCGCCGCGCTGGAGAAATGGCCGCGTGACGGCGTTCCGCGGCGTCCGGGCGCCTGGCTGACGACGGCCGCCCGCAACCGCGCGATCGACCGGCTGCGCCGGGACGCGGCGGGGGCGGCCAAGCTGCGGCAGGTCGCCGTGCTGGCCCGCGACCCCGGCGAGCCGCCGGTGGCGGACATTCCGGACGAGCGGCTGCGTCTGATCTTCACCTGCTGCCATCCGGCGCTGCCGTTCCCGGCCCGGGTCGCGCTCACCCTGCGCACGCTGGCGGGCATGAGCACCGCCGAGATCGCCAGGGCGTTCCTGACCGCCGAGCCCGCCATGGCGCAACGGCTGGTCCGCGCGAAGCGCAAGATCCACGAGGCCGGTATCCCGTACCGGGTCCCGCCCGCCGAACTGCTACCGCGGCGGCTCGCCGCCGTCCTCGCGGTGCTCTACCTGATCTTCAACCAGGGCTACGGCGAGGAGGACCCGGACCGGGCCCTGACGGCCGAGGCCATCCGCCTGAGCCGGGTCCTCGTCCGGCTGATGCCCGGCGAGCCCGAGCCGCGCGGGCTGCTCGCGCTGATGCTGCTGCACGAGGCCCGGCGCGCGACGCGCACGGCAGACGGCGTGCTGGTCACGCTGGAGAACCAGGACCGGTCACGGTGGGACCGGGAGCTGATCGCCGAGGGGGTGGCGACCCTTGACGAGGCGCTGGCCCTGCGGCGCGCCGGGCCCTACCAGGTGCAGGCCGCCATCGCCGCCTGCCACGCCACCGCGGCCGACGCCGCGAGCACGGACTGGCCGCAGATCGCCGTCCTGTACGCCGAGCTGGGACGGCTCGCGCCGTCCCCGGTCGTGGAGCTCAACCGCGCCGTGGCGGTGGCGATGGCGGACGGAGTCCCGGCCGGTCTGGCGCTGGTGGACGAGATCACGGCGTCCGGGCGGCTCGACGGGTATCACCTCCTGCCCGCGACCCGCGCCGACCTGCTCCGCCGCGACGGCCGCGCCGCCGAGGCCAGAGCCGCGTACGAGGAGGCGTTGAAGCTGGCGCCGACCGAGGCTGACCGCCGCTACCTGGCCGGACGCCTGGACGAACTCTGATCCAGCGAAATTTACGCGGTGATGTCGATCCCGGGAGGGTGCCCTTCGTCGGTGGGGTGAAAGTCCATCAGGAGGAAGGGAAGATCCCATGAACACCGACACGACTCAGCCGATGCCCGACGTGGTCGACCGGGCCGCCTTCCAGGCCCGGCTGGACGAGCTGCGGGTCCGGGAGAAGGCGCACACGCGCGAAGGCGACGCGATCGCCGCGGCCCGCCGGCGGCTGCCGATGGTCGAGGTGGACGCCGCCACGCCGCTGATCGGCCCGGACGGGCCGGTGACGCTGCTGGAGGCGTTCGAGGGCCGCCGCCGGCTGGTCGCCTACTACATGATGTGGTACACCGGCCGTCCCGCCGCCGAGCAGTGCGAGGGCTGCACGTACTTCAACGGGCAGGTCCGCGAGCTGTCCGCCCTGCACGCCGCGGACATCACCTACGCGACGCTCTGCCAGGGCCCGTACGAGGAGAGCGTCCGGTACCGCGACTTCATGGGCTGGGACATGCCCTGGTACTCCGCCCAGGATTCCGTCGAGACGCTGCTGACCGGGCGCACGGTCGGCATGTTCCACATCGTGTGCTACCTGCGGGTCGGCGACCGGGTGTTCGAGACCTACTGGACGAGCGGCCGCGGCGACGAGGCGCTCGACATCGCCTACGCGCTGATGGACCTGACCGTGTACGGCCGCCAGGAGGACTGGGAGGACTCGCCCGCCGGATGGCCCCGGGAAGGGGAGGCCAGCTGGGTCTTCCGCACCGGCGGACGTCCCACGGCCCAGTGGTCCCGCCTGGAGGCGGGCTGCTCGGACGACCTCGGCAACGCCGGCTGACCGGCCGGCCGTTCGCTCAGGACGGCCAGTCGGGCTTGCGCTTCTCGTTGAACGCGGCGATGCCCTCGCGGCGGTCGGGGGAGAAGGCCGCGGTGCGCCAGGCGTTCTCCTCCAGGTCGAGGCCGGCCTGCAGGCCCACGCCGTCGCCCTGGCGGAGGGCGCGCTTGGCGGCGCGGACGGCGACCGGAGAGTTCTGCGCGATCACGCCGGCGAGGGTCAGGGCCTCGTCGCGGGCGGCGCCGGCGGGGACCCCGCGGTCGGCGAGGCCGAGTTCGAGGGCCTCCTCGATCCCGACGCGGCGGCCGGTGAGGACCAGGTCGGCGGCCTTGCCGGCGCCGAGGCGGCGCAGGGCGAGCTGGGTGCCGCCGCTGCCGGGGACGAGGCCGACGCTCACCTCGGGCAGGCCGAACACCGCGGTCTCGTCCGCGACGATCAGGTCGGCGGACAGGGCGAACTCGCAGCCGCCGCCGAGCGCGTAGCCGTGCACGGCGGCGACGACCGGTTGCGGCATGTTCAGGATGCCGCCGAACGCGGCCCGGAAGATCGGGCGCTGCGCCATGAAGTCCTCGTCGGACATCGAGTTGCGTTCCTTGAGGTCGGCGCCGACGCAGAAGGCCTTCTCCCCGGCCGCGCTGAGCACCACCGAGCGGACGGACGCGTCCGCCGCCACCTCGGCGCAGACGCTCGTGAGGCGCCGCGCCATGGCCGTCGACAGGGCGTTCAGAGCCTCTGCCCGGTCCAGCACGATCTCCGCAACATGCCCATCACGCCGCAGCGTCACACCATCCATGGACGGCACCCTAACGACCGCGCGACGGGTTGACGGGCGGGTGCCCCCCCAAGATCGAGTCCTTCTGAGGTTTGATGGTCGGGTGAGTGAGTCACCGTACGGAGATCTTGATCGGCCGCCGTTGCACGAGACGGCGCTGCGTCGGGCGCTCGTCCGGGAGGGCGGGTTCTGGCGGAACGTCCGTGTCGTGGGGGAGACGGGGTCCACCAACGCCGACCTCGCGGTGCTGGCCGGGGAGGGCGCCCCGGAGGGCACCGTACTGGTCACCGAGCTGCAGACGGCCGGGCGCGGGCGGCTGGGGCGGACCTGGACGGCGCCGCCGCGGTCGGGGCTGATGTTCTCGATGCTGCTGCGGCCCCAGGTGCCGGTGCCGATGCTGGGGTGGGCGCCGTTGCTGACGGGCGTGGCCGTCGCCACCGCCGTCCGGCGTATGACCGCCTGGTCGCAGGAGGGGGAGCGGTTCCTCGGCGACGGCGGCGACGTGGCCGTGGACGTGCGGCTCAAGTGGCCGAACGACCTGCTGGTCGGGCAGCGGAAACTGGCGGGAATCCTCGCGGAGAAGATCGACGGCGGGCTCGTCGTGGGGGTGGGGCTGAACGTCGGGCTGCGCGAGCCGGAGCTGCCGGTGGACACCGCGACCTCGCTGGCCATCGAGGGCGCGCCGCTGAGCGACCGGGCGCCGCTGCTGCGCGCGATCCTGCGCGAGTTCGCGACCTGGTACCGGGAATGGACGGAGCTCGGCGGTGATCCGGAGAGCAGCGGCCTGCGTACCGCGTACAAGGACCTGTGCGCCACGCTCGGCCGCCAGGTGAGGGTCGAACTGCCCGGGGAGGAGAGGCTGACCGGTACGGCGCGGGACGTGGACGGGTCGGGGCGCCTGGTGGTCACCGGGACGGACGGGGACCGCGTGGTCAGCGCGGGAGACGTGGTGCACGTCCGGTGAACGGGGAACGTGGACCTGTGGTCCGGACGTTGATCGTGTTGCTGATCTGCAACGATATGTCCCGATACCGATCCATGGCGCCGGCATCCCTGGCCGGGGACGGCGGCGGACTGAGGGGCGGATGATGGCGGCCGGATTGCCGGATCCGAAGGAGATCGAAGAGCTCCTGCTCGGAGGCGAGCTGCGCTACACCCGTGTCGACGCGGTCCGGCTGTCGGGGGTGTCGCGGGAGTTCTCCGGCAGGATCTGGCGGGCGTTCGGCTACCCGTCGATGCCGGACGAGACCGTCGCCTACACCGAGGGGGACGTCGCGGCCCTGGACCGTCTCCGGCGGCTGGTGGACGACGGGATCCTCGACGAGGACGGCGTGATCCGCCTGGTCCGGGCGTTCGGGCAGACGATGACGCGGCTCGCCGAGTGGCAGGTCAGCCTGCTGCGGAGCATGCTGCCGCAGGACATGAACGATGCGCCGTCCGCGGAGGCGGTGGAGACGATCGTGGACATCGCCCAGAAGCACATCGGCGAGTTCGAGCCGCTGGTCGTGCACGCCTGGCGGCGGCAGCTGGCGGCGGCGGGGACGCGGGCGCTGGGCGCGGCGGCGACGCGGGAGAACGGCGACCCGGCCGGGCGCCCGATGACCACGGTCGGGTTCGCGGACATGGTGTCGTTCACGCAGGTCAGCCGGGAGCTCGAGGAGATCGAGCTGGCCCGGGTGGTGGAGTGGTTCGAGGAGACCGCCGCCGACATCGTCGCCTCGCTCGGCGGGCGGCTGGTGAAGACGCTCGGCGACGAGGTGCTGTTCAGCGCGGAGACGCCGGAGATCGGGGCGGAGATCGCGCTGACGGTGGCGTCGGCCATCCAGGACGAGACCGAGTTCCCGGACGTGCGGGTCGGCGCCGCCTACGGGCCGGTGCTGCCGCTGATGGGGGACGTGTTCGGCACGACCGTCAACCTCGCCGCCCGGCTGACGTCGCTGGCGCGGCCCGGCGCGGTCGTGATCGACAGTGAGCTGGCGGCGCGGCTGGAGGGACGGCCGGACTACGAGGTGACGCGTATCGTGCGGCGTCCGGTCCGGGGCCTCGGCATCATCCAGCCTTATGTGCTGCGCCGTTACCCGAGGCCGAGGCCCGCGGACCAGGAGAGGCCGTAGCGTCGCCGCAACACGAGGCCGAGGCCCGCGGACCGAGAGAGGCCGTAGCGCGGCTCAGACGGGTTCGCCGTAGCGGCTCAGACGGGTTCGATGACGTCTTCGCCGGGTGCGCTGGTGAGCCGCTGCTTGTAGTTCTGCTCGCCGAGTTCCTGGACGAGGCTCAGCTCGGTCTCCAGGTAGTCGATGTGCTCTTCCTCGTCGGCGAGGATGTCCTCGAAGATCCGGGCGGAGGTGACGTCCCCGCGCGAGCGCATCAGGTCGATGCCGGGGCGCAGCCTGGCGACCGCCTCATGCTCGATGGCGAGGTCCGCCTCGAGTTGCTCGACGATGGTCTGCCCGATCCGCAGGGTGCCGAGCTTCTGGTAGTTCGGCAGTCCCTCCAGGAACAGGATCCGGTCGGTCAGCCGCTCCGCGTGCCGCATCTCGTCGAACGACTCGTCGCGGGTGTGCTTGGCGATGCGGGTGAAACCCCAGTTCTGCTGCATCTTCGAGTGCAGGAAGTACTGGTTGATCGCAGTGAGCTCCGCGGTGAGCTGGTCGTTCAGCAGCGCGATGATGTCCTTGTCGCCTTCCATGGTCCCATGCTTGCACGGCCGTCCTGTTTAGGACAGCACTAACCCCCGCTATGGCGCTTCCGCCCTGGTGGGCGGGACCATGCGGGTATCCGGGATCGGATCAGGCGGCGGTCTGCGGAGCGGCTCCCCCTTCGGTGTTCTCTGCGGCGGTCTGTGCGAGGACGTCCGGTGCGGGGCCGGGTCGTTCGGGAACGGCCTGTTCGGTGAAGGGCTGTTCGGGAACGGCCGGTCCGGGCACGTGGACGCCGGGTCCGGGGACGCGCGGAGCACGGGGAGCCTCGGGGACGGGGGTCAGCGTCGCCGGGCCGCCGGTGAGGGCGTCCGCGAGTTCGCTCGCCGTGCGGTACTCGCTGACCATCGTGTGGATGCGCTTGGTGCACATGCCGCATCCCGGCTTGAAGCCGCAGGCGGCCTTGACCTCTTTGGCGGTCGTGCAACCGTCCGCCATGCAGCCGTTGACGTCGCCTTCGGTGACGGCGTTGCAGATGCACACGTACATGCGGCTGGGTAGACCTTCCGTGCGGCTTGCCGGGCTCCACGCACCTGACCAGGGGAGCTTAGGGCACCCTCATTAAGGTTAGGCTCCCCTAAAGTAGCTCAGGAATGTCCGATCTGGCCAGAGGCCTCCCAATCGGTGCCGGTGTGATCTAAACCTCACGGGGAAGGCATGTCCCGTGCGTCGCCGCGCCCGCACACCGGATCGCGTGTGCCGGAGACGGCGGCGCCGCGGACGGGAGGGTCGGGACAGTGGCTCAGATCTGGCCGGGCGACGCCTACCCCCTCGGGGCCCGGTTCGACGGCGCGGGAACGAACTTCGCCGTGTTCTCCGAGGTGGCCGAGCGGGTCGAGCTGTGCCTGTTCGACGGGCCGGCGGGCGACGGCGAGGAGACACGGCTCGCGCTCCCGGAGGTGGACGCCTTCGTGTGGCACGGATACCTGCCGGGCGTCATGCCGGGCCGGCGGTACGGGTTCCGGGTGCACGGGCCCTACGAGCCGCGCCGGGGCCTGCGGTGCAACCCCGCGAAGCTGCTCCTCGACCCGTACGCGCAGGCGGTCGAGGGGGCCGTCGACTGGGACGAGTCCTGCTTCGGCTACAACTTCGGCGACCCCTGCTCGATGAACGACGCCGACTCGGCGGGGCACACGATGCGGTCGGTGGTCGTCAGCCCGTACTTCGACTGGGGGGACGACCGGCCGCCGCGCATCCCCTACCACGAGACCGTGATCTACGAGGCGCACGTCAAGGGCCTCACCGCGAGGCATCCGGACATCCCGGCGGCGCTGCGCGGCACGTACGCCGGCCTCGCCCACCCGGTGATCATCGATCATCTGCGCTCGATCGGGGTGACGGCGGTGGAGCTGATGCCCGTCCACCAGTTCGTCCACGACGACGCGCTGACGAGCCGCGGACTGCGCAATTACTGGGGCTACAACACCATCGGCTTCTTCGCGCCGCACAACGAGTACTCCTCGTCGGGGCGGCGGGGCGAGCAGGTCCTGGAGTTCAAGGCGATGGTGAAG
Source organism: Actinomadura sp. 7K507 (assembly GCF_004348425.1). Taxonomy (GTDB): domain Bacteria; phylum Actinomycetota; class Actinomycetes; order Streptosporangiales; family Streptosporangiaceae; genus Spirillospora. Next base: position 38,871 of record NZ_SMKK01000016.1, read on the forward strand.
GCGCTGCACGCGGCGGGCATCGAGGTGATCCTCGACGTCGTCTACAACCACACCGCCGAGGGCAACCACCTGGGGCCGACGCTGTCCTTCCGCGGCATCGACAACCCCTCGTACTACCGGCTCACCGAGGACGACCCCCGTTACTACATGGACACGACGGGCACCGGGAACAGCCTGCTGATGCGCAGCCCGCACGTCCTGCAGCTGATCATGGACTCGCTGCGGTTCTGGGTGACCGAGATGCACGTGGACGGGTTCCGCTTCGACCTCGCGGCGACGCTGGCCCGCGAGCTGCACGCGGTCGACCGGCTGTCGGCGTTCTTCGACCTCGTGCAGCAGGACCCGGTCGTCTCGCAGGTGAAGCTGATCGCCGAGCCGTGGGACGTCGGCGAGGGCGGCTACCAGGTCGGCAACTTCCCGCCGCTGTGGACGGAGTGGAACGGGCAGTACCGCGACACGATCCGGGACTTCTGGCGCGGGGAGCCGGGCGCGCTGCCCGACTTCGCGTCCCGGCTGACGGGCTCGTCAGACCTGTACGCCGACGACGGCCGCCGCCCGATCGCCTCGATCAACTTCGTGACGTGCCATGACGGGTTCACGCTGAACGACCTGGTCTCCTACGACAGGAAGCACAACGAGGCCAACGGGGAGGGCAACCGGGACGGCACCGACGACAACCGGTCGTGGAACTGCGGTACCGAGGGGCCGACCGATGACCTGGACGTCGTCTCCCTACGCGAGCGGCAGAAACGCAACTTCCTGACCACGCTGTTCCTGTCGCAGGGGGTGCCGATGCTGCTGCACGGCGACGAGATCGGCCGGACGCAGGACGGCAACAACAACGCCTACTGCCAGGACAACGAACTCTCCTGGGTCGACTGGACGGGCTTGAGCGAGGACCTGCGCTCGCCCCGGCCGTCCGACCGCTCGGACCGCTCGGACCGCGGCCTCGCTGAGCGCGGCCGTGACGAGCGCGGCTATGACGAGCGCGGCTATGACGAGCGCGGCTTCATGCTCGATTTCGTCCGGCACCTGTCGACGCTGCGCACGGAGCATCCGGTGTTCCGGAGGCGGCGCTTCTTCCTCGGCGACCAGCGGACGAAGAAGGCCCGCCGCTCGGCGAACGCCAAGCCCGGGGGGAGGGCGCGACCCGAGGATCTGCCCGACCTCGTCTGGTTCACGCCCGACGGCACGGACATGGGCGACCGCGACTGGTCCGCCGGCTTCAGCAAGTCGCTGAACGTGTTCCTGAACGGCGACGCGATCGGTGAGCCCGACTCCAGGGGAAGGCAGGTCAGGGACGACTCGTTCCTCCTGCTGATCAACGGGCACGACGGGGATCTGGCGTTCACGCTTCCGCCCGCCGCATACGGGCAAATGTGGATAAAGATGCTCGACACCGCGGACCCGCTGCTGGCGGAGGAGGAGTCGCCCGTCGTGAAGGCGCGCGAGACCGTCCAGGTCGCCGACCGCTCGATCCAGGTCCTGCGCCGTGTCTGAGTCCTGCGCCGTGTTGGAGTCCTGCGCCGTGTCTGAGGAACCGCTCCCCGACCACCCCCCTGATGAGGAGACCGTGTCCGAGGATCACCTGTCCGAAGAGAACGTGGCCGAAGAGAACCCGTCCGAACAGCCCCTCCCCGCCGGGGACGGCTTCGGCGCGCCCCCGACCGGCACCTACCGGCTCCAGCTCCGCGGAACGCCGGACGAGCACTTCGGGTTCGCCGAGGCGGCCGCGCTGGCCCCCTACCTGGCGTCCCTGGGCGTGTCCCACGTCTACCTGTCGCCGATCCTGCAAGCCGCACCCGGGTCCACGCACGGCTACGACGTGGTCGACCACTCCCGCCTGGCGGACGAGCTGGGCGGCGCCGAGGCGTTCGGGGCCATGGCTGCCCGGTTCCGCGCGCACGGGCTGCGGCTGCTGGTCGACGTCGTCCCGAACCACATGGCGATCCCGGAGCCGGTGGAGGCGAACATGCCGTTCGCCTCCGTCGTCGCGGAGGGGCGGGGATCGCCGTACGCGAAGTGGTTCGACATCGACTGGGAGGCGGGCGGCGGCCGCGTCGTCCTGCCCGGCAAGGGCGAGCCCAACTACCGCCGCTTCTTCGACATCTCCGGCCTGGCCGGGGTGCGGCAGGAGGACCCCGAGGTCTTCGAGCGCACGCACGCCCTGCTGCTGGGCCTGGTCGAGGAGGGCATGGTGCACGGCCTGCGCGTCGACCATCCGGACGGGCTCGCCGACCCGCGCGGGTACCTGCGGCGGCTGTCGGACGCGGCCCCGGACGCCTGGCTGCCGGTCGAGAAGATCACCGAGGGGGAGGAGCGGCTCCCGCCGGACTGGCCGTGCGCGGGCACCACCGGCTACGACTCGCTCGGCATGGTCGGCGGGCTGTTCATCGACCCGGCCGGGGAGAAGCCGCTCACCGACCTTTACGTGGCGGTCACCGGCGGCCCGCGCGACTTCGGGGAGGTGGAGCGCGAGGCCCGCCTCCACGCGGCGACCCACAGCCTGAAGCCCGAGATCGACCGCCTTCTGCGCGTCCTCCACCGGGTCGTGGGCGAACGCCGCCCCGGCTTGGAACGGGCTTTGGTGGAGTTGCTCGTCGCCATGCCCGTCTACCGCGCTTACGTCGTGCCAGGGGAGGACCCGCCTCAGACGGCCGTGGACGTCCTGGAGGAGGCCGCTCGCCGTGCACGAGCGCATCTGCCAGAGGAACTCCACGGCGACCTGGAGACCGTCGTGGAACTGGCCCTCGGACGCGGGGAGCAGACCGCCGCCGAGTTCATCGTGCGGTTCCAGCAGACGTCGGCTCCGCTCGCGGCCAAGGGCGTGGAGGACACGGCCTTCTACAGGTGGAACCGCATGGCCGTCCTGAACGAGGTCGGCGGCGATCCCAGCCGGTTCTCGGTGAGCCCCCAGGACTTCCACTCGCACTGCATCAGGCTCGCCCGCGACTGGCCGTCCACGATGACGACGCTGTCCACGCACGACACCAAGCGCGAGGAGGACGTGCGCGCCTGGCTGTCCGTCCTGTCGGAGCTGCCGGGCGAGTGGGCGGAGGCCGTGGACCGCTGGCGGCACTGGGGTCCCGGTGAACAGGGTGGTCCCGGTGAACAGGGGAGCCCGGGCGAGTCGCCCCTGGAACCGGACCTCGAATACCTGCTGTGGCAGACGCTCGTCGGCGCGTGGCCGATCACCACCGGCCGCCTGGAGGAGTTCCTCACCAAGGCGATGCGCGAGGCCAAGACCCGCACCTCGTGGACCGACCAGGACCCCGCCTACGAGGAGGCGGTCCTCGCGTACGCGCGCGGCGTCCTGGCGGACCCGGACCTCGTCACCGACCTGGCCGCGTTCGTGTCGAAGCTGGCTCCGTACGCGCGCGTGAACTCGCTCGGGCAGAAGCTCGTCCAGCTGGCCATGCCGGGCGTCCCGGACGTCTACCAGGGCTGCGAGATGACCGGCCTGACGCTGGTCGACCCCGACAACCGGCGGCCGGTCGACTACGGGCGCCGCCGGGAGCATCTCCAGCGGCTGGACACCGGCCGGCTGCCGAAGGAGGCCGACGACGAGAAGCTGCTGGTCACCTCGCGGGCGCTGCGGCTGCGCCGGGCGCATCCGGAGTGGTTCGGCCCGGGGTCCCGGCACGAGCCGGTCGCCGCCCGCGGTCCGGCCGCCGAGCACGTGATCGGGTTCGCCCGCGGCGACGCGGTGGCGCTGGCCACCCGGCTGCCGGTGGGGCTGGAACGCCGCGGCGGCTGGGAGCGGACCAGGGTCGACGTCGTCCACCAGGGCTGGCGGGACGTGCTGACCGGCTGCACGCACATGGGTCCCATCCTGGACGCCGCACGCCTCTTCGAGCATCTGCCCGTCGCGTTGCTCGTCCCAAGGGAAATCGATCGGTGACCATCGGGTTCGAGGTCTGGGCACCCGCCACCCGCCGCGCGGACGTCGTGGTGGGAGGCGCCCGGCACCCCATGGAGCGGCTGGACGGACGTTCAGGCTGGTGGGGGGCCGAAGTACCGGGCGCCGCGCACGGGACCGACTACGGCTTCGCCCTGGACGGCGCGGACGAGGTCCTGCCCGACCCGCGCTCCCCGTGGCAGCCGAACGGCGTCCACGGCTTGAGCCGCGTCTACGACCACGACCGGTTCGCATGGACGGACCAGCACTGGCACGGACGTCCGCTCCCCGGAAGCGTCCTGTATGAGATGCACGTGGGCACGTTCACACCCGAAGGGACGTTCGACGCGGCGGCCGGGCATCTCGACCATCTGGTGGCGCTCGGCATCGACGCGGTGGAGCTTCTGCCCGTCGCCGCCTTCCCCGGCCATCACGGCTGGGGGTATGACGGTGTTCACCTGTGGGCGCCGCATGAGCCGTACGGCGGTCCAGACGGGCTGAAGCGCTTCGTGGACGCCGCCCATGAGCGCGGTCTGGCCGTCGTCCTGGACGTCGTCTACAACCACCTCGGGCCGGACGGGAACCGCCTGGCCGACTACGGGCCGTACTTCACCGGGGCCCACACCACGCCATGGGGCGACGCGGTGAACTTCGACCAGGAGGGGGCGGACGAGGTCCGGGCTTTCGTGGTCCAGAACGCGCTGATGTGGCTGCGCGACTACCACTTCGACGGGCTCCGCATCGACGCCGTCCACGCCATCACCGACCACAGCGCCGTGCACGTACTCGAAGAGCTGGCGCGATCGGTGGCGGGCCTCTCGGCGCACCTTGGACGGGACCTGTTCCTCATCGCGGAATCCGACCTGAACGACCCGCGCCTGGTGACGTCCAGGGAGGCGGGCGGATACGGGCTGGACGCGCAGTGGAGCGACGACTTCCACCACGCTCTGCATGCCGCGCTCACCGGCGAGCGCCAGGGCTACTACTGCGACTTCGGCTCTCTGGGGACGCTCAAGAAGGCACTCACGGACGTCTTCGTGCACAACGGCACCATGTCCGCCTACCGGGGACGGCACCACGGACGCCCGGTCAACACGCAGGAGACCCCCGCACACCGGTTCCTCGGCTTCCTGCAGAACCATGACCAGGTCGGCAACCGCGCCGCGGGTGACAGGATCGGCACAGTCCTGGCGTCCTCGGAGATCTCCCCGTCGATGCTCAAGGTCGGCGCGGCGCTGCTCCTGCTCGCGCCCTTCACGCCCATGCTGTTCATGGGCGAGGAATGGGGCGCGTCCACCCCGTGGTGCTACTTCACCGACCACCAGGACCCCGAGCTGGCGCGTGCGGTCAGCGAGGGACGCCGGCGGGAGTTCGCACGGCACGGCTGGAGCGGCGCGATTCCCGATCCACAGGCTGTGGACACTTTCCGGCGTTCGGTCCTCGACTGGTCGGAGCCCGACCGGCCGCACCATCGTGATCTGCTCGAATGGCACCGTGCCCTCATCGCGTTGCGCCGAGCCCGGCCGGAGTTGAACGACCCGCGCCTGACCGAGACGGCCGTCGAGGTGGACGAGGGCAGGATGCGCTGGCTGATGATGTGGCGCGGCGGGGTGTGCGTCGCGGCGAATTTCGGTGCGCTGCCGGTGGTGCTCCCGGCCGTGGCCGCGCCCGGGAGGCCCCGCCCCCGGCTGCTGCTCGCCTCGGACCCGGCAATACGCCTGGACGCAGACATCATGGGCGATTCCGGATCGGGTTCCCTGGGGTTGCCGGCGGCCTCCGTGGCCGTGTTCGCGTGATCTCGCACGCCCCGCCGGCTGGGTGCAATGAGAGGTGCATCCCGATTTAAATTGATTAGACGTATTCGCGGATGTACTACGAGTGGCAAACCGCAGGTCAAGAGCGCGGCGCATGCCGGGTAATGTTCAAGAATGGTCATACGATCGGTTCATGACCTCAGTACTGCTCGCCGAGGACGACACGTCCATCTCCGAGCCTCTCGCCCGCGCGCTGCGTCGCGAGGGGTACACCGTCGAAGTCAGCCTGGACGGCCCGCAGGCCCTGGAACGGGCGCTCGGCGGCGGGGTTGACCTGATCGTCCTAGATCTCGGCCTTCCGGAACTGGACGGCCTTGAGGTGGCCCGCCGGGTACGCGCCGAAGGGCACGGCGTTCCCATCCTGATCCTCACCGCCAGGGCCGACGAGGTCGACACCGTCGTCGGGCTCGACGCGGGCGCCGACGACTACGTGACCAAGCCGTTCCGGCTGGCCGAACTGCTCGCCCGGGTGCGGGCGCTGCTGCGCCGGGGCAGCACCGAGACGCCGATCGTCCAGGGGGTGCGGATCGACGCCGAGTCGCGCCGCGCCTGGATGGGCGAACACGAGCTCCAGCTGACCACCAAGGAGTTCGACCTGCTCCGCGTCCTCGTCAGGGACGCGGGCAAGGTCGTGACCCGCGAACAGATCATGCGCGAGGTGTGGGACACCAACTGGTGGGGTTCCACAAAGACGCTCGACATGCACATTTCCTGGCTGCGCCGCAAGCTCGGCGACGACGCCGGCAGTCCCCGCTACATCACGACCGTGCGGGGCGTCGGCTTCCGGTTCGAACGCGGCGACTAGCTCCGGCCGCCACGGCCGCGCGACACGACCCGGGGCCTTCCCGAGGGGCCCCGGGCGCGGTGCCGCACGGCCCGTGACCCAACCCTCGAAGGAGCCCTGATGAGGCGCCGACTCCTCCTGTCGACGCTCGCGGTGGCGGTGGTCGCGATCCTGTTGCTCGGCATACCCCTCGCCTACACCGCGCACAAGCTCGTCTACGACGGCGCCGCCCGGTCCCTGGACCGTGAGGCGTCCTCCATCGCCGGCGGTGTCGGCCTCGACCTGGAGAGGCACCGGCCGGTCACCGGCGACGTGATCGCGCGCGAGTATCCGGACCGGCACATCTCCATCACCATGCCGGACGGCCGGACGCTCACCGCCGGTCCCGCCCGAGCCGAACGATCGCTCACCGCCACCGCGACCCAAGACGGGGTACGGGTGCGGATATCGCGCCCCGGCGCGGCGGTCCGCGCCGACGCGCTGCGGCTGCTGCTGCTCATCGCCAGCCTCGCGCTGCTCGGCGTCGCCGTCACCGTCGGCCTGGCGATGGTCCAGGCCCGCAAGCTGACGGTGCCGCTGATCGACCTCGCCGAGACCGCCGACCGGCTCGGCAGCGGCAACGCCAGGCCGCGCCGCCGCCGCTACGGCATCCCGGAGGCCGACCAGGTCGCCGAGGTCCTGGACCGCAGCGCCGTCCGCATCGCCGACCTGCTGGCCAACAGCCGCGAGTTCGCCTCCGACGCCAGCCACCAGCTCCGCACGCCGCTGACCGCGCTGTCCATGCGGCTGGAGGAGATGATCGAGGCGGCCGACTACCCGGACGTCGTCCGGGAGGAGGGCGCCGCCGCCGTCGCGCAGGCCGAACGGCTCGTCGCGGTCGTCGAGCAACTGCTGTCGCGCGCCAAGCACGACCGGACGGGCACCGCGGCCGCCTCGCCGATCGACGAGATCATCGCCCAGCAGGTCGAGGAGTGGCGGCCCATCTTCCGGCGGGACGGCCGGGACGTGCGGATCATCGGGGAGCGGGGCCTCGTCGGCATGACCAACCCCGAGGGCCTCTCCCAGATCGTCGCGACCTTGCTGGACAACTCGCTGATGCACGGGGCCGGAACCGTGACGATCCGCACCAAGCCGACCGTGAGCCACGTGGTGGTGGAGATCGGCGACGAGGGCGCCGGGATACCTCCCGAACTCGTCCCGCGGATCTTCGAGCGGAGCGTCAGCGGCGGCCGCGGCACCGGCCTCGGGCTGTACCTGGCCCGTTCCCTGGCCACGGTGGACGGAGGCCGGCTGGAGCTGTTCCAGTCGCGTCCGGCGGTGTTCGGCGTCACGCTCCGGCAGGCCGCCGAGGTGCGCCTCGCGGCGGAACCGGTCGTGATGGGGCCCGCCTGAGGTTCGCGCCCGGGTCCGGGCGCGAACCCCGCCCTGCATCCCGGTCCTACATCCCGCCCTAGATCTCGGCGTAGTCCCCGGCGGCGCGGGAGTCGAGGGGGTGGCCGAGGCGCGGGGACGGGGCCTCGCGGTCGGGCCGGTGCTCGCTGTTCGGCTGGGGCTCGTGGCCGTTCGCCTGGTGGATGCCGGTCCCCCCGGGGACGGGCGTGCCCGGCGCCTCCGGCAGCCCGGACGCGGGGTCGACGCGCGGCGCGCTCGCCGGCAGGAACACCCACTTCTTGTACGACCAGAAGCGGAACAGGGACGCCACGCCGGTGCCGATGATCAGCGAGGCGTTGTAGGCCAGCGGACCGGAGAGGCCCAGCACGTAGTGGGTGAAGCCGATGAACAGCTCGGTGATGACGAGCCCGACGCCGTTCAGCGCGAAGAACAGCACGTACTCGCGGCCCAGGCCGGTGCGGTCGCGGTGCCGGAACGTCCAGTAGCGGTTCGCCAGGTAGGAGAACGTCGTCGCGATCAGCGTGGCGACGCCGTTGGACGTCAGCGGCCCCACCCCCATGCCGCTGTGGAGCGCGTTGCCGATCACGATGGTGATGACGAACGCGATAGCGCCCACGCTGCCGAACTTGGCGAGCTCGCGCACGAGATGCTCGAACCGCCGGTGGAGATTGGCGACCAGGCTCACGAAGGGGAACCGTCCTTCCGGACTTCGGCTGTTCGCCACGACGCGAGGCGTGGCGGCTGTGGCGGGGGTATCACGAGAATAGACGCCCGTGGCCGCAGGGACGTCGGAACATGAACGTTTCGTTTCGTCCGTGCGTTCCCTGCCCATTGTCGCAAGCCCCACACCCGGGTCAGACGCGGCGGACGGGTGAATCGTTCGCCCGGAACGCCCGATAGCCTTCTGACGTGACAGAACCAGCTCAGCGCCGGGGCGCCCCCGTCGTCGGGATGGCGGGCGGGGGACAGCTGGCCCGCATGACGCAGCAGGCCGCGATCGCGCTCGGCGTGTCGCTCCGCGTGCTCGCCGGCGCGCCGGACGAATCGGCGGCCAAGGTCGTCTCCGACGTCCGGGTGGGCGACGACCGGTCCCGCGGCGATCTCGTGGCGTTCGCCAAGGGCTGTGACGTGGTGACGTTCGACCACGAGCACGTCCCCGGGCCGCACATCGAGGAGCTTGAGGCTTCGGGCGTGCCGTGCCGTCCCGGTTCGGCCGCGCTGGCGCACGCGCAGGACAAGCTCGTCATGCGCGACCGGCTCAGCGCGCTGGACGTCCCGTGCCCGGCCTACTCGCACGTGCCGCCGTCGGCGCCGCTGGCGTTCGTGGAGGCGTTCGCCCGGGAACACGGCTGGCCGGTGGTCCTCAAGGCGACCCGCGGCGGCTACGACGGCAAGGGCGTCTGGATCGTCGAGAACCTCGACCGCGAGGCCTACGCGCTCGTCCAGCGGCTGCTGTCGGAGGGCGTCGACCTGATGGCCGAGCGGCACGTCCCGTTCAGGCGGGAGCTGGCGGCGCTCGTCGCGCGCTCCCCGTACGGGCAGGGGGCCGCGTACCCGATCGTGGAGACCGTCCAGGAGGGCGGCATCTGCACGGAGGTGATCTCACCGGCGCCCGGCCTGCCGGGGGACGTGGCCGCCGAGGCGCAGCGCCTCGCCCTGACCATCGCGGACGAGCTCGGCGTCGTGGGCCTCCTCGCGGTCGAGCTGTTCGAGACCGGCGAGGGCCTCCTGGTGAACGAGCTGGCCATGCGCCCGCACAACTCCGGGCACTGGACGATCGAGGGCGCCCGGACGTCGCAGTTCGAGCAGCACCTGCGCGCCGTCCTCGACCTGCCCCTCGGCTCCACCGAGCCCACCGCCCCGTGCACGGTCATGGCCAACGTGCTCGGCGGCGACGACCCGGACGTCTACTCCCGCTACTTCCACGTGATGGCCCATGACCCCGGCGTCAAGGTGCACATGTACGGCAAGGAATCGCGTCCGGGCCGCAAGATCGGCCATGTGACCGCGCTCGGCGACGACGTCGCGGAGACCCGCGAACGCGCCCGCCACGCCGCCGACTACCTGCGGTGGGGAACCGAGATGAAGGAGAACAAAGCATGAGCGAAGCGAACCGGGGGGTGTGGGGGGTCGTCCCCCCACGGAGGCGCGCATGAGCGAGCCGGTGGTCGGCGTGGTGATGGGCAGCGACTCGGACTGGCCGGTGATGGAGGGCGCAGCGCAGGCGCTCGCCGAGTTCGGCGTCCCCCACGAGGCCGACGTCGTCTCCGCGCACCGGATGCCGCACGACATGATCGCCTACGGCGAGGACGCGGCGGCCCGCGGGCTCCGCGTGATCATCGCGGGTGCGGGCGGGGCCGCGCACCTGCCCGGCATGCTGGCCTCGGTGACGCCGCTGCCGGTGATCGGCGTGCCCGTCCCGCTGAAGTACCTGGACGGGATGGACTCGCTGCTGTCGATCGTGCAGATGCCCGCCGGGGTCCCCGTCGCCACGGTCGCGGTCGGGGCCGCCCGCAACGCCGGGCTGCTGGCCGTCCGCATCCTGGCCGCGTCCGACGACGACCTGCGGGCCAAGATGAAGGTCTTCCAGCAGGACCTCTACGGCCAGGCCAAGGCCAAGGGCGCGCGGCTCCGGGAGCGCCGCTGACGGCCCCTCAGCGGCGCAGGGCCCGCCGTCCTCCAGCCCCCACCCGCCACCATTCAAGGGACGAGCTTCGCTCGGCATTCGACCGCCGGGCAGCGGTCCATGACGACGTCGAGCCCGGCGTCCCGTGCGCGCCCGGCCGCCGCCTCGTCGATCACCTGGAGCGGCAGCCAGACCGCCTTCGCGCCCGCCGCGATCGCCTCGTCCACCACCTGCCCCGCGTGCTCGGCGCGCCGGTAGACGCCCACGACGTCCACGGCGGAGGCGTCCGGCACGTCGGCCAGTGACGCGTACGCCTTCTCGCCGAGGACCTCCCGCGCCGCCGGATGGACGGGGACGATCCGCTTACCGCGCTCCTGCATCAGCCTCGCCTGGCTGTAGACCTCGCGGTCGGGGTTGTCGCCGAGCCCGACGAACACCCACGTCCTGGACTCGTTCAGCAGCCGGCGGATCACGCCCTGATCGGCGAACACATCAGACATGTCAACGACAACAGCGCGCGTAGCCCCTTTAGTTCCCCGTTCAGGGGCGTCCGAGGGTTCCCCGTTCAGGGGCGTCCGAGGGCCCGGTAGGTCCAGCCGGCCGCCCGCCACTGCTCCGGGTCCAGGGCGTTGCGCCCGTCCACGATGTTGGGTTCGGCGACGGCCTCGGCGAGCGCGAGCGGGTCCATGTCCCGGAACTCCGCCCACTCGGTCAGCAGCAGCACGACGTGGGCGCCGCGCGCGGCCGACATCGCCGACTCGCCGTACTCCAGGGAAGGCTGGGCGCGGCGGGCGTTGCGCATGGCCTGCGGGTCGTACACCGTCACCGCGGCGCCCTGCGCGCGGATGGACGCGGCCACGTCCAGCGCGGGGGAGTCGCGGACGTCGTCGGAGTTCGGCTTGAACGCCGCGCCGAGCACCCCGACCGTGCGCCCGGCGAACGAGCCGCCGAGCATCTGCCTGGCGAGGTCGACCATCCGGATCCGCCGCCGGATGTTGATCTCGTCGACCTCGCGCAGGAACGTCAGCGCCTGGTCGGCGCCCAGCTCCCCGGCGCGGGCCATGAACGCGCGGATGTCCTTCGGGAGGCAGCCGCCGCCGAAGCCGAGGCCCGGACCGAGGAACTTGCCGCCGATCCGGTCGTCGTAGGACAGCGCCTCCGAGAGCTTGGTCACGTCGGCGTGCGCCGCCTCGCAGACCTCCGCCATCGCGTTGATGAAGGAGATCTTGGTGGCGAGGAACGCGTTCGCCGACACCTTGACCAGCTCGGCGGTCGCGTAGTCGCTGGTGATGAACGGGGTGCCGTCCGCGATCATCGTCCGGTAGATCTCCCGCAGCACCTTCTCCGCGTGCCCGGCCGCGCCCTGGTCGGCGGGCAGCCCGGCCACGATCCGGTCGGGGTGCAGGGTGTCCTGGACGGCGAAGCCCTCGCGCAGGAACTCGGGGTTCCACGCCAGCAGCGCGTCGCCGCCCACAGGCGCCAGCCGCGCCATCGTCTCGGCCAGCCGTGCGGCCGTCCCGACCGGCACGGTGGACTTGCCGACGACCAGGCACGGCCGGTGCAGCAGCGGCGCCAGCGTGGCGATCGCGTCGTCCACGTAGGTGAGGTCGGCGGCGTACTCCCCGGACTTCTGCGGGGTGCCGACGCACAGGAAGTGCACCTCGCCGAACTCAGCGGCCTCCTTGTAGGACGAGGTGAACCGCAGCCGCCCGCTCTCCAGCCCGCGGCGCAGCACCGTCTCCAGGCCCGGCTCGAAGAACGGCAGGTCACCGGCGGAGAGCCGGGCGATCCGCTCCTCGTCGACGTCGAGACCGAGCACCTCGAAGCCGAGATCGGCCATGCAGGCCGCGTGGGTCGCGCCGAGATAACCCGTTCCGATGACCGTCAGCCGGTTGGACAAGGCCCGCTCCTCTCTCGCCGACTCGCGGCCCCTTTCCCAAGGTGCCCGCTTCACAAGGTGCCCGCTTCTCCAAGGTGCCCGCTACGGGCCGCTCCGTACGCCGCCCGACTGTACTGGCCGGTAGCGTCTGGGGCACGTGGTGCACGTGCCCGAATCGTACGGGGAGGCGGGTGCGGATGGGCCGCCGACGGTGATCGTGGTCGAGGAAGAGCCCTTCCCGTGACCCGGCCCGGGGACGGGCGGTGCCGCCCGTCCCCGGTGGGCCCGGATCAGACGTGGGAGAGTTCGAGCATCAGCTTGCCGTCCTCGCCCCGGTGCGGGCGGAGCGTGAGGCCGTTGAAGTTCGCGGTCGTGCCGGGGCCTTGCGCCTCCATGCTGGTGACGGCTCGCGAGTGCTTGTTGCGGACGGTGAAGGTCACGCGGGTGCCCTTGACCTCGACCTTGATCGATTCCGCCCCGAGCCCGTCGTCGAGCTTGATCTCCTGGCCGTCCTTGATCTCGATCTCGCAGTCGGCGTCGCGGCAGTCCTCCAGCGCGGCGTCCTCCTTCCCGGCGTCCTCCTTCTCGGGCGATTCCGTGCTGGACGGGGACGCCGACGGTGAGGCGTCCGGAGCCGGTGCCGCCGGTGCGGGTGCGGCCGGGGCAGGGGCGGGCGCGCCGGCGGACGGCTCCGGCGGTGGTGCGGCGGGCGACGCGTTCGCGGCGGTGATGCCGCCGGCGAGGGCCAGCGCGGCGGCGGCCGTGGTGAGCAGGGCGAGGATCCTTGTCGACATCCTGTGAACTCCTGACGAGTGACTACTCTCGGTCACTTCGTTGTTACCCACAGCATTCGATCAAGAACGTGGTGTCACGCGGAAGGGCGCTCGTCCACCAGGAGGGTCTGCCATGCCCGGCCGAACGTGCCGGACGTGTCGGCGAGCGTCGCCTCGCACAGGGCGCTGCCGCCAGGGCTCGCGTCCAGCGACGCGGCCAGGCACAACCATTCGCCGGCCGGGTCGCGGTGCAGTGCGACGGTCACGTCCGTGTTGATGATCAGCCATTTGGACAGGTCGAGCTGGCTTCCGATGCCGGAGGCGCTGTCGGCCAGCGTCAGGGCGCGCACCAGCGGTGTGGGGGATTCGCCGGGGATCAGCGGGATCCTGGGCCGCGCCCAGGCCGTCCCGGGGCCCGGCTCACCGAAGGTGCCGTGGACGATGCGCCACTCCATCGCGGAGAGGTAGCCGCCGGTGTGGACGCCCGGCCACTCCGGGAACGGGGCGGTCGTGGCGGGGAGGGGCGGTGGAGCCGGCGCGTGGACGACGGGCTCCAGGTGGGACGGGGCCTCCATGATCCGCCATGCGGTGGCGCGGACGATCGTGCGGCCCTCGTGGGTCATCTCCGCTTCGAGGAGCGTGATCCGCTTGCCGGGGCGGACGACGCGGACGGCGATGTCCAGCACCCCCACCGGGACGGGGCCGAGGAGTTCGACCGTGACCCGCGCGATCCGTGTCCCGGGGACGGGCTCGTGCCGTTCGAAGGCCCGCCCGATCAGGCCCGAGACGGGACCGCCGTGCTGGAAGCCGGGCGCCCAGGGCCCGGCGGTGGCGGGGGTGCTGGCGAAGCGTCCGCCGCCGAGCGGCTCGTAGAACGCCTCGGCGGGCGCGTCCTCGGTCATGCGGCTCTCCCCCTCGTTTCTAGAACATTATTCTAGCCGCGAAGTCAACCACGGGAAGGGCGACCACGGGAAGCCGACCAGGGGACTTCCTCAACCGCAGAGCTTCTGGGTGGCGCTGTCGGTCTCCAGGCCGGCGGACGGCGACGCGCTCGGCGAGGGGCTCGCGACCTTGACCTTCTTCACGCCGTCCCAGTTCGCGCCGACCATGACCTGCACGCCCGTCCCGAGGGAGCCGACCTTCTTCAGCTTGGCGCCCGGGATCGCGGCGGCCAGGGTCTTGGCGGAGTCCTCGCGGTCGGGTCCGTACTGGACCTGCGTCTTCTGGAGGCCGCGGCGCGCCACGCCCGGCGGAACGGTGACGTCGAAGCCGACGTCCTCCAGCTGCCCGCCCGCCTTCGTCGCGAGGCCCGGCGTGCCGATCGCGTTCAGGACGCGGACGGAGATGTCCTCCGGCGGCACCGTCAGCTCGTTCTCGGGCTTCTGGGTCGGCGTCGCGCTCGGCGTCTTGGCCGGCTCGGCCAGCGGCTCGTCCCGCCGGATCTTGGTGAACAGGTCCTGCGCCTTGCCCCGGTCCCACTGGACGGTCGACTGCGGCGCCGCGGCGTTCCACAGGACGGACTGGTGGTCGGGGTTGGCCAGGGGGATCTTCGCGAACGTCAGGTCGTCGGTCGACAGGTCCTTCATCTGGTCGGCGAGATCCGGCAGGTCGTCGGCGAGCTCGTCGTCGACGCGCACCGACTTCAGTGCCGCGTTCAGGAACTTCGTCGACTTGACCGGGTCGCCGAGCGTCTTGGTCGACAGCGCCTGCTTCAGCATCGCCGACATGAACTGCTGCTGCCGGTCGATGCGCCCGAGGTCGCTGCCGCCCGTCAGCGTGTAGCGGGCGCGGGCGAACGCCAGTGCCTTCATCCCGTCCACATGCGACGTGCCCGCGGGGAGCTTCAGCCCGCTCTTGACGTCGTTGACCGGCTCCTCGGTGCACACGTCCACGCCGCCGAGCGCGTCCACCATGTGCACGAACCCGTAGAAGTTCACCTCGACGTAGTGGTCGATCGACACGCCCGTCGCCTTCTTGACGGTGCTGACCGCGAGGTCGGGCCCGCCGAACTGGTACGCCCAGGTCAGCTTTCCCGGACGGGACGGGACGTTGGCCCCCTTCGCGCCCTCCGAGCCGTTCGACTCGTGCGACGGGATCGTGACGAGGGAGTCGCGGGGCAGGTTCACGATCGACACGCGCTCACGGTCGCGGGACACGTGCAGCAGCAGCATGGTGTCGGACCGCTCGCCCTCGTGGTGCCCGAGCTTGGCCGCCTTCTGCTGCGCCTTCGTCAGCCCGTCGCGGCGGTCGACGCCCGCGACCAGGATCGTCATCTCGCCCTTCGAGGGGCCGTCGCCGAGGCCGCCGACCGACACCTTGTCGATCATGCCGGTCACGTAGTTCTGGAACGCCCACGCGCCGCCGGAGGTGAGCAGCACGAACGCCGACATCGTCGCGGTCAGCGTCAGGAACCGCTTCTGCCGCCGCGCGCTCACCGCCGCCCGCGGGCTGAGCCCCCGGCCGGGGCGGCGCGGGCCGCGCGGGCCCTCCACCGGCACCCGCGGCGCGGGCATCCCGTCGATGGTCACGCCCTCGATGTCGCCGTCGCCGCCGTCGCCGACCGCGTGGGAGCCCGGCCGGGGCCGGAAGTAGCGCTCCAGCGGATCGTCCCCCGGTGAGCCGGCGTCACCGCGACCTGAGTCGTGCCCGTCTGCCATTCCGGCCGCCGCCTCCCGAAGACCTCGTTCTGACGCGAGTCCACACCACTCTAAAGTGGGGAAGACCCGTCCGTCGGCTACCTGGACCTCGTGTCCTTGGAGTAACGTGGCGCCGGTCTCGACCACACCCCGGCGGCCCGCACGCGAACTGGGTGGCATGGGCTGCGTCAGACGAGCGAGCAAGAGAGGAATGGGGCGCTCACTCCGGTCTCCGGCCCGGGGGCGCCCACGAGCCCACATGAATCCGTCTCCCCATGTCCAGCGCGCCATGAACCAGGAAACCCAGTACGCCGTGAAGCCCCGCTCCGACTCCGGTGAACGCACCTGGCCCGCCGTCTCGGTGGTGATGCCGGTCCTCAACGAACAGCGCCATCTGACCGAGGCCGTGCGCGGCATCCTGACCCAGGACTATCCGGGCGAACTCGAACTCGTGCTCGCCGTCGGTCCGTGCCGTGACCGCACCGAGGAGATCGCCCAGCGGCTCACCACCGAGGACCCGCGCGTCCTGGTGGTCGCCAACCCCACGGGACGCACCCCGCAGGGCCTCAACATCGCGATCAAGGCGTCGCAGTACTCGATCATTGTCCGGGTGGACGGGCACTCGCTGCTGCCGGCGGACTACGTCCGCGCCGCCGTCGAGACGATGGAGGAGACCGGCGCCGACAACGTCGGCGGGATCATGGCGGCCGAGGGCGTCACCCCGTTCGAGAAGGCCGTGGCGCGGGCGATGACGTCCAAGCTCGGCGTCGGCAACGCCCGCTTCCACACCGGCGGCCAGGCGGGCGAGGTCGAGACCGTCTACCTCGGGACGTTCCGGCGCAGCGCGCTCGACCGCGTCGGCGGCTACGACGAGACGTTCGTCCGCGCGCAGGACTGGGAGATGAACCACCGCATCCGCGAGACCGGCGGCCGGGTCTTCTTCACCCCGCGGATGCGGGTCACCTACCGCCCGCGCCCCAACCTGCGCGCCCTCGCCAAGCAGTACTTCCACACCGGCCGCTGGCGGCGCGTCGTCGGCCGCGAGCACCAGGGCACCCTGAACCTGCGCTATCTCGCGCCGCCGATCGCCGTCGTCGCGATCACCGCGGGTACGGTCGCGGGGCTGTTCGGGTTCTGGCCCGGCTGGCTGCTGCCCGGCGGCTACGCGGCCGCGATGGTCGCGGGCGCGGCGGTGGAGGGACGCGGGCTGCCCCTGTCCGCCTGGGCGCGGCTCCCGCTCGTGTTCGCCACCATGCACCTGACCTGGGGCGTCGGTTTCCTCACCAGCCCCCCGCGGCTCGGCCAGCCCACTCCGGTCAAACCCGGAGAATCCGTCCACTAACGGGCGGAACGGGGAAACGACCTGCGAACCCCTGACGCCGGATGATGTGTCAGGGTTGGGGCGGGCGCATTCCGAGCCGCCCTAGCCCGGGTTTGGAGGTGGCCATGTCCAGCGGAGCACGCCACGGCATCGGCGCGCTGATCGGTGTGGTCGTGACGCCGATCATCGCCGCGTGCCTGATGTACGGGACGTACAGGCTCGGCAGGAGTGTGACGACCCTGCGGTTCGAGGGGGCCGACCGCTGGCTCGGCGCCGCGGCGCTGCTGGCCGCGGCGGTTCTCATCGGCCTGGTGGCGGGATCGCGGATCTCGCCGCTCGCCTCGCTCATCCCCGGTGCCGTCTATTCGCTCAGCGGTGCCCTCTGGGTCGTGTCGCCGCGCTGGTCCTTCCAGAACACGGCGTCCGAACTCCCTTCGGAACTCTCGCGGGGCTACATGGTCATCGGCCCCTACGGCGTCTTCCTGGTGATCGGAGTGGCGCTCCTCCTGGCGTCCTTGGCGCCGTCACGGTGGAGGTCGCTCAGGGGCGCGGGGGCCGCGCCGCGCTTCGGGGGGCCGCCGCCCGCTCCGATGGGCCCGCCTCCCATGCACGGCGCCCAGCAGCCCATGGGGGCGCACCAGCCGCCGCAGGCGCCTCCCGGGCCGGGGCAGAGCCCGCCGTGGCAGGGCGCGCCCCAGTACGGGCAGCCGCCCGCTCAGCCGGGTGCCGCCAACCCGCCTCCGCTGCCCTCCGGCCCTCCCGCGGCTCCCGCCGCTCCGGCGGCGCCCGCTCCGGCGCAGCCCGCCGACGACAGGCCCGAGTCCTCCCCCCGGCGCGGGCCGGACGAGGACAACCCGGGCGAATGGACCCAGATGTACGGCGGCAACCGCCCCCAGTGAGGCCCTGGACGTGAGGCGCTGGACGTGAGGCTCTAGAGGGCCGCGAGGACGCCGGGGACGTCGTTGACGACCATCGCGTCGAAGCCCGCGGCCGCATAGGCCGGAGCCGTCTCCGCCGTGGGGCACCAGACGATGACCTCCAGGCCCGCCTTGTGCGCGACGTCCACGGAGTGCTCCAAGGGGCGCAGCCGCGTGTCGGGGTGGTCGAGGCCGCAGGAGCCGGTGTGCACGGCGACCGCGTCCAGGCCGAGCCCCGCCGCGGCGGGGACGGCGTGCCACAGCGGGAACCGGAGCCACGTCAGAAGGCCCAGCGGGACGCCGGGCAGCTCGCCGCGCAGGAAGAGCAGCAGCGCCGGGTCGAACGAGGTGACCAGGAGGCGGCGCCGCTCGGCCTCGCGCCTCAGCACCGGCAGGAGCAGCGCCCCGGTGCGGCGGGACGGGGCATCCGCCGCGTCCTCCAGGACGGTCTTGACGTCCACGTCCACGGCGACGTCCGGTGGCAGCGCGTCGAAGATCTCCGTGAGCCGGGGCAGGCCCCCGGCCGTGGCGGGGAGGTCCACCACGTAGCCGCCATCGGGGACGGTCGGGTCGTGCCGCAGGACGAGGTCGTCGTCGGCGGTGCGCGTCACGTCGATCTCGACCCACGAGAGGCCCGCGTCGACGGCCGCGAGCATCGACGGCAGCGTGTTCTCGGCGACGGGCCCGCCGGAGCCGGGCGGCGTCGGGTCGCCCGAGCCGTAGCCGCGGTGCCCGATGACCGCGGGAGTGCGTTCGAAGATCAACTGTTGTCCTCACCGGCGAGATGCTCGGCGACCACCACGTCGAGCGGCTGGGTGACCTTGAGGTTGCGCTCGCTGCCCGCGACGACCCGGATCGGGACGCCGGGCAGGTAGCGGTGCACGATCCCGCAGTCGTCGGTGGCGCGCAGCGCCGGGTCGGCGAGCGCCAGCTCGTACGCCTTTCGGATCGTCCCGAGGTGGAAGCCCTGCGGGGTCTGGAACCGGCTCATCGTCTCGCGCGGCGGCATGGAGGCGACGACGCCGTCCTCGACGACCACCATCGTGTCGGACGCGGGCAGCCCCACCGCGACGGCCTCGTGGCCGTCCAGGCCGTCCAGGACACGGCTGATCACCCCGTGGTCCACGAAGGGGCGGGCCGCGTCGTGGAACAGCACCCGGACGTCGCCGGGATGGCCGGACAGCGTGCGCAGCGCCGCGACCGTGGACGCGGTGCGCGTGCCGCCGCCCTCGACGACCGCCGCCGCCTTGCGGAACGGCGCGGCGATCGCGGCGGCCTCGCGCAGATGCCCGGCCGCCATCACGACCACGACCTCGCCGATGTCCGGATGCGTGTCGAAGGCGCCGATCGCGTGCGCCAGGATCGGGCGCCCGCCGACGTCGATGAGCTGCTTCGGGCGCCCCGCGCCCATGCGCTCGCCGGTCCCTCCGGCCAGGACCACCGCAACGGCCCGCGTCGCCATCTCACCTCGGCTTCCAGGACACCCGGTCATCGGGTGACTACGCTGTGCACCTGCCCATGATTCTCCGAACGGCCGGAGGCCACGATGGATCAGGCGCTCCGGTGCGACCGTCCGGTCACGCTCAACGTACCGGACCACCCCGTGATCACCCGCCCGGACCGAGAGGCGGTCGAGGCCGTGGACGTCGAAGCCGTGGACGGCGACGGCCTCATCGACGCCTACGTGGTCGGCCCGTGCTCGCCCGTCGTCGCGCGGTGGTCGGCCCGGCGCGGGCTCACGCCGGACGCCGTCCTGGCGCTCTCGCTGGTCGCCGCGGTGCTGGCGGCGGTGTGGTTCTCCGCCGGGACGCGCGGCGGGCTGATCACCGGGGCGCTGCTGGTGTGCGTGTCGTTCGTCTTCGGCCAGGTGGGCCAGGGGCGGGTGGACGGGCCGGACGCCCACTGGGCCGGCGCGTCCGGCGCCTGGCCCGCCGCGCTCCTCGACCGGGTCAAGGAATTCGTCGTGTACGCGGGGCTGGCGGCGGGGGCCACCGCGGGGAACCTGTGGTGGGCGGCGCTGGGCGCCGTCGTGCTGCTGTCCGTCCGGCACACGGCGGAGGCGTCGTTCTCGATGAGCCCGGCGTCCGCATCGATGGGCAAGGCGTCCGCGGCCGACGGGACGGGAGGAGCGTCGCGCCGGAGCACGTTCCTGCGGCGGGCCGGGAACAGTCTCGGGCTGCCGTTCGGCGAACGGCTCGCGCTGATCGCGGCCATCGCCGCCTTCGGCGGCGCCCGGCCGGTGTTCGCCGTGCTCCTGGCCTGGGGTTCGGTCGTCACCGCCGTGGCCCTGTCGCGACGACTGGCGAGGTCTCTCACATGACGGTGTCTCTCACATGACGGTCACGACCCTGCGGATCCACCGCGACGACGGCCCCGCGAGCCGGGCGCTCGGCCGGATGGCGCGGGGACGGCTCGCGCCGCTGCCGGCCGCCCTCGCGGCGGCGGCCCTGACCGCCGTCCTGCTGACCCTGCCGCCGGAGGGCGGCCCGGCGCCCGCGCTGTTCGCCCCGGTCATCGCGCTGCTGCTGGCCGGGCCCGCGTCCGCGCACCCGCACGACGGACGCCTGGACTGGCTCGCACCGCCTATTTCGCGCGGGATCGAGTATGGTTACCTCGCCGTGCTGGGGTTCGCGCAGGCGGTTTCGGCGCCGCTCGTCTACGTGCTGATCGCGGTTCTCGCGCTCCACCACTACGACATCGTGTACCGCACCCGCCAGGGGCGCCGGCCGCAGGAGTGGGTCCTGCGCGCCGGACTCGGGTGGGAGGGCCGGATGCTGTTCGCGGCCGTCGCGGGCCTTTCCGGTCTGCTCCCGTTCGCGTACGCCGCGCTGGCCGCCTACCTTGGCGTGTTGTTCGGCGCCGAGAGCGCCGTCGCGTGGGCGCGAGGTCGCGGCAGCGGCGTGATGGTCGACCTGAAGGAAGAGGAAGCATGATCGGCATGGTGCTGGCGGCAGGGGCGGGCCGGAGGCTGCGGCCCTACACCGACACGCTCCCCAAGGCCTTGGTCCCCGTGGACGGTGAGACCACCATCCTCGACATCGCCCTGGGCAACTTCGCCGAGGTCGGCCTGAACGACGTCGTCATTGTCGTCGGCTACTGCGCGGGCGCCGTAGAGGAGCGCAAGGCCGCCCTGGAGGAGCGGTACGGCGTGACCATCACGCTCGTCCACAACGACAAGGCCGAGGAGTGGAACAACGCCTACTCCATGTGGCTGGCTCGGGAGCACTTCTCCAAGGGCGTCCTCATGGTCAACGGCGACACGGTCCATCCGGTGAGCGTCGAGAAGACGCTACTGGCCGCCCGTGGACCGGACATCCTCCTGGCCGTGGACAACGTGAAAACTCTCGCCGACGAGGAAATGAAGGTCACCCTCGACGGCGAGGGTCACCTGGAGACCATCACCAAGCTGATGGACCCCTCCACCGCGAACGGCGAGTACATCGGCGCCACCCTGATCGAGCCCGCCGCCGCCGGGCCGCTGGCCGACGCCCTCAAGACCACCTGGGAACGCGACCCCGACCTCTACTACGAGGACGGCTACCAGGAGCACGTGCACCGCGGCGGCCGCATCGGCATCGCGCCGATCGGCGACGTCGACTGGGTCGAGGTCGACAACCACGACGACCTGGAGAAGGCCCGCCGGATCGCCAAGGGCTACTAGAGCCGTCACGACCGTCACCACCGTCACGACCGGGCCCCCGGGCCATCGACAGCGCGGACGACGAGGAGGCCCATGCCCCTGCTGACGCGGATGCTGAACGCGCCGCTCTCCATCGACGTGCGGCGCGGTGCCGTCGCCGCACTCGGCGAGCTGCTCGCCGACAAGCGGATCGCGACCGAGGGACGCGTGGCGATCGCGGTCGGCCCCGGCCAGGGCGACCAGATCGCCGACCATGTCCGGCCGTCCCTGGCGGCCTGCGAGGTCTTCCGGGTGGCGGGCGGCACCGTGGACGCGGCCGTCGACCTGGCCGGCAAGCTGCGCGGCGGGTCCTACGAGGCCGTCGTCGGGATCGGCGGCGGCCGGACGATCGACGCCACCAAGTACGCGGCGACGCTGTCGGGCATCCCGATGGTGTCGGTCGCCACGAACCTGTCCCACGACGGGATCTGCTCGCCGGTCGCCTCGCTCACCCACGAGAACGGCAAGGGCTCGTTCGGCGTGGTGATGCCGCTGGCCATGGTCGTCGACCTCGACTACGTGCGCGCCGCGCCCGACCGCCTCGTCCGCGCCGGCGTCGGCGACGTGCTGAGCAACTTCTCCGCAGTGGACGACTGGCTGCTCGCGTCCGCCGAGTGCGGCGAGCGCGTCGACCGGATGGCGCTCACCGTCGCCCGGACCGCCGCCGAGGCGCTGCTGCACCAGCCGGAGTCGATCGAGTCCGACCGGTTCCTGACCGTGCTGGCCGAGAGCCTGGTGCTGTCGGGGATGTCGATGGCGTTCGCGGGCGACTCCCGTCCCGCGAGCGGCGGCGACCACGAGATCCTGCACGCCATCGACCACCTCTACCCGGACACCGCGAACCACGGCGAGCTGGCCGGGATCGGCACCGCGTTCTGCTACCACCTGCGCGCCACCCACCTCGGGGAGGGCGCGGAACGGCTGGAGGAGATCCTCGCGTGCCTCGGGCGGCACGGCCTGCCTCGCCTCCCCGGCGACGTCGGGCTGTCGGACGAGCAGTTCGCCGACGCCGTCCTGTACGCCCCGCGGACCCGGCCGGGCCGCTATACGATCTTGGAGCACCTGGGCCTCGACAAGGGTGAGACCCTCAAGGCGGTGGAGCAGTATGTCCAGGCCCATGGAGGCTGAGTCCCCCGGGCGGGACCACCCCCCGGAGCCCGCCGGGGACGAGCAGCGGCCGCACCGCAAAGGCGCCTCGGTCGCCGACGTACGGCGGTACGGCCAGCCGCCGGGGCTGAAGGACCGGCGCAACGAGGAGCACTGGGCAGGGCGCCTCTACATGCGCGACCTGTCCCCCTACTTCGCGTGGGCGGCGCTGCGCCTCGGGTTCAGCCCCAACCAGCTCACCTACCTGATGATGGCGAGCGGCGTCCTCGCCGGCGTCGTGGTGTCGCTGCCCGTGTCCGGCACCGGCGCGCTGTGGACGGCGCTCGGCGGCGCCGCGCTCATCCAGGTCTACCTGCTGCTCGACTGCGTGGACGGCGAGGTCGCCCGCTACCTGCGGCGGACCTCGGTGGCCGGGGTGTTCCTCGACCGGATCGGCCACTACCTGTCGGAGGTCGCCCTCCTGATCGGCCTCGGCTTCGCCGCCCAGGGCGGCTGGGAGAGCGGCGGCTGGGTCGAGCTCGGCCTCCTCGCCGCCCTCGGCGCCGCGCTGATCAAGGCGGAGACCGACAACGTCGTCGTCGCGCGCGCCAAGTCCGGCCTGCCCGCCGACCCGGCCGGCGGCGACCGGGCGCTGCGCCCCCGCTCCTCCGGCATCGCGCTCGCCCGGCAGGCGGCGTCGATGCTGCGCTTCCACCGCATCATCGGCGCGGTCGAGCTGTCACTGCTGATCCTGGCGGCCGCCGTGGTCGACACCGTCTTCGGCAACGACACCCCGGCCGCGATGCGCGTCCTGATGGCCGCGGTCGCCGCCGTCGCGGTCGTCCAGACCGTCCTGCACCTGGTCAGCATCCTCGCCTCCCGGAGGCTGAAGTGACCTCCAGCCTCGACGAGGACTCCGTGGACGGGAACTCGGTGGACCCGCTCGCACAGCCTCCCGGCACCCGCGCGGACGGCGGCGTCGCGCTCAGCGTCGTGGTCCTGACCATGGGCAACCGCCCGGAGGAACTGGCCCGCGCGGTGCGCAGCGTCTTCGACCAGGAACACGTCGGCGTCGAGGTCGTCCTCGTCGGCAACGGCGTCGCGGGCGACTGGCGGCCGGCCGGCGATCCCGTCTTCGACGACGAGCGCGTGACCCTGCTGCGCCTGCCGAAGAACGTCGGGATCCCCGCGGGCCGCAACCGGGGCGTGGCGGAGGCCACCGGCGAGGTGATCCTCTTCCTGGACGACGACGGCTGGTACCGCTCCACCCGCCTCGGCACGTACCTCCGCGACCGGTTCACCGCCGAACCCGACCTCGGCGTCGTCTCGTTCCGCGTCCGCGACCCCGAGGGCGGGCGCGGCGAGCGCCGCCACGTCCCGCGGCTGCGCGCCGGCGACCCGGAGCGCTCCTCCGCCGTCACCACGTTCCTCGGCGGCGCGTGCGCCGTCCGCCGCGCCGCGTTCGACGCCGCCGGCGGCCTGCCCGAGGACTTCTTCTACGCCCACGAGGAGACCGACCTCGCGTGGCAGATCCTCAACGCGGGCTACCGCATCGTGTACGACGCGTCCGCGGTCATGTTCCACCCGGCCGTCCTGCCGACGCGGCACGACATGTTCTACCGCTACAACGCCCGCAACCGCGTCTGGCTGGCCCGCCGGAACCTCCCGTGGCCGCTCGCGCTCACCTACCTCGCCGTGTGGGTCGCCATGACGGTCCTGCGCGAGCGCAAGCCGAGCGCCCTCAAACCGTGGTTCAAGGGCTTCGCGGAAGGCTGGCGCAAACCGGCGGGCCCCCGCCGCCCCATCGCCTGGCGCACCGCCTGGCGCATGACGAGAACGGGCCGCCCTCCGATCATCTAAGGCGTCGTGACGGCGGCGAGGATCAGGTGGGTCAGCTCCGCGGTGATGTCGTCCAGGGGGATGTCCTGGCCGCGGGCGGACCAGTGGTGGACGAGGTTGTTGACCGCGCCGATGACGGCGATCATCGTGAGGCGGTAGTCGCGGTCGATGGCCTCGCCCCGGGCGGCGGCCTGGGCGGCCATCTCGACCAGCGTGTCCTCCCAGCGGGTGCGCCAGCGCAGGCGGTGCTGCTCCAGGCCGGCGCTCACGCCGATGACCTCGACGAACGCGAGGCGGGCCCAGCGGGGGTCGCTGGCGGTGACGGTGACGAACGCGCGCACGGCCCGTTCGACACGGGCCGGCAGGTCCTCGTCCGAGGCCTCGGCGTAGGCGGCGGCGAGGGACTCGGCCGCGCGCTCGTTGATGTCGCGGTGCAGCGCGAGGAGCAGTTCCTCGCGCCCGGAGAACTCCTCGTAGAAGTTGCGGGTGGACACGCTCGCCGTCGCGCACAGCCGTTCGATGGACGTGGCCGCGTAACCGCGGGTGCCGAACAGTTCGAGGCCCGCGTCCAGCAGGCGCCCCCGCCGTTCGGCGCGGCGCTCCTCGGCCGAACGGCCGCCATAGCTACGCCTGGGCGCGGGATTTCGGCCGCTCATCGATCTCCGTCCACCCGTGCGAATGGGGCAGCGCCAGCCTAACCGCGCGCCGGCCTGACCGCGCCCGCGCTTTCACGGTCGCCGGCACGCGGACTCCGCTCAGCCGGTGAGGAGCGTGTCGTGCCATCCGGGGTCGGTGGTGAGGACGGTCAGGCGCTGCGTGGCGCGGGACACGGCGACGTAGAGGACGCGCAGGCCGCGCGGGGACTGGGCGGCGATGGTCTCGGGCGCCACGATCACCGCGGCGTCGAACTCCAGGCCCTTGGCTTCGAGGACGTCCAGGACCTGGACGCGCTCGGGCAGGTCGGCGGCGAGGCGCTCGCGGTCTGCGGCCGTCCAGGCGGGACCGGCGGACGGCGCGTGGTCACTGGACACGGGGTCGTCGAATGGTGCCGGGCCGTTGGATGGTGCCGGGCCTTCGGACGGTGCGGGCTCGTCGAAGAGGGTGGGCTCGTCGAACAGGGTGGTTTCTTCGAACCGGGGTGGCTGG
>NZ_SMKK01000170.1 GCF_004348425.1 Actinomadura sp. 7K507
CCCGCACCCTGGCCTGGCTCGCCGCCGCACTCGTCACCGCCTTCCTCACCGGCATCTCCCTGGCGATGTCCGACGGCAACGCCATCATGGAGATGGTGCCGCTCGGCTCACCGGAGCTGACGGCGCTGCCCTACATCGCCACCGCGTCGTTCCTCGCCACGATCCCGCTGGCCGCCGGGCTGGTCGCCGCCTGGTGGAAGGGCTGGTGGGGAAGAACCGGCCGGATCTCCCTGACCCTCCTGGTCCTGGCGTCCATCCCCTTCTACAAGCTGTGCATCACGTACCACCTGCTGGCCCTCCCCTTCCCGACCGCCTGACCGGCTCCGTCTGCGAGCATGCCGTCGTTGATCGATTCACCGGCAGGAGGCCTCATGAGCGTTCACGAGCACCTCACCGTCTACGACGGGAAACCCGTCGTGGATTTCATCGCAGAGCCCGAGATGCTTGAGGACGACTTCCTGGTGGATTTCCTGGAGCAGGGTGAGGTTCCGGAGTTCTGCGCCACCGGGGCGGATGTGCCCGGCTCCGCCTGGCGGATCCACACCACCTACCAAGGCCCGCCGTTCGAGGAGCTGTTCACGCTCTTCCTCGGGACGGTCGATACCAGCCAGGTGACGCGCCTGCTCGTCGGCTTCAACGGAGCCGCGTACGAGTACGACCGCGCCGATCCGGTGCGGCTGCTGGTGGACGCGGCCGACCGGTTGCCCGACCTGGAATCGCTGTTCCTCGGAGACATCGTCGCCGAGGAGGTGGAGATCTCCTGGATCCCGCAGAGTGATGTCACGCCGCTCTTCGCGGCCTTCCCTGGGCTGAGGCGCTTGGACGTGCGGGGTGGCGACGGCTTGTCCCTGAGCCCTGTCCGCAGCGAGGCCCTCAGGACGCTGCGGTTCGAGACCGGCGGTCTGCCCCGCGAGGTCGTACAGGCCCTCGGCGAAAGCGAACTGCCCAGCCTGGAGCATCTCGACCTCTGGCTCGGCTCCGCCGCCTATGGGGGAGACGCGCGGATCGCTGACCTGGAACCGATCCTGAACGGCGGACGGCTGACGTCCCTCACGCACCTCGGACTCGAGGACAGCGAGATCCAGGACGAGGTTGCAGCAGCCGTGGCGGAGGCGCCGGTCGTGGCCCGGCTGCGAACGCTCAGCCTGGCCATGGGCCTGCTCACCGACACCGGTGCCGAGGCGCTGCTGTCGGGCCAGCCGCTCACCCACCTGGAGCGGCTCGATCTGCACCACCACTTCCTCAGCGCCGCGATGATGGGCCGCCTGGAAGCCGCGCTGCCGGACGTCGAAGTGAACCTGGACTCCGCGAAGGATCCCGGGGAGGAATTGCGCTACATCGCGGCCGCCGAGTAATCAGCGCGGAATGTACGGCCGTGATGACGGCCCCGAAGAAGCTCGCCTCCGTGCTCGCCGAGTTCTTTCGCGGCTGAGCGTGCCTCACACCGCGGCCGCGGCCTTCCGCGCGTCGTTCACCGCCAGGACGAGGTCGTCCATGTCCGCGGACCTGGTGCGGTGGCTGATGACGCACGCGCGGAGGGCGGCGCGTCCGTCCAGGCGGACGGGGCTGATCCACGCGCGCCCGCTCTCCACGACGGATCGGGCGAGCGCGTCATGGTGCTCCCACGTGCCGTCGTCCGGATCGGCGAAGCAGACGACGGGGAGCGGGGTGTCGTTGACGATGCCCCATCCGTTGGCCGCGAGCGCTTCGCGGAGGTCGTCCGCCAGGCGGGCGTCGTGTTCGAGTTGCTCGGCGTACCCTTCACGGCCCGCGACGGCCAAGCTGAGGAACAGCTTCAGCCCCATGAAGCGCCGCGACCACTGCTGGCTGGACGTGTAGGGGTCGACGGTGTCGGGAACGTCGGCCGGCATGTAGGACGTCGTGACCCGGAACGTCTCCGCGAGCCCTTCGGCGTCGGTGGACAGCAGCGCACCCGCGCCCATCGGGACGCTCAGCCACTTGTGCGCGTCCAGCGTGATCGAATCGGCGCGCTCGATGCCGGACAGGACGGGACGCAGCCGGTCGGAGAGGGCCGCCGCGCCCCCGTAGGCGGCGTCGGCGTGTAGCCGCAGGCCGAGGTCGCCACAGAGGTCGGCCAGCTCGTGCAGCGGGTCGATCACCCCGGCGGCCGTCGTCCCGGCCGTCGCCACGACGAGGAAAGGCAGGTCGCCTGCGGCCCGGTCGGCGGCCACCTGGCGGGCGAGGCTCGGCGCGTCCATCCGCAGGCCGGGCCCGGTGGGGACGAGGCGGACGGCGTCTCTGCCGATACCGGTGGCATGGGCGATCTTCAGCCAGGCCAGGTGGCTCTCCGCCGACGCGTACATGACCGGACGGCCGGGCAGCGCCCGCAACCCTTCGGCGCCGTACTGCGGCCATGTCCTCGTGAGCGCCAGCAGCACGGCGGTCATGTTCGCCTCCGCGCCGCCGCTGGTGAACGACCCGGCCACCTGCTCGGACGGGTAGCCCAGCCGCCCTCCCAGGAAGCGCAGCACATGCGCCTCGATCTCCGCCGCCGCCGGTGCGTGCGACCACGCGGCGAGCTGCGGGTTGAAAGCCGCGGCCAGCGTCTCGCCGAGAACCCCCATCAGCGTCGGCGTGGGGTTGAAGAGCCCGAAGTACCGGGGATGCGTCGTGTGGACGGTCGCCGCGCGCAGCAGCTCGGCGACCTCGTCGATCACCGCCTCGGGACCGGCCGGACGGTCGAAGTCGTACGCGCCGATGACGGCCCTGAGGCGCTGGACGTTCACGGACGGGCTCACGTCCCGTCCGGCGATCTGCTCGCGCTCGTCCCGAAGAAGGTCTGTGACATGCCGCCAAAGCCGGTCCGCCATCTCCTGTGGGGGATCGAAGGAGGCGCGTCCAGTGGGGAAAACGTCCATGGCTTCACTCTGGCGCTCAGCCGGAACAGGTCCAAGTGGCAAGAACGACCATGACCGCTAAATTGGTGACATGCACACGCTGGCCGTAGCCGTGACCGATGGGGTGCCGATCTTCGAGCTGGCCATCCCCTGCGAGGTGTTCGGGTACGAGCGCCCGGGGCTGGCCGACTCTTGGTACGACTTCCGGCTCTGCGCCGCACCGGGCACCCGGACAGCCGCCGGGTTCGCACCCGAGGCCCGCCACGGCCTGGATGAAATCGCCCAGGCCGACACCGTCGTGATCCCCGCCTGCGCGAACGTTCTCGACGACCAGCCCGCCGACCTGGTCGAGGCCGTCCGCGCCGCCCACGCCAACGGCGCCCGCCTCGTGTCGCTGTGCACGGGAGCGTTCGTCCTCGCCGCCGCCGGCCTCCTCGACGGACGCCCGGCGACGACCCACTGGATGCACGCCCGCCAGCTCACCGACCGCTACCCGGACGTCCTGGTGGACGCGTCCGTCCTGTACATCGACGACGGCGACATCCTGACCAGCGCGGGGACCGCCGCCGGTCTCGACCTGTGCCTGCACGTCGTCCGCGCCGACCACGGCGCCGCCGTCGCCGGCGCCCTCGCCAAACGCCTCGTCATGCCCGCGCACCGGCCCGGCGGCCAGGCGCAGTACATCGACGCGGGAACGCCCGTCCAGGACGCGGACGAACTGGGCCCCCTCCTCGACTGGGCCCGCCAACACCTGAACGAACCGCTCACCATCGCCGCCCTGGCGAGCCGCGCCAACGTAACCCCCCGCACCCTGATCCGCCGCTTCAGCGCCGCGACGGGCACGACCCCGATGGCCTGGCTGCGCGGCATCCGCATCGACCACGCCCGCGAACTGCTGGAGACGACGTCCCTCCCCGTGGACCAGATCGCCGACCGCACCGGCCTGGGCAGCCCGGCCAACCTCCGCCACCACTTCACCCGCACCGTGGGCGTCCCTCCCACCACCTACCGCCGCACCTTTTCGTCCACCGCCTGATCTGGCTGGGCCCTGGCCTCCGTCGCGGAGCGATCTGGGGGAAAGTGGCCGCCGCTATCGCCGCTATCGTCGTCGAGACATGCTCGACACATGAGGCGACTTGCTGGTGGTGATGGGGCCCGGCCAGGTGGCGGTCAGGTGCGTTTGAGGATGCCGGTCAAGCCGGCGACCACGGCGGTGGTGAGGATCCAGCCGGATGCTATGAACGTCCAGGTCCAGTACATGGCGGCGTCTTGGGCTCGCCACGCCTTCTGCTGGCCGAGGTCCACTATCGGCAGCAGGACGTCGAGGGTGTAGCCGAAGGGGTTGAAGGCGGGGGCGTTCCTGTCGGCGCGGGTCAGGTCGTGCGGGTGGGCTTCGGTGAAGATCCAGGTGCCGAGGGCGAGCAGGACGGCGAGCCAGACGGCCGCCTGCCAGGTCCGGTAGCCGTAGCCGACGGTCAGGTACAGGAGCCAGTTCGTCAGCTTGCCCGCCGGGTTCAGCTCCGCGCGGCGCCGCCATTGCTTGGCGACCGCGACCTTGTGTGCGGCCTGTTCGTCCCCTGCGCGCCGGTAGACGGCGGTGAGCTGGTCGTAGAGCTGCGGGACGTAGCCGCCGGGATCGCGGGTCAGCCAGGCGATCCGCGTACGGGCGTCGGCGGTGTCTCCGTGGTCGCCGAGGGCGTCATAGGTGAATCCACGCAGGCGGATCGTGGCGGGCCAGGTCGCCGGGTCGTCGTCGAAGGTTCCGACGCGGGCGCCGGTGAGGTTCACGTCGCCTTCGGGACGGTGGCCCGGAAGCAAGATCAACGCGGTGGCGGTGGCGCCTTCGAGGTTGAGGGCCTGGCCGCCGGGGTCGGTCAGGCGGGCGCCGGCCAGGATCAGGGGCGCGTTGATCTGGGCGCCGGGCAGGCGGACCTCTCCTTCGGCCGTGAAGCCCTCGGCCAGCACGCCGTCCTCGACGGTGAGCCGGTCGGCGGTCAGCGCGGTGGCGCCGGGGTTGGTCAGGCGTGCTCGGCTCAGGTCGAGGCGGCCGCCGATGCGGGCGCCGGGGAGGCGCATCTCGCCGTCGGCGGTGAGGTCACCGCAGAACATGTCGTCGCCGACCGTGAGCCTGGCGGCGGCCAATGCGTCGGCGCCAGGTGCGTCGAGGTGTGCCCGCGTCATGGTGAGCGTGCCGCCGATCGTGGCGCCGCGCAGTTTCACCGCGCGCAGCGGGGGATCGTCGGGTGGCCGTCGCGTGAGGAGGTCTGCCAGCGTCCCGGCTCGCACGGTTCGCTCAGGGCCCCACTCGGCCGCGCCCGCCGGGTCGTCGCGCTCGGCGTCGCCGGTGCGCAGGTCGATGAGCGTGCCCGCGATGGCCCCGCGCAGCAGGTCCGGCTCGTGCTCGCCGGGTTGCGGGTCAACGGGTGGGGTCATCGCGGTGGTGGCCCTCGGGGGGTGGACGGGCGGTTCTCGCGTCCGGGGTTCCATCGGCCCCACGACGCGGGTGCAACGGTAGGCGATCACTCATGCGCGGGTGAGGACTTCGGCTCCGTCGTCGGTTATGGCGATCGTGTGCTCGCTGTGCGCTGTCCGGCAGCCGGTCGCGCTTCGGAGCGTCCAGCCGTCGGCGTCGGTGACGAGTTCGGCGGTGTCCGCCATGACCCATGGCTCCAGTGCCAGCAGCAGTCCGGGGCGCAGCTTGTATCCGCGGCCGGGCCGCCCCGTGTTCGGGACGTGCGGGTCCTGGTGCATCGTGGACCCGACGCCGTGACCTCCGAACTCGGTGCTGATGGGATACCCCGCCTCGCTGAGGACCGTGCCGATGGCATGGGAGATGTCGCCGATGCGAGCGCCCGGTCCGGCCGCGGCGATCCCCGCGGCCAGGGCGCGTTCGGTCGCGCTGATCATCGCGACGCTCTCCGCGGGCTTCGAGTCGCCCACGATGAAGCTGATGGCGGAGTCCGCGACGACTCCGCCTCTCGATACGGCGAGGTCGAGCGACAGCAGGTCGCCGTCGGCGAGCGTGTAGTCGTGCGGCCGTCCGTGAAGGACGGCGTCGTTGACCGACGTGCAGATGTAGTGCGCGAACGGCCCGCGGCCGAAGGACGGCTCGTAGTCGACGTAGCAGGACTCCGCCCCGGCCTCGATGATCATGGCCTTGGTCCACCGGTCGATGTCCAGGAGGTTCGTGCCGACCGTGCTGCGGCTCTTCATGGTCTGCAAGATGTCGGCGACCAGGGAGCCCGTGTCCTTCGCTCGCGGCAGGTCGGTGGGGCTCAGGATCTCGATCATCGGGTGCCTTTCTCACATGACCAATAACTATCCCGGCCATACTATCCCGGTACTAGAATCGGAGCCATGGTCAGGTTGCCGCTCACGCCCCCGGAGATCGAACGCGGACAGCGCCTCGGTGCCCTCCTGCGGCGAGCCAGGGGGGAGAGGCCGATGCTCCGCACCGCGCTGGACGCGGGCGTCTCGCCGGAGACCCTGCGGAAGATCGAGTCCGGTCGCGTGGCCACTCCCGCCTTCCCGACCATCGCCGCGATCGCCGGCGTCCTCGGCCTTTCCCTCGATGCGGTGTGGTCGGAGATCAACCGGTCGGACGGCGAGGTCGAATCCGCGAGGCCGGGACGCGACGCCGGTGAGCGGCTGGCCTCGTAAGTCGCTCCCCTGAGTCTCCGTGTAGTCGCCGAAGGTCGCCGAACCCTGGAGTGCGGGTTTCGGTCGTGTGGTGACGGGCTGGGATGGGTGGCCGAAACAGGGGTACGAGGGAGTGTGGCCTGGGTCACACTGGTTGCCTGATGCCTCAGTAGAACACCGGTAGAACAGGGATATTCCCTTTTCGCCACTGTTGCCGGTTATAGCGTTTCGTGTTCCCCTATTTATGGCAATGTCCGGTTACGGATCGCTCTTGGCCGATTCCTTCTGACCGATACACCGCCACCAGCCGACGACGCACACCACCTACGACGACGCACACAGCGACAGCGGAGGTCCGGATGCGCAAGGAGACGCTGGAGAGCTTCGTCCTCGGGGACGTTCTCCGGTCGCAGGCGCAGGTTCACCGACGGCAGACGTTTCTCAAGTTCCGCGACGGCGAGATCACCTACGGCGAGGTCGACGCGGCCGCCGACCGGATGGCGCGCCGGCTGGCGGGGGCCGGGATCGGGCGCGGCGACCACGTGGGCGTGATGCTGCCGAACTGCGCCGACTTCGTGCATCTGATCTTCGCGCTGGCGCGGCTGGGCGCGGTGGCCGTGCCGATCAACATCGCGTACCGGGGGGAGTTGCTCCGGCATGTGCTGGACAGTTCCGATTCGGGGTGGCTCGTCATCGACGGGCCGTACGCGGAGCGCGTCGTCGAGGTGGCGGAGCGGTTGCCGAAGCTGGGCGGGGTGATCGTGCGGGACGCCGCCGGAGGCGGGGTCTTCCTGGATCAGCTGGGCAAGCCCGCGCGGGACCTGGCCGCACTGCCGGAGGACGGGGACGGGCCCGTCGAGGTTCCGGTCGGGTTCGCCGACATGCAGGCGATCATGTACACGTCCGGGACGACCGGGCCGTCCAAGGGCGCGATGGTCCCGCACGCGCTGGCGCTGACCTGCGCCTATGACTCGCTGGACTTTCTCGATCGGTGGGGTAAGACGATCTACTGCCCGCTGCCGCTCTTCCACGCCGCGGGGCTGTGGGACGGCATGCTCTCGGCGCTGCTGGGGGGCGGGTCGATCGCCATCGTGGAGCGGTTCAGCGCTTCGAGGTTCTGGGACGACGTCCGCCGCTTCGACGCGCAGGTGTGCATGAGCGTGTTCTCGATGATCCCGATCCTGCTGAACCGTCCGCCGACGTCGCGCGACCGCGACCACGGGCTGGAGACGTTCTACATGGGCAAGTCGAGCCTGGACGAGCCGCTGCGGGAGCGTTTCGGGGTCCGGTCGGTGGAGACCTACACGAGTACCGAGGCGGGCATCGCGACCGGCAGTCCCTACGGGGAGTGGCGGACGGGCTCGTGCGGGCAGGCCCACGAGGAGCGGTTCCAGGTCGCGGTGGTGGACGAGTACGACCGGGAGCTGGGCGCGGGGGAGCCGGGCGAGCTGGTGCTGCGGCCGAGGCAGCCGTTCGTCCTGACGACCGGGTACTACGGCAACTGGGAGGCGACGACCCACTGCTTCCGGAACATGTGGTTCCACACGGGAGACCGGGTATGGCGCGATGACGACGGATATTTCTACTTCCTGGACCGGATGAAGGACGCCATCCGCCGGCGTGGTGAGAACATCTCGGCCTTCGACCTGGAGACCGAGATCAACCGGCATCCGGCGGTGCTGGAGTGCGCCGCCATCGGCGTGCCCTCGGAGCTGGAGGACGAGGACATCAAGGTGTCGATCGTGGTGCAGCCGGACACCGGCATGGAACCGGCGGAGCTGGTCGCCTACTGCGAGGAGCGGCTGCCGCGGTCGATGGTGCCGCGCTACGTCGAGTTCGTGGAGGCGCTGCCGCGCACGCCGACCGACAAGGTCGCCAAGTACAGGCTGCGCGCCCAGGGCGACGGCGGGATCACCGAGACGACCTGGGACCGGGAGGCGGACGGCCGGTGAACTGGGACGACACGCCGGAGGAGGCCGCGTTCCGCGAGGAGGCGCGGGCCTTCGTCCAGGAGCGGTTCCCCGCGTCCTACCGTCCGGCCGGGGACGAGGAGCAGAGCCTTGAGCCGGAGGACGTCGCGGGCTACAACTGGCCCGTCGACCGGGTCGCCGACGATCCGGGGCGGCGCGAGGGCGCGCGGGCGTGGGCGGCCGCGCTGGCGGAGCGGGGCTGGATCGCGCCGCACTGGCCGGAGGAGTACGGCGGTGCCGGGCTGTCGGCCATGGAGGAGTTCATCCTCCACGAGGAGATGATGCGGGCGCGGGTGCCGACGGTGAACGGCATCGGCGCGTTCCTGCTGGGGCCCACGCTGCTGGTGCACGGGACGGAAGATCAGAAGGCCAGGCATCTGCCCGCCATCGCGAAGGGCGAGGCCGCGTGGGCGCAGGGATTCTCCGAACCGGGGTCCGGCTCCGATCTGGCGTCGCTGCGTACCCGGGCCGTGCGCGACGGCGACGAGTACGTGGTGGACGGCCAGAAGGTGTGGACGTCCCTGGGCCAGTACGCCGACTGGCTGTTCGTCCTGGTGCGCACCGATCCCGACGCCGAGCGTCCGCATCGGGGCATCACGTTCCTGCTGGTCAAGGCCGACGCGCCGGGCGTGACGATCCGCCCCATCACCGACATCAGGGACGCGGTGCCGTTCTGCGAGATCTTCTTCGAGGGCGTCCGGGTGCCGGTCGCGGACAGGGTCGGCGAGGAGAACCGCGGCTGGTACGTCGCGATGTCCGCGCTGGGCTTCGAACGGGCCGGGATCGGCGCGACGATCAAGTACGAGCAGGCGCTCGCCGAACTCGTCACCTACCTGCGGTCGCCCGAAGGCGGGCGGTACGGACGCACCACACCCGCGCTGCGGCAGGAGATCGCCCGCCGGCAGACCGAGATCCGCGTCCTGTACAACCTGGCCCGCTACACCGTGTCGCGGCAGGCCGCGGGCGAGGAACCCGGCTTCGAGGCGTCCGTCAACCAGCTTTTCGGCGCCGAGCTGCACCAGCGGCTCGCCCGCACCGGCGCGCGGGCGTTCGGGCGGTCCGCCGCCCTCTGGGACCGCGAAGGGGCTCCGCTCGACGCCGCGTTCACCCACATGCGCATGGACTCGGTGGCGTCCACCTTCCTCGGCGGCACCACCGAGATCCAGCGCAACGTCATCGCCACCCGGGGCCTGAACCTGCCCCGCTGACCGATCCGCCGACCCGACCCAGGAGGAGCGAAAGCATATGCCCGACGAGAACGGCTACGAGACCGTCGATCTGCGGATCGAGGAGAGGGTCGCCTGGCTGACCCTCAACCGGCCGGACAAGCTCAACGCGCTGACGCCGACGACGATGACCGAGCTGCGCGACATCTTCACCCGCGTCGACGACGACGAGGACGTCTGCGC
Source organism: Actinomadura sp. 7K507 (assembly GCF_004348425.1). Taxonomy (GTDB): domain Bacteria; phylum Actinomycetota; class Actinomycetes; order Streptosporangiales; family Streptosporangiaceae; genus Spirillospora. The sequence goes on from NZ_SMKK01000170.1 coordinate 9,877, forward strand.
CGTGGTGCTGCGCGGCGCCGGCGAGCGCGCGTTCTGCGCCGGGATGGACCTCGGCTGGTCGGAGAAGCTGACGCCGCGCGAACGCGTCGAGCAGGGCAGGCTGGGCGAGAAGACGTTCGCGATGATGGAGCGGACGTCGGTCCCGGTCATCGCGGCCGTGCACGGCTACGCCGTCGGCGGCGGCCTGGAGCTGGCGCTCGCCGCCGACTTCATCGTCGCGTCCGACAACGCCAAGATGGGCCTCGTCGAGATCACCCTGTCGGCGCGCCCGCCGTACCGGCCGAAGATGACCGAGGACGGCGACCCCGACCAGCCCGAGTTCGGCGGGTCGGCGCCCGGCTGGGGCGGGGTCAAGCGGCTGCCGGAGCGGATCGGCAAGGCCCGCGCCAAGGAACTGCTGTTCACCGGTGCGCGGATCGGCGCCGACCGGGCGCTGCAACTGGGCCTGGTCAACGACGTGTACCCGGCGGACGAGTTCGACAAGCGCGTCGGTGAGCTGGCCGAGCGGATCGCGGCGATGAACCGCTACAACCTGCGCCTCGTCAAGGAACTGGTCACCGGCGGCTACGACTGGATCGAGCCCCACCCGAGCTAGGAGAACCCGTGCAGATCTACCGCATCGATCATGTCGCGCAGGTGGCGCCCGACCTCGACGCGCAGGTCGGACGGCTGGAGGGGCTGTTCGGGTTCCGGCGCGTCCGGAGCTGGAGCAACCCCGGCGAGGGCGTGCGCGGCGCTCGGCTGGAGATCCCCGGCAGCCGGGGGCAGGCGTGGGAGGTCGTGGCGCCCGCGGGCGACGGCTCCGCGCTGCGGACCTGGCTGGACGAACACGGCGGACGTCCCGGCCTGCATCACGTCGGCGCCGAGGTACCCGACCTCGAAGCCGTCCGCGCCGAGCTGGAGGGGCGCGGCATCAAGCCGTCCGACGGGCCCGGCGGCCGGTGGATCGAGGCGTCGCTGAGCCCGCCCGAGCACGGCCCCGGCGTCCTGTTCCGCCTCCGCGGCCCCGGCGGCCTGGACATGTGCGGCGACTCCGCCGACGCGTCCACGGAGGCCGGCGAGCCGGGGGCCGGCCCGTCCCTCGGCATCGTGGCGCTCGACCACGTCTGCCAGGCCTTCCACGACCGCGACGAGCTGGCCCGCTGGTACCACGACCTCGCCGGATTCGTGCAGGTCTGGCGGACGCCCGAGGACGAGCACCCCGACATGGCCGACCTGGTGCTGAACATCCCCGGCTCGGCGATCTGCTGGGAGGTGATCACCTCGCGCGGGGAGGACTCGTTCATCGACAAGTTCCTGGAGCGCAGCGGCCCCGCCGCGCACCACGTCACCTTCGAGGTCGCCGACTGGGACGCGGCGATGGCGGCCTGCGAACGGTACGACACGCCGACGTTCGACGACGAGGAGGGCGTCACCGACGGCGCGGCCTGGAAGCACACGTTCATCCATCCGAAGCACACCGGCGGCGTCCTCGTCCAGCTGTTCTGGGAGGAACGGCCGGGCGTGTGGGTCCGCTCCGACAAGATCCCGCCGTCATGAACCTGAGCCTCACCGAGGACCAGGGGTTGATCGCCGACACCGCCCGCGAGCTGCTGGAGTCCCGGTCGGCGACCGCCGGGGCGCGGGCGATGGACGGTGACCCGGCCGGCCACTCCACCGCGCTCTGGAAGGAGATGGCCGACCTCGGCTGGACGGGCCTCGCCTTCCCCGAGGAGCACGGCGGCGTCGGCGGCGACTTCCTGGACGTCTGCCTGCTGTTCGAGCAGCTCGGGTACGCGCAGGTGCCGAGCCCGCTGCTGGCGTCGGTGGCGTGCTGCGGCATGCCGGTCGCGCGCTTCGGCACGTCCGGGCAGAGGGAGCGGTGGCTGGGCGCGATCTCGGGCGGCGAGATCGTGACCGCCGCGCCCCTGCCCTGGGACCGTCCCGGGGACGGGCCGGTGGCGGCACGGGACGGCGACGGCTTCGTCGTGAGCGGCACCGCCACGTTCGTCCCGTACGCCGCCTCGGCCGAGCACATCCTCGTGGTGGCTCACCTGGACGGCGGGCCGCACGCGTTCTGGGTGGACGCCTCGTCGGTGACGCTCCACCCGCTGGGCGCGGTCGGCGTGGACCGTCCCTGCGACGTCGAGCTGCCGGACGTCTACGTCCCGGCCGAAGCCGCCCTGGGCGCGGACGCCGCCGGCGCGATCTCCCTGTTCGGCGCGGCCGCCACTTGCGCCGAGATGGTGGGGGCGGCGCAACGCGTCCTGGACATGACGGTCGGGTACGCGGGCGAAAGAGAGCAGTTCGGCCGTCCGGTCGGGTCCTTCCAGGCGGTGCAGCACCATTGCGCCAACATGTCCATCGACGTGCTCGGCTCCCGCTTCATCGCCTACGAGGCCATCTGGCTGCTGTCGGTGAACCGGGACGCGACCCAGGAGGTGTCGATGGCGAAGGCGTGGGTGAGCGAGGCGTACGAGCGGGTGTGCGCCCTCGGCCACCAGGTGCACGGCGCGATCGGCTTCACCCAGGAGCACGACCTGCACCTGTTCACCCGCCACGCCATGGCCGCGTCCCTGTCCTATGGCGACGGCGACCTCCACTTCGACGCCCTCGCCGACCGACTGAACCTGCCCTGAGCCACCCGCCGTGAAGACGCCCGCCCGGACCTCCCGGCGGGCGTCTTCACGCTGCGCGGCGATGCCGTCCATGCGGGTCAGGGGTACCGGACCGGTCAGGAATCGAGAAGCGTCCTTGACCGGTCCGCGCCTAGCGTGACCTCCAAGGACGTCGAGTCGAGCGACCGGAGGCAGCCATGGCACAAGACCAGCGGGCAGGAAGCGCGGGAGGGCGCAAGGGCGGCGGGCCCGGGGCGTTCTCGCGGTGGATGCAGCACCGGGCGAATGCCCGTATGAACCGGAAGATCCGGCGGGGGCGCGGCACGTTCATGGGGATGGACGTGCTGATCCTGAATACGGTGGGCCACCGCAGCGGGGAGCAGCGGGAGACCCCCGTGGCGTGGTTCGCCGATGGCGAGGACGCCCGGCTGGTCGTCGCGTCGGGCGGCGGTAGCCGGAACCCGGACTGGTTCGCCAATCTGATGGCCTGCCCCGACCGGGTGTCGATGGAACTGCCGGGCGGCGGCCCCGTGCCGGTGGAGCCGCAGCGGCTCGACGGCGCCGACCGGGAGCGGGCATGGCAGCGCATCGCCAAGGCCCAGCCCCGCATCGCGAAGTACCAGAGCAAGTCCGCCAGGGAGTACCCGGTGGTCCGGCTCACCCCGCGGTGAGGGGACGCCGCCCAGGCGTTCGTCAGGGCTGGACGGAGTAGACCATTCGTTTGGCGGGGTGTTCGGCGACGGTCCAGAGGTGCCCGAGGCCCGGGGCGGACGGGTCGGTGCCGGCCTGCCAGTGGGACAGGTCCTCGGGGCCGATGCTGAGGTGCTTCTGGCTCGCGATCTGGAGTGTCGTGGTGGAGCCGGTGGCGGGTTCGGTCGTGTAGAGCGTCCCGTCGGCCGAGTCGCCGCGGCTGCGGCTCAGGTACCAGCGGCCGTCGAAGCGGGTCGCGCCCTGGACGTTGCTGTCCGGCAGTTTGTGGGCGGCGTCGGCGTTCCAGCGGTAGGACGTGTCCATGACCAGCTCGTTGCCGTCGAAGGCGCCGGCGATGGGCCAGGCGGCGACGCGCCCGTTGACGGCCTCGCCCCCGGCGCAGTACTCGCCGGCCACCAGGTGGTCGGTGCCGCTGCGGTCGAGGGAGGCGTGCGAGAACTGCGGGGACCCGTCCGAGGTCGTGCACTTGGTGCCGGTCGGGGCGGTCCGCGTCCAGGAGCCGATCTGCGGCATGACGTAGCGGTAGCCGTGGCCGTGGTAGGTGCCGCCGTGGAGGCCGACCTTGTTCCCGTCGGCCGTCGACCCGTTCTCGGACGCGCCGAGGTCGAAGATGCGGCGCATGTCGAACATGCGGAAGCCGCGTGCGGTGTCGGCGACGAACAGGTAGTTGCCGTACCAGACGATTCCGCCCGCGTGGAGGGAGGTGCCGTAACCGGAGGCGGACGGGTCCTGCGACACCCGGACGGTGTCGTAGCTGCCGTTGGCCTGCGGATACACCAGCAGGACGTGCCGGTAGGCGCCGCTGGCGGGGTCCATGAAGCTGATGCGGACGCCCTTGATCGCGTCGTTCTGCGTCTTGTCGTACCAGCTGACCAGGACGGGCTGGTAGCCGTCGCCCCACTCCTGGTCGGCCTGCATGTCGGCGACCGTGGTCACGCCCTGCGGGAACCACTGGGTGGTGTTGTTGTCGTCCGACTGGAAGCAGACGCTTCGGGAGATCGCGGCGGGGCTTCCGGATTCGAGGGCGTCGGGCTCGCATGCCTCGCCCGTGCCGGTGGGGTCGTCACCCTGCCGGTTGAGGTCGTTCATGATGCCGGTGACGGTGCCCTTGACCAGTGGAAGGGCGTCGGCGCGGTCCTGCAGCCCCGTCCCGTTGGAGTTCGGGCGGAGCTGGAAGTTCGACAGGGACAGTTCGTCCGCGGAGGCCGGGCTCTGCAGCGCGGCTGCCAGCGGAAGCGCCAGGGCCAGGGCGGCCAGGCAGGCCAGAGTTCGACGGTGGCGCATGCACACTCCTCACGGCCGGGCCCGGCCTGGCGAGCTGGGGAGCGGCGGGGGGCACCCGGCCAAGATCGTCAATTTGGCCCGTCCAAAGTGTCATGATCCGGACTTTCCCGCTATGTCGGACATTGACGAGCGGTGACTTCACATTTGGGGGTTGGCGCGTCATAAATTTGCGGAATGAACGTGGTCATAGCCGTCGCCGTGACGCTGCTGGTGACGTGGATTCCGGCCCTGGTGTGGTGGCGCCGCCAGCAGGGCCGCAACGGCGACCTCGGCGGGCCCGCGCGGCGGGCGACGTTCGAGACGCTGCACACCGCGTCCCGCGCCGCCCCCGCGTTCCGCGCCGGGCTCACCGAGCAGGGCGCGCAGAAGACCGCCCGCCACCTGCGGACCCTGCTGGACTGCCCGGCGCTGGCGATCACCGACGGGGAACGGCTGCTGGCCTGGGACGGGGAGCACGACCACCACGCGGAGCAAGGCCCCAAGCACGCCGAGGTCACGCTGGGGAACGGGCGCACGCAGGTGCACGACGTCACCTGCGACCGGCTGGACTGCCCCATCCGCAGGGTCGTGGTGGTGCCGCTCGCCACCGACGACCGCGTGATCGGGACCCTCGCCGCGTACGGGGAGGACACGCCGGCCGGGCTGATCCGCGCCGCCGAGGAGGTCGCCCAGTGGGTGGACGCGCAGCTCGAACTGGCCGAACTCGACCACTCGCGGACGCTGCTGATGGAGGCGGAGATGCGGGCGCTGCGGGCGCAGATCTCGCCGCACTTCATCTACAACTCGCTGACCACCATCGCCTCGTTCGTCCGGTCCGACCCCGAGCGGGCGCGGGAGCTGCTGCTGGAGTTCGCCGGCTTCACCCGCTACTCGTTCCGGCGGCACGGCGACTTCACCACGCTGGCCGAGGAACTGCGCTCCATCGACCGGTACCTGCTGCTCCAGCGGGCCCGGTTCGGGGAGCAGCTGCGGGTCACGCTGCGGATCGCGCCCGAGGTGCTGCCGGTCGCCGTCCCGTTCCTGTGCCTGCAGCCGCTCGTGGAGAACGCCGTCCGGCACGGGCTCCAGGACAGGTCGGAGCCCGGCCTCATCACGATCGTCGCCGAGGACGCCGGGTCCGACTGCGTGATCAGCGTGGAGGACGACGGGATCGGCATGGACCCCGGCGACGTCCGTAGGCTCCTGGCGGGGGACGCGCGCCCGCTGAGCGACGACGGCGACGCGGCCGGGATCGGCCTCGCCAATGTCGACGACCGGCTCCGGCAGGTGTACGGCGACGAGTACGGTCTCGCCGTGGAGACCGGACGGGGCGCCGGGACGAAGGTGACCGTGCGCGTCCCCAAGTACCGGCCCGGGGTGACCGCGTCCTGAGCCCTTGACTGGCGGGCGCGGGTTGACTGAAATGTGCGTGCGACGTGGGAAGGACGGTGCGGTGGGCCTACGTGTCCTCGCGGTGGACGACGAGGCGCCCGCGCTGGACGACCTCGTCCACCTGCTGCGCGCCCATCCGCGGATCGGCGAGATCCACACCGCGGTGGACGGCGCCGCCGCGCTGCGCAAGCTCGACCGGGCCCTCGCGGACGGACGTCCCATCGCCGCGGTCTTCCTCGACATCCGGATGCCCGGCCTGGACGGCACCGTGCTCGGCCGCGTGCTGGCCCAGTTCGCCCGCGCGCCGCAGATCGTCTTCGTCACCGCCTACGAGGACCACGCCGTCGACGCCTTCGAGATCAAGGCGGCCGACTACATCCTCAAGCCGGTGCGGCCCGAGCGGCTCAACGAGGCGATCCGGCGCGTGACCGAGGCCGCCGACGAGCCCGACGACGAGGACGGGGCCGACCCGTCCGAGCCGGAGCCGATGCCCGTCGAGCTGGGCGGGGTGACCCGGTTCGTCACCCCCGCCGAGGTGCTGTACGTCGAGGCGCAGGGCGACTACGCGCGGCTCCACACCTCCTCCGGCAGCCACCTGGTGCGCATCCCGCTGGCTGCGCTGAGCGAACGCTGGACCGGCGCCGGGTTCGTCCGCGTCCACCGCAGCCATCTCGTCGCGCTCGCGGCGATCAAGGAGCTGCGGCTGGACTCGGGCCGCTGCACCGTGCTGGTCGGCGACTCGGAGCTGCCGGTGAGCCGCAGGCACGTGCGCGAGCTGCGCGACCTGCTCGTGCGCAGGGCGAGGCGGTCCCCCTGAGCGGCGAGCCGGACCCCGGCCACCCGGACCCCGGCGACCCGGGCCCGGACGGTTCGCGCCCGGACGAGAAGGCGCGCGGGATCGCCCCCGGCCGGGTCCTGGTGACCGGGCCGCGGACGCGCGCCGTCCGGCGTCCCACCTATCCCGTCACCCGCGAGATCGACGAGCAGACCGGGCTCGGCGAGGCCTACATGCGCTCGCTGCTGCGGACCCAGCTCCGCCTCGCGGTGGGACTGTGCCTGGTGCTGGCCGTCGTGGTGGCCGGGCTGCCGCTGCTCTTCGCGCTGGTCCCCGCGGTCCGCGAGCAGGAGGTACTGGGGCTGCCGCTGCCGTGGGTGCTGCTCGGCGCGGTGATCTACCCGTGGTTCGTCGCGTGCGGCTGGTGGTACGTCCGGCACGCCGAACGCAACGAGGACGACTTCGCCGAGCTGGTCGAACGGTCCTCGACCTCCGGTGACGCGCCCACAGGAGCGGAGCCCACAGCAGAGGGGCCCACAGCAGACGGAGCCGCCGGTGACGCCTCCGGCGGGTCGGCGTGAACACCGCGTACGGGCTCGCCGGGGTGATCCTGGTCGTCGTCGCGACCATCCTCATCGGCGTGCTCGGACGCATCTCCCGCACCACCTCCGACTTCTACGTGGCGTCGCGCACGGTCACGCCGCTGCGCAACGCGTCCGCGATCGGCGGCGAGTACCTGTCGGCCGCGTCGTTCCTCGGCATCGCGGGGCTGATCCTCGCCTACGGGGCCGACATGCTGTGGCTCCCCGTCGGCTGGACGGGCGGCTACCTGGTCCTGCTCGTGCTGGTGTCGGCGCCGCTGCGCCGCTCCGGCGCCTACACGCTGCCCGACTTCGCCGAGGCGCGGCTGGAGTCCATGGCGGTGCGCCGCGTCGCCAGCATCCTCGTCGTGCTGATCAGCTGGCTGTACCTGCTGCCCCAGTTCCAGAGCGCCGGGCTGGTGCTGCGGACGGTCACGGGCGCGCCGGTGTGGACGGGCGGCGTCCTCATCGCCGTCGTCGTCGCCGTCAACGTGCTCGTCGGCGGCATGCGCAGCGTCACCCTCGTCCAGGCGTTCCAGTACTGGATGAAGCTCACCGCGCTCGCCGTACCGCTGGTCTTCCTGCTGCTGGCCTGGCGGTACGACGGCGCGCCCGGCCTGTCGGCGGACACCCCGCCGCAGTTCTCCGACCGCACCACCGTCTCCGTCGGCCTCGGCGTCACCGTCGACGTCGCCGACCCCGTCCAGGTCGTCGTGGACGGGCGGGTGGACGGGCAGGACTACGGCAACGCCCCGCTCACCCTGACCCCCGGCCGGCACCACATCGCTCAGAACACGTCCGTCACCTTCCCCGCCGGCACCGACGTGCCCCACGTCAGCGACAGGCCCGCCACCACCGACCACGAGTGGGCCATGCCGCTGGACGGCCATCCCCACACCCTCTACGCCACCTACTCGCTGATCTTCGCGACGTTCCTCGGGACGATGGGGCTCCCGCACGTCCTCGTGCGCTTCTACACCAACCCCGACGGGCGGGCCGCGCGGCGCACCACCGTGATGGTGCTGTCCCTGCTCGGCGCCTTCTACCTGCTACCCGCCGTGTACGGGGCGCTCGGACGCCTGTACGCCCCCGAACTGCTGATGACCGGGCGGGCCGACGCCGTCGTCCTCACCCTGCCCGGACGGCTCATCGGCGGCATCGGCGGCGACCTGCTCGGCGCGCTGGTGACCGGCGGCGCGGTCGCGGCGTTCCTGTCCACCTCGTCCGGGATCACCGTGTCCGTCGCCGGGGTGATCGCGCAGGACATCCTGCGCGGCGGGGTCCGCTCGTTCCGCGCGGGGACGCTGCTGGCCCTCGTCGTCCCGCTGGCGCTGGCCATCGCCGCACGCTCGCTCCCCGTCGCCGACGTCGTGGGGCTGGCGTTCGCCGTCGCCGCGTCCACGTTCTGCCCGCTGCTGGTCCTCGGGGTCTGGTGGCGGCGGCTGACCGTCCCGGGCGCGCTCGCCGGCCTGATCGCCGGCGGCGTCTCGGCGGGCACCGCGGTGATCGTGACGATCGCGGCCGGGCCGCCGGAGGGGCTCATCGGCGCGCTGCTCGCCGAGCCCGCCGCGTGGACGGTCCCGATCGCGTTCACCACCATGATCGTCGTGTCGCTGTGCACGCCGGGACGGGTGCCGCCCGGCGTCGCGCGGATGATGGTGCGCCTGCACACTCCGGAGTCGCTCGCCGTCGACCGCGGGACGTGGCGTCCCAAACGGGTGTGACCGTTCATCGCGCCAAAAGAACCGTTCACCGACGGGACCCGCAGGCTGGCGACGATGAACGGCAGCTGACCGCAGCCCCGCGCCAGCCCCCTCGATCGTCCCCGGACACCTCCATACCGTGGCGCGTGACCGGCGTCACAACAGAGGAGGGGCGGTCGTGTCCGTCGATAAGAACGCCCCCGGCACCGTCTACGAACGGTTCCAGGGCACCCCCGAGTTCCAGGAACTCCGGCGCAGATTCCGCAGATTCGCATTCCCCATGACCGTGGCCTTCCTCGCTTGGTACCTGCTCTATGTCGTGATGTCGGGGTGGGCGCGCGGCTTCATGGGCACGGAGCTCTTCGGTTCCATCAACTTCGGGCTGATCTTCGGGCTCCTGCAGTTCGTCACCACGTTCGGCATCGCGTACCTGTACTCGCGGCACGCCGGACGCAACCTCGACCCCGTCGCAGACAAGATCCGCGGCGAGATCGAGGCGGAGGAAGCGCAGAGCGCCGGGACCGCGGAGGACGGCCGATGAGCAACGAAACCCTGTCGATCCTGCTGTTCCTCACCTTCGTGGCCGCCACCCTCGCGATCACCGTGTGGGCGAGCCGGAACACCAAGACCGCCACCGACTTCTACGCCGGCGGCCGCTCCTTCTCCGGCGCGCAGAACGGCCTCGCCATCGGCGGCGACTACATGTCCGCCGCGTCCTTCCTCGGCATCGCCGGGCTGATCGCCCTGTACGGCTACGACGGCTTCCTGTACTCCATCGGGTTCCTGGTCGCCTGGCTCGTCGCGCTGCTGCTCGTCGCCGAGCTGCTGCGCAACTCGGGCCGGTTCACGATGGCGGACGTGCTGGCGTTCCGGATGAGCCCGCGCCCCGTCCGCACCGCCGCCGGCGTCTCCACCATCACCGTGTCGATCTTCTACCTGCTGGCGCAGATGGTCGGCGCCGGCGCACTGGTCGCTCTGCTGTTCGGCTTCACCAGCGAGTTCGCCAAGGGCGCCACGATCGCGCTGGTCGGCGTACTGATGATCGTTTACGTGGTGTTCGGCGGGATGAAGGGCACCACCTGGGTACAGATCGTCAAGGCCGTGCTGCTGATGACCGGCGCCGCCCTGGTCACGCTGCTGGTGTTGGTCGAGTTCGGTTTCAACCTGTCCAGCCTGCTCAACGACGCCGCCGAGCAGAGCGGCAAGGGCGAGGCGTTCCTGGACCCCGGGCTGCGCTACGGCACCGAGGAGCAGGGCCTGTCCGGCAAGCTCGACCTGATCAGCCTCGGCCTCGCCCTCGTCCTCGGCACCGCCGGGCTGCCGCACATCCTGATCCGCTTCTACACCGTCCCCACGGCCCGCGACGCCCGCAAGTCCGTGATGTGGGGCATCGGCCTCATCGGCACCTTCTACCTGTTCACCCTCGTCCTCGGCTTCGGCGCCGCGGCCCTCGTCGGCAGCGAGGAGATCGCCAAGGTCAACCCGGCCGGCAACACCGCCGCACCACAACTCGCCGAACGCATCGGCGAGATCATCTTCGGGGACGCGGGGGGCACGATCCTGCTCGCGGTCATCGCGGCCGTCGCGTTCGCGACGATCCTGGCGGTCGTGGCCGGCCTGACGCTCGCCTCGTCCTCGTCGTTCGCCCATGACCTGTACGCCCACGTGTTCCGCAAGGGCAAGGCCACCGAGCGGGACGAGGTCCGCGTCGCCCGCATCTCCGCCTTCGTCATCGGCGCCGTCGCGATCGTGCTCGGCATCTTCGCCCAGCGCCTCAACGTCGCGTTCCTCGTCGCCCTGGCGTTCGCGGTCGCCGCGTCCGGCAACCTGCCCGCGATCCTGTACAGCCTGTTCTGGAAGCGGTTCAACACCTCGGGCGCCGTCTCCGCCATCTACGGCGGCCTCGGCGCGGCGCTCTTCCTGGTCGCCTTCTCCCCGGTCGTCTCCGGCGACGAGAAGGCCCTGTTCACCGACTCGGACTGGAGCTGGTTCCCGCTCAGTAACCCGGGGATCATCTCCATCCCGTTCGGCTTCCTGTGCGGCTTCATCGGCACCATCCTCAGCAAGGAGTACAACGCGCAGAAGTACGCCGAGATCGAGGTCCGCTCCCTCACCGGAGCGGGCGCCGAACAGGCGACGAAGCACTGACCGCTCGTCCCCGGCGGACCAC
>NZ_SMKK01000171.1 GCF_004348425.1 Actinomadura sp. 7K507
CCACTCCCGCCCGGACCGGTACCCGCCCGCCGCCCGCCGGGTGCCCTTCTGGCCGACCGGGACCGACAGCCGCCGCTCGATGGTCGCGATCCCGGCCTCCAAGCTCTTCAGGTGCGCGAGGTGGGCGCGGCGGGCCAGCGCCCACTGGTCGTGGGTGGCCTTGGTGATCGACCCGGCCCACCGCGCCGACGACCCACCCGTCAACTCCCGCTTACGCGCCGCCCACCCGTCCGCGTCATGCTCCATTCCCGCCCGGCAGCGGACCGCCAGGTCGCGACCGGCCAGCGACCCCAGATGCGCACCCACTTCCCGCAACACGTTCTCGTCCTGGAGCGTGAGGACCTTGAGCCGGGCCCGGATCGCCACCCCGGACGGGCCGGCGGCCACGAACGGCGCATCGATCGGCCGCAGGGGCCGCGGGCGCCCGCCCCGCCCTGCGGCCTGTGCCGCGGTCTGCCCGATCTCGCAGATGGCATCGTCCACGCCGGGGTCGGCCGCCGCGGGGACGGCGTCCACTCCTTTGACGGCCACGGACTGCAACATGACGGATACTTTAAGCCATCTACTTCGAACATGCAATCGACTTGCATGTACGGCCGTCGCGGCGGCGCCCCGCCACATGTCCCCCGGCCACCGGTACACAGCGAACCGAGCCCAGTGCACCACTCGTTCCACCGACTTCATGGCCATGCCTCACATCACTCATGAACGGCTACCGACACTCATGAACACTCAACCGCCAACGGTTGTGAACCCCTGCAGCACTCGAACGAATATTCGACGTATACCCGGGAAGGGCCCCCGGCAACCTCGCACGGCCCCTGCGATCAGCCGAAAAGCAGCTGGACGATCGCGGCCAGACCCACCGCCACGATCACCCCGCGCAGCACCAGCGGCGGGATCCTGCGCGCGAGCTTGGCGCCGAGCCACCCGCCGATCGTCGAGCCGATCGCGATCAGCAGCACCGCCCACCAGCTGATCTCGGTCCGGCCGAGCAGCCACATCGTGATGAACAGCACCGCGGCCGTGCCGTTGACGATGGACACCATCGCGTTCTTGGCGCCGTTCAGCCGCTGCAGGTCGTCGTCGAGCACGATCCCGAGCAGCGCGATGAGCACGATCCCCTGCGCCGCGCCGAAGTAGCCGCCGTACACGCCCGTGCCGAAGACGCCGATCCACAGCCAGAGACCGCCGTCCGGGCGGTGCGTCCCCTGCCCGTCCCGGCGTCCCCGCATCCACGCCTGGAGCCTCGGCTGGACGATCACCAGCACCAGCGCGACGAGGATCAGCACCGGCACGATGAACTCGAACGCCTCGGGCGGCAGCGTCAGCAGCAGCAGCCCGCCCGCGACCGCGCCGGCGAACGAGGCGCTGCCCATCCGCACCAGCCGGCGGCGCTGCCCCTTCAACTCCTCGCGGTACCCGTACGCACCGCTGATGTTGCCGGTCACCAGGCCGAGGTTGTTGGACACGTTCGCCACGACCGGCGGGTATCCGAGCGCGAGAAGGGTCGGGAAGGTGATCAGCGTGCCGGAGCCCACGACGGCGTTGATCCCGCCGGCGGCGATCCCGGCGGCCAGCACCGCGATCGCGTCGAGGACGTCCACACCGCACCTACTCGTTCACAAGGCTAACAATGGCCTCACGATGGTAGAGAACCGCGCAGGTCAGTCCCGGAACCGGGGTAGCCGGAACGATCCCGGCCCGCCGCACCCGGCTCACCGCGCGGCGCGGGCGTACCAGCGGCCGTCCTGGCGTTCGATCGACAGCGGGATGCCGAAGGTGTCCGACAGGTGCTCGGAGGTGAACACCTCGTCCACCTTCCCCCGCGCGACGATCGAGCCGCCGCGCAGCAGCAGCGCGTGGGTGAAGCCCTCGGGGACCTCCTCGACATGGTGCGTGACCATCGCCATCGCGGGCGCGGCCGGGTCGTCGGCGAGGGCGGCCAGGCGGGCGACGAGGTCCTCGCGGCCGCCCAGGTCGAGGCCCGCGGCGGGCTCGTCCAGCAGCAGCAGCTCGGGGTCGGGCATCATCGCGCGGGCGATCTGGACGCGCTTGCGCTCACCCTCGGACAGCGTGTCGAACGTGCGCCCGATCAGATCGGCGCAGCCCAGCGCGTCCAGCAGGCCGACGGCGCGGCTCACGTCGGTCGAGTCGTACTCCTCCCGCCAGCGCCCCAGGATCGCGTACGAGGCGGTCAGCACGAGGTCGATGACCCGCTCCCCGCCCGGAACCTTCTCCGCGAGCGACGAACTGGCCAGGCCGATGCGGGGACGCAGCTCGAACACGTCCGTGCGGCCCAGCCGCTCCTCAAGGATCTCGGCCTCGCCCTCGGTCGGATGCAGCATCGCGGCGGCTATCTGGAGCAGCGTGGTCTTGCCCGCTCCGTTCGGGCCGACGATGACCCATCGCTCGCCCTCGCTCACCGTCCACGTGACATCGCGCAGCAGGGTCGCCCTGCCGCGCCTGACCCCGACTCCGCGGAGCTGAAGTACTTCGCCGGCCATCGCGCGCCTTCGTCCCCAATCCGGGTGGTCCGTGATCCTCAGCCACGAACCTATGTGATTCACGGCGGCCGCCGCCTCCCGGCTCCCCACCGGAAACGACGGTCCCAGGATGCACCCTGGGCGCGAGAGTGTGGTTACGTCCGGTGGCATCGGCGATCCGAACGCTTATGGTGGTTCGCAGGCCCATAGGGGAGTGTTGGGAACGAGAATGAGCAAGGCAGCGAACAAGTCGCGCGCGGCCCGCCGCCGGAGCCGTCATCCGGTGCGGGCCACCGGAGCCGGAGCGTGCCGCGGATGAGCGGCGCCGTCGCGACGGCGCTGGTCGCCTGGGGCAACGCCTGGCTGACCGGCCACATCGGGCTGGACGAGGCGGTCGACGCGGTCGAGAAGAACGCGGGCCCGCAGATCCTCGGCGGCGAGCCCGCCGAGGTGACGCTGCGCCGCGGGCTCGGCGATCTGCGCGTCGGCGGGATGACGGCGCTGCGGCTGGCCCTGCCCGAAACGGGCGACCCGCTCGGGCTGACCGGCCCGCCCGGCCTCAACAGCGCGGCGATCGAGGCGGGCGCCGCCGTCATCGCCGTGCTCGGCGACCGGGCGTTCGGGCTCGTCCCCGCCGAGGACCGGCGCGGATCCTCCTACGTCGGCGTGCGCTGGACGACCCACGACGCGTCGCCGGGGCAGCCCGACGTCCCGTCCCTCCCGGAGGCGGACCGGCGGCTCACGCTCGCGATGCGGGACGCCACCGAGGTGCTGCTCACGGTGGACGACTTCGCCGGCGTGCCGCCCGAGATCGCCGACGCGCTGGTCGACCTGCGCGACCCGGACCGGGGCGACCATCCGCTCGCCCCCGGCTACCCGCCCCGGGCGCACCGCGTCGCCGCGCTCGCGGGCCGGCTGTCCCTCGTCGTGGACCTCGCCCGGCAGATGGACGACCGCGGCCTCAGCGCGGACCAGATGCAGCGCCGGGGTGAAGCCCTGCGGCTGCTGGACGGCGCCGTCCGGCGGGCCCTCGTGGCCGCGTGCAACAGCGCGTTCGACCCGGTGCCTTAAGAGCGCCGGTGCCTTGGCGACGCGGCTGGGAAAACGGAACGGGGCGCCCCCGGTGGAGGCGCCCCGCGATTCTCACGGTCCGGTGATCAGCTGCGGACCACGATGGTGTTGCAGACCTTGTCGGCGAACGTCTGCTTGCGCTCGTCCCACAGCGGCCAGAGGAAACCGAGGTAGCACAGCGCGCTGTCGAGGACGTGCGCGATCTTGCGGAGGACGGCCATGCCGAAGCCGATCGGCTGGCCGGTCTGCGCCCCGACAAGGCGGATGTTCATCTGCCGCTTGCCGATCGACTGGCCGGTGGTGCCCTCCTGGTAGCAGATCCACAGGAAGGCGCCGAGCCAGATGGCGGCGCCGATCAGGATGAACAGCAGGCCGATCAGGGCCGCGCCGCTGCTGCCGGACGCGCCGAGCACGTTGCCGATCAGGTAGAGCACGAAGAACGGCGCCGCGACGATCAGGTAGTCGATGATGTAGCCACCGGCACGCGAGCCCCACTCGGCGAGCTGCCCGCCGGAGCCGTAGTGGTGGTGGTGCACCTCCTGGTAGCCCGGCTGACCGGGCGGCGCCTGCGGCGGCGCACCGTAGCCGGGCTGGGCGGGGGGCTGCTGCTGGCCGTACCCCGGCTGAGGCTGGGGCGGCGCCTGAGGCTGGCCGTAGCCCGGCTGCGCCGGGGGCTGACCGTACCCGGGCTGAGCGGGAGGCTGGCCGTAGCCGGGCTGCGCCGGGGGCTGACCGTACCCGGGCTGAGCCGGAGGCTGCTGGCCGTACCCGGGCTGTTGCTGCCCGTAGCCCGGCTGCTGGCCGTACGGGTCGTAGGGGTTACCCACACTTGCTCCTTATTGATTGACCCTGTGGTTATGTGACGCCCGCCGGACCCGGTGGGCTCCGCAAGTCTGACCGACGATCGACCGCGGCTCAAACGCGCAGAACTCCGAACCGGACGAGCTGCCACAGCTCCGACCCCACGAGGGCGGTGCCGAGCATCCAGACACGGGTCTTCGGCTGGAGTGCCCACCACCGTCCTCCCAGTCCCAGCGGAGCGACCGCCGCGGCGACCGCGCCGAGGAAGACCACCGGGTTCGCCAGCACGGCCTGGGCCGGACGGCCCGCACCGAACTCGATGAACACGGTCGTCCCCCCGCACACGGGACATGGGATTCCGGTGAGCGCCCTTAGCGGACAGAGCACGCCGGGGTCGTTGAGACGGTGGATCCAGGACGCGCCGATGGCCGCGACGGCCATCGCCGCGACACGCAGCACGACACCCAGGGGTCCATGCCGCGCTGCGGTGAGGGTCCGGCTGACGACCCCGCCGAGCGCACCGTCCGGTGCGCCGGTGGCCGCCGCCCCGGGCGCTTCCCCCACGAATCCTCCGCCTCGATGACTAAAGCAGTGAGTGACCCGTATACCGGGTGCACCCGGAGGCAGGTCAACCCCTGGCAACAATCTGCGATCGGACCGTTACCCAGGGCTCAGCGACGCCACCTCTCGGCAAGAGTAGGACAAATCGCCACCTGCGCGAGCACACTTTTACTCGACGGGTTCCACGAATCGTCTGGAAATTCCCCGTGCACCCCACTAGAACCCCCACCCACACGGCCGCGCAGCCCAGGACGCGTTGGACGGTTCCAACGCCGGGCGCGGCGAAAGGCGCGTGAACCGGGGAAAGCGGGTGGGCGAGCGGGGTTCGGAGGCTTGGTCAGGCCTGGGCTTGGTCTTGGTCAGGCCTGAACTTGGTCAGGCCTGGGCGGCGGCGCCGACGACCACGGGCGATTCGGCGCGGGTGACGTGCTCGGACTCCAGGACGTCGGCGACGACGGCGGTGATGTTGTCGGGACCGCCGTTGTCGCGGGCCATCTCGATCAGCCGGTCGACGGCCCGCTGCGGATCGGCCTCCGCGGAGAGCACCTCGTAGATCTTCTGCGCGTCGACCGGGCCGCTCAGCCCGTCCGAGCACAGCAGATAGCGGTCGCCGAGCTGCGCGTCGCGCAGGCGCAGGTCGGGCTCGCGGTCCTCTTTGCCGTCCAGGACCCGGTACAGCACGTGCGACAACCGCGAGGTCTCGGCGGGGTCGGGCTGCTGCCCGGCCTGCTCCGCCTCCGCCTTGAGCAGCTCGTCCATGGTGTGGTCCTGGGTCATCTGGTAAAGCTCGCCGTCGCGCAGCATGTAGCCGCGCGAGTCACCGACGTGCGCCAGCGCCACGGACTCGCCGGACCAGAGCATCGCGGTGAGCGTGGTGCCCATCCGGCTCAGATCGGGACGTTCCTCCCGGACGATCCGCAACTTCTCGTTGGCCTCGGTCACCGCGCGGCCCAGGATCTCGACAAGATCGTCTTGGGGGTCGTCGGTGTCCAGCGAGCGCAACGAGTCGATCACGGTGGAACTCGCGACCTCGCCGCCCGCGTAGCCGCCCATGCCGTCCGCGACGGCGATCAGCCGCGCACCGGCGTAACCGGAGTCCTCGTTGTTCTCCCGGTTGCACCCGATGTCGCTGCCTGCTGCGTACCTGATTGCTACGTTCATACCAATTTCGATGACGATCCTGTCAGAGGAGTTGTATCACCCGCGGGCGGTGGCTTCCCCGGTTTCCCCGGGGGCGCCGGACGAGCCGACGCCGTGCCGGACGGCGTACAGCGCCGCCTGCGTCCGATCCTGGACTCCCAGTTTCATGAGCAGATTACTGACGTGCGTCTTGACCGTCTTCTCGGACACCACGAGCGCGCGGGCGATCTCCCGGTTGGACCTGCCCCGCGCGATGTGCACGAGCACCTCCCGTTCCCGTTCGGTCAGCGCGGCCATGCCGCGGTCGTCCTGCGACGCCGACCCGTCCGCCAGCATCGCCTCGGCCGCGTCGGGCGCGAACAGCACGTGCCCGTCGTTGACCGCCCGGATCGCCTGCACGAGTGCCTGCGGGTCGACGTCCTTGTACAGGTACCCGGCAGCGCCCGCCTGGACCGCCGGCAGCACATGCCCGCGCTCGGTGACGCTGGTCAGGACCAGGACCCGTGCCGCCACCCCACGAGCCCGCAGCTCCGTCAGCGCGACCAGGCCGTCGGCGCCGGGCATCTTGAGGTCCATGAGCACGATATCGGGCTCCAGCGATTCGGCCAGTGTCACGGCCGACACGCCGTCCTCCGCCTCGCCGACGACCTCGATGTCGTCCTGGATGCCGAGGAACGTCCGCAGGCCCTGCCGGACGACGGGATGGTCGTCGGCGATCAGAACCCTGATCGGCTTGGCCCGCGAGCCCGTGCCGTTCGCCGTCACAACGGCACCTCCAGCCGGACGGTCGTGCCGTTCTCCGGCGTGGCGTCGATCGTGAGATCGCCGCCGATCGAGGCCGCCCGGTCCCGCATGGACGCGAGACCCAGCCCGCCCTGGGACTCGGCCGTGTCGGACGTGTCGAAGCCCGAGCCGTCGTCGGCGACCTCCAGCACGGCATTTCCGTCCCGCGTGCCCAGGCGCACCTCGACCGTCCGCGCACCGGCGTGTCGCAGCGCGTTGTAGAGGGCCTCCTGGGTGATGCGGTAGGCGACGGCCTCGTGCTCCTCCGGCAGGACGACCGCCTCGTCCGCGGCGATGCGGACGCTGGCCTCGTGCGCCCGGTCGAGGACCTCGACGTGCTTGCGCAGCGAGGAGACCAGCCCGTCCGCGAGGTCCGCCGGACGCAGCTCGAAGATCACGGCGCGGAGTTCGTTGAGCGCCTCCGCCGCCAGCCGCTCGACCTGTTCGAGTTCCTTGACCGTGCGGGCCGGGTCGCGCTCGGCCAGCGCGGACGCGGTGCGGGCGGTGAGGCGCAGCGAGAAGAGCTTCTGGGCGACGGCGTCGTGCAGCTCGCGGGCCAGGCGGTTGCGCTCGGCGACGACCGTCAGCTCGCGGTTGTGCTCGTGCAGGCGGGCGTTCGCGATGGCGATCGCGGCGTGCGCGGCGAACAGGGTGAGGAGTTCCTCGTCGTCCTCGGTGAAACCGCCGGGACGCCGCTTGTTGGCCAGGAAGACGATGCCGAGGACGTCCTCGCCGTCCAGGATCGGCACGCCCAGGAAGTCCTTCAGCACGGGATGCGCGACCGGCCAGCCCTCGAACTCGGGCTCCTTGCGGATGTCGGCGAGCCGCTTCGGCGTGTCGCCGTGCAGCATCGCGGCGAGCATGCCGTGCTGGCGGGGCAGCGGCCCGATCCGCTCCCACTCCTCCTCGGAGACGCCCTCGACGACGAACTCGGCGAACGAGCCCTCGTCGTCCGGCACGCCCAGCGCCGCGTACCTGGCGTCCAGGAGCTGCGCGGCCGCCCGGACGATCACCTGGAGCACCTCGTGGACGGACAGGTGGCGGGTCACCGCGAGCACGGCGGAACTCACGGCGTGCAGGGTCGCTCCCTGGTCGCCGCAGCCGCCGTCCTCGGTCTCCATCCCGGCCTCTCGTCGCCCGTGGCCGAACGCCTCCCGGCGTTCACATGTGAAGACCGTACTCGGTGCCCGGGTCTTCTCGCTCTCCCCATGAAAGGCCGCCCGGCGGCCACCTCGCCCGAGCCCCGGCCAGGGCGTCGCGGGCCGTGCCGCAGGGGACGCCCCGGACCCGGGTCCTAGGACCATCTGACGACCGTCCGGGGGACCCGTCGGCCGATGCCGTGAACTGCGCGGATTCCTAGCGTCGGAGGCATGAGGACAACAGCTACAGCACTGATCACCGGAGCCTCCCGGGGGCTCGGCCGGGCCCTCGCCCGCGAACTCGCCCGGGACGGCTGGCACCTCGTCATCGACGCTCGCGACTCGGACGCGCTTTCAGCCGCCGTTCAGGAGATCGGCGGGAACATCACGGGCATCGCCGGAGACGTCGCCGACCCGGCGCACCGCGCGGCCCTCGTCCGGGCGGCCGGCGGCCGGCTCGACCTGCTCGTCAACAACGCGAGCACCCTCGGCCCGACGCCGATGCCCAAGCTCGCCGACCTGCCCGTCACCGATCTCGCCGACACGTTCGCGACGAACGTCCTGGCGCCGCTCTCGCTGATCCAGGACGTCCTGCCGAGCCTCCGGGAACGGCGGGGCGCGATCCTCAACATCACCTCGGACGCGGCAACGGAGAACTACGAGACGTGGGGCGGCTACGGCACGTCCAAGGCCGCCCTCGATCAACTCTCCAACATCCTGGCCGCCGAGGAACCGGACGTGGCCGTGTGGTGGGCCGACCCGGGCGAGATGAACACCGCCATGCTGCGCGCCGCGGGCGAGGACGCCGACTCGGCCCCGCCGCCCGAGCAGGCCGCGGCCGCGCTCCACCGCCTCGTCACCGGCCGCCCGTCCAGCGGACGGTACCGGGCCGCCGACCTGACCCCGGCACGATGACCGCCCCGCCCGGAGGTACGCGGATGACCGTCGACTTCACCCTCCCGTCCGCCCTGGAAGCCCACGAGCCCCCCGAGGAGCGGGGCCGGTCCCGCGACGGCGTCCGGCTCCTCGTCTCCCGGCGCGCCACCGCAGAGATCACCCATCACGAGTTCCGCGACCTGCCCTCGCTGCTCGACCCCGGCGACCTGCTCGTCGTCAACACCTCGTCCACGCTGCCCGCCGCCGTCCGGCTCGACCGGATCAGCGTCCACTTCTCCACCCCGGTGCCCGGCGGGGACGCCCGGCTGTGGACCGTCGAACTGCGGCGCCTCACCGGCAAGACCAGCAGCCCCTACCCGGGCGGCCGCCCCGGCGAATGGATCCCCATGCCCGGCGGCGCCACCCTCACCCTCGTCGGACGGCACACAGCGCATGGGCAGGCCTCCGAACGGCTCTGGCAGGCCCGGCTCAGCACCGACGTCGTCCCGTACCTGCGGCGCCACGGCACACCGATCCGGTACGGGTACGTCCGCCGCGACTGGCCCACCGCCGCGTACCAGACGGCGTTCGCCCACGACCGGACGACCGGCGGCGCCGAGATGCCCAGCGCCGGACGCCCCTTCACCCCCGAACTCGTCACCCGGCTCGTCGCACACGGCGTCCACATCGCCCCGATCACGCTGCACACGGGCGTCGCGTCCCCCGAAGCCCACGAACCCCCGTACGCCGAGCGCTACGAAGTCCCCGCACCCACGGCGGCGCTGGTCGGGCACGCCCGCTCCCGCGGCGGCCGGGTGATCGCCGTCGGAACCACCGCCGTCCGCGCCCTGGAGACGTCCGTGGACGCTTCGGGACGCGTCCAGGCATCGGAAGGGTGGACCGAGCACATCGTGACCCCGGAGCGCGGCGTTCAGTCCGTCGACGGATTGCTCACCGGCCTGCACGAGCCCAAGTCGTCCCACTTGATGATGCTGACCGCCATCGCGGGCCACGACCTGCTCGCCTCCACCTACAAGGCCGCACTGGCCGGACGCTACCTCTGGCACGAGTTCGGAGACGTCAATCTGCTCCTGCCCTGACGCCTCCCCGGCCCCAAAGCGGACCTGGCGCACGAGCCCAACGCCGCGGCCGGTACCGTTGTGAACAGTTATGGACGGGTCAGAACAGCGCACGCTGCTCATCACACTCACCGGCCGCGACCGCCCCGGCGTGACGTCGCGCCTATTCAGGACACTCGCGGAGTTCCCGCTCACCGTCGCCGACGTCGAACAGGTCGTGATCCGCGGCCGCCTCGTCCTCGGCGTGCTGCTCGCCTACAGCGAGGGCGCCGACATCGGACGGGTGTGGAACGCCGCCGAACACGTCGCCAACGACCTCGACATGGAGATCGAGCTGTCCACCGGACGCAACAAGCGCACGCCGAAGCGCCGCGGCCGCCTCCACGTCACCGTCCTGTGCGCGCCGCTGAAGCCCGCCGCCATGGCCGGCATCGCCGGGCGGATCTCCGCGCACGGCGCCAACATCGACCGCATCGAACGGCTCGCGTCCAACCCCGTCACCTGCATCGAGATGGACGTCTCCGGCGCCGACCCCGACGCGCTCCGCGCCGCCCTCACCGCCGAGGCCGCCGAGCAGGAGGTGGACGTCGCCGTCCAGCAGAGCGGCCTGCACCGCCGCGCCAAGCGGCTGATCGTCATGGACGTCGACTCCACCCTCATCCAGGGCGAGGTCATCGAACTGCTCGCCGAGCACGCCGACTGCCTCGACGAGGTCGCCAAGGTCACCGAGGCCGCCATGCGCGGCGAACTCGACTTCGAAGGCTCCCTGCGCGAGCGGGTCGCGCTCCTGGCCGGGCTCGACGCGTCCGCCATCGACGACGTCAGCAGCAAGATCCGCCTCGCCGCCGGCGCCCGCACCATGGTCCGCACCCTCAAGCGCCTCGACTACAAGTTCGCCATCGTCAGCGGCGGCTTCACCCAGGTCACCGACGCCCTCGTCGACGACCTCGGCATCGACTACTCCGCCGCCAACACCCTGGAGATCGAGAACGGCAAGCTCACCGGCCGCATCCAGGGCCCGGTCATCGACCGCGCCGGCAAGGCCGTCGCCCTCGAACGCTTCGCCCGCGAGGCCGGCATCCCCGTCAGCCAGACCGTCGCCATCGGCGACGGCGCCAACGACCTCGACATGCTCCAGGCCGCCGGCCTCGGCATCGCCTACAACGCCAAACCGGTCGTCCGCCAGGCCGCCGACACCGCCGTCAACGTCCCCTACCTGGACACGATCGTCTTCCTTTTGGGTATCTCCCGCGAAGAGGTAGAAGCCGCCGACGCGGCAGATTCCGAGTAACCCAGGAGACGGCCCTTGGACCCGGTCACAGGCCCGACGCCAAGGGCGCTGCGGTGAACACCGTCCGAGAGGCTTACTCCAGGATTCATGGGCGGGCCACGCCCATTTACGGGGTGGCGGTTGCGGTCGCGATGGCGGTGCCGCTGCTGGCGGGGGCGCTTACCGGGCACGGGGCCCATGGGGCGATGATCGCGCTCGGCGCGTACCTCGTCGGGTTGCGGACGCCGGAGGGGCCGTACGGGGCGCGGGCGCGGCATCTCGCGGTCGGCGTGCTCATCGTGGCGGTCGGGTCCGCCCTCGGCGGGCTGCTGAGCGAGCGGGTGTGGCTGCCCGTCGTCGTGGTGCCGCCGCTGATCGCGCTGGGGGTCGCCGTCCCGCGGATCGGGCCGACGGCGGGGCTGGCCGTGCTGCTCAGCGCGGTCCGGCCGCCGTCCGACGTCCTCCTCATCGGAGTGCTGGAGCTGATCGGCGGGCTGCTCGTCGCCGGGCTGCTGCTGGCGCCGTGGCCCGCGCGGCGGCTGCGTCCGCTGCGGGGGGCGCTGAGCGAGACCGCGGACGCCGTCGCCGAGGCGCTGGACGCCGTCGCACAGGACGTGGCGGCACCCGACGGCAGTCCTTTGGACGACGTCGACCTGACGAATCCCGACCTGATGGAAGTCACCCGCATCCCCGACTGGGAGGCCAAGCGGCGGGCCGCGTCCGAGGCGCTGACCGCGGCACGCGCCACCTACGGGCTGTACCGGTCCGGACGCGGGCGGAGCGAACCCACCAGGCCCGAACGGCTCATCGAGGCGCTGGGACGCGTCCTGCACGAGACGGTGACGCTCCAGGCCGTCCTGGAGGCCGCGAAGAACTATCCGCCGGACCGCGAGTGGCAGGAGGAGACGCAGACGGCGATCTCGGCGCTCGCGGCGCGGCTGCGGCTCCTGTCGGGCGCGATCGCGACCTCCGGCGAGGCGCCGCTCGGCCGGGAGGAGTCCGCCGCCGTCCGCCGGATGGGACGCGCCGCCGAGCAGATCAGGCGCGCCGGGCTCGCCGGAGACGAGGACCTCATCGCGGTCTCGCTGATCGGCCAGGTGCGCCGCTCGGTCGACCGCATCGCCGGCGAGGTCGCCTCCACCCGCCGCATCGTCGCGGGCGGGGTCCGGATCGGGGTGCGCCCGCCCCGGATGCCCGAGACGCTCGACCCCACGCCGGCCTGGGAACGGATCCGCCGCTCCATCCGCACCCGCTCGCCGATGTTCCGGCAGGTGACGCGCGTCCTCGTGACCGCCGCGGTGACGATGGCGCTGGTCGCGGCGCTCGACCTCCAGTACGGGCACTGGATGACGATCACCGCGATGCTCAGCCTGCGCGCCACCTACGGCGAAACCGTCGAACAGCTCCTCCAGCGCTTCGGCGGCACCGCGGCCGGCTCCGCCATCGCGGCGATCATCCTGACGATCGCCCCCGGGCCGGTCACCATGACGGCGATCATCTTCTGCTTCGCGGTGGCGGGGTTCGCGCTGCGCGCGGTGAACTACACGTACTGGGCCCTGTTCGGGACGCCGCTGGCGATGATGCTGCTGGACTTCTCCACGCCCGCCGACTGGCACACCGCCGGCGAGCGGATCCTGCTGACCCTCGGCGGGACGGTCATGGCGTACCTCGCCGTCCGGCTGCTGTGGCCCGCCGGGCACCTCGAACGCCTGCCCGTCCAGCTCCGCCGGCTCCTCGACCGGCACGCCGGCCTCGTCCGCATGACGGCGGACGTCCTGTCCGGGGAACGCGTCCGGCTGCCGCACGACACGATCGTCGCCGCGGAGAGGTCGGCGGAGGCCGTCGCCGAAACCGGGGCGCGGCTCGGCCACGAACGGCTGCCCGACACCGGCCTGATCGCCGAGCTGGAGACCGCCGTGGACGCCGCCCACCGCACCCGCGACCACCTCATCACGGTCGCCAAGCTGTCCCGCGAGGAGGCCGTCGACACCGGGCCGATCCCCGAGATCCTCGACCGCCTCGCCGACCAGCTGGAAGAGACCGCGGAGCTACTGGAAGAGGACCACGACCCCAAGGCGCCCACGCCCGCCGACGAACTGAGCGAGGAGCTCGCCGACCTCGACTCCCACCTGTCCACGCTCACCCGGCGGCGCCGCGCCGAGATCAAGTCGGGCGTCGGCCGGGACGAGTTCACCCCGCTCCGGCACGCCCTCCTCCAGGTGTCCGGCACCCGCCTGGCGATCAGGTCGCTGCGCGAGGACGCCGGGACGGTCATCGAATCGTCGCTGAACGCCGCCGAACCTCGTCCCTGAGGTCAGTCCTTCGGAGTACGGGTGGCGCGGAGCGTACCGGCGCCCGGACGGACGTCCGCCCACCCGCCCGGCAGCTCGATCACGGCGAACGCGCACGTCGGGAAGCTGTCCGGAGCGCTCCCGGTCAGATCGTGGACGAGCTGGTGCACGGACGGGTTGTGCCCCACCAGCAGCAGCCGCCCGACATCGTCCGGGGTCTGGCTCACCAGCTCGACAAGCCCGTCGGGATCGTTGTCGTAGATCCCGGACTCGAAGCTCACCTCTGCGTCGACGTCCAGAAGGGCGAGCGTCTCCCGCGTCCGCACCGCCGTGGAGCACAGCACCCGCCCAGGGACGAGATCGGTCTCCCGCAACCACTCCCCGGCCGCCGCGGCGTCCCGCCGCCCACGGTCGTTGAGAGTGCGATCGACATCGGCGACCCCCAACCCCGCGACAGCCTTGGCATGACGAAGAACAATGAGCGTCGGCATGCCGATCAGGGTATCCACTGCGATCGCCGGCAACGCCTCCGCCGGCGGGTGCTACGGGGCTATGAGGACCGACAGGATCCAGATCGCGCCGATGACGCCGAGCATCCCGCCGAGCACGATGGCGAAGCCCTTGGCCCCCGACATCGTCGCCTTGCCGCCGTCGCCCGCCACAACGCCTCCCGCTTTCACTTCACGCCACGTCCGGCCCGGTAAACGCCCGGCCGGCACATACAGCGTATGACCGCCCCCAACCATCCGTGACACGACCCAGGTCTACGGGAGGGAGACCCCGCACAAGCAGAGGGCCGGGCATGGGAAGGGCCGGCGGCTGGTTGCCGCCGGCCCTCGCTGCCCTATCGGTCAGCTCTTGTTAGCGGATGACTCCTCGTTGCCGGACTCGGCCTTGGAGGCGGTGGAGTCGGCGCCTACCGCCGCCTCTTCCGGGGAGCCCTCTTCGACGGCGCCGCCCTTGGCCTCGCCGCCCTCCGTGGCGGCCGGGCCGGGTGCACCGCCCTCGACGGCCGGCTCGGCGATCGGGTCGGCGCGGCGCTTGGAGATCACGATGGCGGCGACCACGACCCCGACCGACAGCGCCGTCACCACGACCCGCAGCCAGGTGTTGCCCGCGTACGTGACCACCGCGGGGGCGATCAGCAGCGCGACCAGGTTCATCACCTTGATCAGCGGGTTGATGGCGGGGCCGGCGGTGTCCTTGAACGGGTCGCCGACCGTGTCGCCGATGATCGTGGCCTCGTGCGCCTCGCTGCCCTTGCCGCCGAGGTGGCCCTCCTCGACGAGCTTCTTGGCGTTGTCCCAGGCGCCGCCGGAGTTGGCGAGGAACACCGCCATCAGGACGCCCGCCGCGATCGCGCCGCCCAGGTAGGCGCCCAGCGGCGCGTACCCGAGCGCGAAGCCGACCGCGATCGGGGTCATGATCGCCAGCAGGCCGGGGGTGGCGAGCTCGCGCTGCGCGTCCCGGGTGCAGATGTCCACGACCCGGTCGTAGTCGGGCTTCTCGGTGTAGTCCATGATCCCGGGCTTGGTGCGGAACTGCTCGCGCACCTCGACCACGACCCGTCCGGCCGCGCGGCTGACCGCCATGATGGCCAGTGCGGAGAACATGAACACCACGGCCGCGCCGATGATCAGCCCGATCAGCACGTTCGGGTTGTCGATCGACAGGCTGAACGTGCCGAAGTCGCCGAGCGCGTCTCTGGCGTCGTCGGACGCGTCGTTCAGCGCCGTGATCACCGTCGTCCGGAACGAGCCGAACAGCGCGGTCGCGGCGAGCACCGCCGTCGCGATCGCGATGCCCTTGGTGATGGCCTTGGTGGTGTTGCCGACGGAGTCCAGCCGTTCGAGGATGGCCGCGGCCTCGCCCTGGACGTCCCCGGACATCTCGGCGATGCCCTGGGCGTTGTCGGAGACGGGACCGAAGGTGTCCATGGAGACGATCACGCCGACGGTGGTCAGCAGGCCGGTCCCGGCCATCGCCACCGCGAACAGCGCGACGGTGGTGTTGCCGAAGCCGAGCAGGAACGCCCCGTAGACGGCGCCGCCGATGACGAGCGCGGTGTAGACCGCCGACTCCAGGCCGAGCGAGATACCGGACAGGATGACGGTCGCCGGGCCCGTCCGGGCGCTGTTGGTGACCTCCTGGACCGGCTTGCGGTTCGTCTCGGTGAAGTAGCCGGTGAGCAGCTGGATCGCGCTGGCCAGCACGATGCCGATGAGGACCGCGCCGAGCGCCACCCAGCGCGGGTCGGCGTCCAGCGCGACGATCTCCTGGTCGGTGACGCCGTTCAGCTCGGCGAACGACGACGGCAGGTAGACGAACGCGGCGATCGCGACCAGCACCGCCGAGATGATCGCCGAGATGAAGAAGCC
The DNA here is from genome assembly GCF_004348425.1 of Actinomadura sp. 7K507. Classification (GTDB taxonomy): domain Bacteria; phylum Actinomycetota; class Actinomycetes; order Streptosporangiales; family Streptosporangiaceae; genus Spirillospora. The sequence goes on from NZ_SMKK01000171.1 coordinate 15,876, forward strand.
GCGGTTGATCGCCGTCATGCCGGACCGGTCCCCGGCCCGCGGCGCCACCGCGAAGATGCCGATCACCGCGGTGATCACGCCGATCATCGGCACGATCAGCGGGAACACCAGGCCCTCGGTTCCGAACGCCGCGGTGCCGAGGATGAGCGCCGCGACGAGCATGACCGCGTACGACTCGAACAGGTCGGCCGCCATGCCCGCGCAGTCGCCGACGTTGTCGCCCACGTTGTCGGCGATGGTCGCCGCGTTGCGGGGGTCGTCCTCGGGGATGCCCTGCTCGACCTTGCCGACCAGGTCGGCGCCCACGTCGGCGGCCTTGGTGAAGATGCCGCCGCCGACCCTCATGAACATGGCGAGCAGCGCGGCGCCGAAGCCGAAGCCCTCCAGCACCTTCGGAGCGTCGCCCTTGTAGGCCAGCACGACGACCGCCGCGCCGAACAGGCCGAGCCCGACGGTGAACATGCCGGCGACGCCGCCCGTACGGAAGGCGATGCGCATCGCCGTCTTCTCGCCGTCCTCCTCGCGGGCGGCCGCGGCGACCCGGACGTTGCCCCGGACCGCCAGCCACATGCCGACGAACCCGGTGACGGCCGAGAACAGGGCGCCGATGATGAAGAAGACCGATCGTCCGATCCGCTCCCCGGTGGAGTCGGCCGGGAGCAGCAGCAGGACGAGCGGGATCAGGACCACGAAGATCGAGACCGTTCGGAACTGGCGTTTCAGGTAGGCGCTCGCTCCTACCTGAACGGCTCGCGAGATCTCTTGCATCTTGTCGGTGCCCTGGCCCGCGGCCAGGACATCGCGTACTAGACCCGCGGCGACGGCCAGTGCCAACAGTGAGACCACGGCGACGACGACGACCAGGGAGAGGTCGCCGCCGCCGAGATCCACGTCTGCGCTGACCGGGCTTGACAGGGAAAGCCCAGACATCCGTCCTCCTCGACAGGGGTGTTGCGATTTCGACCGTCTAAAGACGATCTTTACCGCGTACCCCGCGAGTCATGATTTCGAACGCCTCGCACGGCAACGCGGGTGCCGGGAGTCTACGCAGGCGTAGGTCGAATGTTAAGGCCGAAGAGCCCTTGAAGCGGATGTCGCCAAAATGCAATGAACGATACGTCCGAAATATGTCCCTTAGGCCCGCCCAGGCGGCATCTTCCCAGGTCAGACTGGGTTAGGTCACTATTACCGAGTGGCAACCTTGACGTGCGCAGCACGCTTCAGGCGCAGCGACTCGGCCGCCTGCGTCCGCATTTAAGCTACGCATTAACACGGATTATGTCCAGACCCAAATCGAGCCAGTTCGAGATCATCTCCATGAGATTCTCACACCCCCAGCTCCCGCGGCCCCACCTGTCCCAAACCGGACAGACAACACCGACCCCACGAGTCACAGATCGCACCACAAGCCACACCGGCCTCATAAGCCACACGAGCCCCACCCACAAGCCACACCGGCTCCACAAGCCACACCCGCTCTCCCCGCCGAGGGATGAACCCTCCCAACCAAGGGATGACTCTCCCCGCCGAGGGACGACTCTCCCCGCCGAGGGATGACGAAAGGCCCCGCCGGGGTGGCGGGGCCTTCGGTCGTGCTCGGGAGGGGCGGGCTGAGGTCAGATGGTCGCTTCCGCCTCGGCCGGCCAGCTCATCCGTATCTGGACCCCCTTGGGCGTCGCGGCGATCTCCACGTCGTCGGCGAGGCCGGCGATGACGGCCAGGCCCAGCTCCGCGGTGCCGTCGCCCAAGCCGTACTCGAACTCCTCCGCGTTCGGGGGCGTGGGGAGGCCCCCCACCGTGTCGTCTCCGGGGACGGTGTCGCTGACGGTCACCTCGAAGCGCCGGTCGGCGCCGCTCAGTTCGAGGTGGACAGGCTCGTCCGGACAGTGCCGGCGATGCGCCTCCACGGCCCGCGAGCACGCCTCGCCGACCGCGAGCCTGACCTCGTCCAGGAGTGGCTCCGCCACGCCGCTGCGGCGGGCCACGGCGGTCACGATCAGCCGTGCGGTCCGGACGTGGACGGGCAGGGCGCTGAAGGACAGTTCAACGGTCGACATCTCAGCTGCAGGCCGCTACTTGGCGCCCTTGCGCTTCTCCTCGGCCTCGGCGATCGAGTCGTGGATGCCGAAGACCTTGGTCAGCCCCGTGATCCGGAAGATCTTGAGGATGCGCTCCTGGGTGCACACCAGCTCCAGCGATCCGTCGTGGGCGCGCACCCGCTTCAATCCGCCGACCAGGACACCAAGGCCGGTGGAGTCGAGGAACTCCACCTTCTCCATGTCCACCAGGAGGTGGAACTTGCCCTTGTTGACCAGATCGATGAGCTTCTCGCGAAGCTTCGGCGCCGTGTAGACGTCGATCTCGCCCTCCACAGTGATGACGGTGAGGCCATCGTCAGTGGTGTAATCGTTCACCTTCAGGTCCACAGATCCTCCAGCGCGCCGTGCAGCACTATCTGATCTCGATCTTCGAGCCTGCCAGAGCGGGCGGTTCGGCCATCGAGACTTCGCCGTGATTCAACCACGCTCCGGCGTCGTACGCGCACGTTATCGCCCACACGGGCGAAAGTTAGCGCCATCCTGTCTGACCTGCTGATCCAGTGGCCGAGACAGGGGGACAGGCTCACCGGCGCCGGGGCGTTCCCGTTGTTTTGCCCCGGCTGGCAAACTGAAAACCTGATGGGCGCCCAAAGATCCTCCCCCCCTCTCGACCGGCTTCTCGCCGACCCCACACGGCGCGAACGCATCACCCATGTGGAAAGCGTTCCCGCACGTCAGGGCCGTCGTGCCGAGTGGCCGGCCTGGTCGCCGCCGGTGCTGGTCGAGCGGCTGGCCGCGGCCGGCATCGACGCGCCGTGGACGCACCAGGCGACCGCCGCCGAACACGCCCGCGCGGGCCGCTCTGTGATCATCGCCACAGGCACGGCGTCCGGGAAATCCCTCGCCTACCTGCTGCCTTCCATCGAAGCGATCTACGCGGGGGACGAGAATCCACGCCACGAGGGGACGATCCTCTACCTGGCCCCGACCAAGGCCCTCGCCGCCGACCAGCTCCGCGCGCTGCGCTCGCTGCGCCTCACGCGCGTGCGCGCGGCGACCTACGACGGCGACACGCCACAGGACGAACGGACGTGGGTCCGGCAGCACGCGAACTATGTGATGACCAACCCGGACATGCTGCACCGCTCGATCCTGCCCGGCCACGCCCGCTGGGCGTCGTTCCTGCGCCGCCTCCGCTACGTCATCATCGACGAGGCGCACGGCTACCGCGGCGTCTTCGGATCGCACGTCGCACACGTCCTGCGCCGACTGCGCCGGCTGTGCGCCCGCTACCGATCCAGCCCCACCTTCATCCTGGCCTCGGCCACGACGTCCGAGCCCGCCACCACTGCGTCTCGCCTCACCGGACTGGACGTCGTCGCCGTCGATGACGACGCCTCGCCACGCGGCCCGGCGACGTTCGCACTCTGGGAGCCGCCCCTGACCGAACTCCGCGGTGAACACGGTGCGCCCGTCCGACGCACCGCTACCGCAGAGGCCGGCGACCTCCTGGCGGACCTCGTTGTCGAAGGCGTCCAAACGCTCGCGTTCGTCCGCTCCAGGCGCGGCGCAGAGTCGGTGGCACTAAGCGCCAAGCGCGCTCTGCACGAAGTCACACCCGCCTTGGCCGAGCAGGTCGCCGCCTATCGCGCCGGTTACCTCCCGGAGGAACGGCGCGCACTGGAAGCCGCCTTGCGTTCCCGTTCGATCGTCGGCCTGGCGAGCACGAACGCCCTGGAACTCGGCGTGGACGTCTCCGGGCTCGACGCCGTCCTCGTCTGCGGCTGGCCCGGCACCCGCGCGTCCCTGTGGCAGCAGGCCGGGCGCGCCGGACGTTCCGGCCAGGCGGCCCTCTCGGTCCTGGTGGCCCGGGACGATCCGCTCGACACGTTCCTCGTCCACCACCCCGAGGCGATCTTCGGGACGCCGGTCGAGGCCACCGTGCTCGACCCCGACAACCCGTACGTCCTCGAACCCCACCTCTGCGCCGCGGCGTCCGAGATGGCGCTCACCGAGGACGACCTCCCGCTCTTCGGCCCCTCGACCGCCGACCTGCTGCCCGACCTCGTCCGCCGTGGCTTCCTCCGCCGCCGCCCGGCCGGCTGGTACTGGACGCGCCGCGACAGGGCCGCCGGCCTGGCCGACATCCGGGGCGCCGGGGGCGAACCCATCCAGGTCGTGGAACTGGGCACCGGCCGCCTGCTCGGCACGGTCGACGAGGCGTCCGCGCACACCACCGTCCACGAAGGCGCCGTCTACATCCACCAGGGCGACTCCTTCATCGTCCACACCCTCGACCTGGACGACTCTGTAGCGCTCGTCGAATCGGCCGACCCCGACTACTCGACGACCGCCCGCGACGTCACCGACATCAGCATCGTCGAACGGCTCCGCTCCACCTCCTGGGGCGATGCCACTCTCTGTTTCGGAACCGTCGAAGTCACCCGCCAGGTGGTCGCCTACCAGATGCGCCGCTTGCAAACGGGCGAGATGCTCGGCGAAAAGCCCCTGGACCTCCCGCCCCGCACCCTCCGCACCAGGGCCGTCTGGTGGACGCTCTCCGACACCCAGATCTCCACCCTGGACGACCAGGACCTCGACCTCGCCGGCGCCGCCCACGCCGCCGAACACGCCTCGATCGGCCTGCTCCCCCTGTTCGCCACATGCGACCGCTGGGACATCGGGGGCGTGTCCACAGCCGTCCACCCGGACACGGGCCTCCTCACCGTCTTCGTCTATGACGGCCACGAGGGCGGCGCGGGCTTCGCCGAACGCGGCTATGCCGACGCCGCCGCCTGGCTGCACGCCACCCGCGACGCGATCGCGTCCTGCGAGTGCGACACCGGCTGCCCGTCCTGCATCCAGTCCCCCAAATGCGGCAACGGCAACGACCCCCTCGACAAACGCGGCGCCCTGACCCTCCTGGCCACCCTCCTGGCCCACGC
>NZ_SMKK01000172.1 GCF_004348425.1 Actinomadura sp. 7K507
GCCCCCGCCGCCCCCGGCCGCCTCCGGCCGCGCTGCCTGATTGGCGGTTAGTGCCGTTCCACAGCCGGTTCTTCGGCCATGAATGCCGATATTCTCAGGCGTTCGCGCTGGTTCGGTGTTCGAGCTGGGCTGGTTGCTCGGCGCCACCGTCTCCGTACGGGGTGAAGGGTTGCCCAGGTCACGGGCGCTGGTTACCGTACTCTCAAACTTACAGGAAACCTTCCTAACGATTGGATCGACTCGGGGTTCGGGGGAATCTGCCGGCTTCCTACCGATGATGGAGTGAGACTTGCGCCCCCGCCCAGTTCTCAGCGTCCTCACCGTCCTCCCGATCGCGCTCCTAGCGCCACTCACCACCAACACCACCAGCACCGCCAACACCAGCACCGCCAGCACGGCTTACGTCGACGCCGCGTCCGCGCCGCTCCCCCGGCACTTCCTCACCGGCTATTGGCACAACTTCGCCAACCCGGCCGACGAGCTGAAACTCTCGCAGGTGCCGGACGAGTACGACCTCGTCGCGGTGGCCTTCGGGGAGGCGACAGCCCGTCCCGGAGAGGTCACCTTCCAGGTCGACCCCGGGCTCTCGGACGCGGTGGGCGGTTACACCGACGCGCAGTTCAAGGCCGACGTGGCGGCGCTCCAGGCCGCCGGCAAGAAGGTCATCCTCTCGGTCGGCGGCGAGAAGGGCGCCATCCGGGTCGCGGACGCGCAGGCAGCCGCCCTGTTCGCCGACACCGTGCACGGGTTGATGACCGAGTACGGGTTCGACGGCGTCGACATCGACCTGGAGAACGGGCTCGACCCGACCTACATGGCGCAGGCGCTCCGCGCCCTGCACGGCAAGGCGGGCAGCGGCCTGATCATCACGATGGCGCCGCAGACGATCGACATGCAGTCCACCGGCGGGTCGTACTTCCAGCTCGCGCTGAACATCAAGGACATCCTCACCGTCGTCCACATGCAGTACTACAACTCGGGCACGATGCTCGGCTGCGACCAGCAGGTGTACGGGCAGGGGACGGTCGACTTCATGACCGCGCTGGCCTGCATCCAGCTTGAGAACGGGCTGCGTCCCGACCAGGTCGCGCTCGGTCTCCCGGCGGGTCCGGGCGCGGCGGGCGGTGGCGTGGTCGCGCCGTCGACGGTCAACGACGCCCTGGACTGCCTGGCCAGGGGCACCGGCTGCGGGTCCTTCACACCGTCCCGGACGTATCCCGGCATCCGTGGCGCGATGACGTGGTCGATCAACTGGGACGTCACCAACGGCGGCGCGTTCGCCGGGACCGTCGGCCCGCATCTCGACACGCTGCCGTAGGAGGGGCCGTCATGAGGAGGAACCGGTTCCTGGCGGTCGTCGCCGCCGGGCTGCTGCTGGCCGGGGTGACAAGCCCGGTGCGGACGGGGTCGTACGCGCTCGCAAGCGACGTGACCCGAAGCGATGTCGCGCTCCCCGAGCACGCTCTCATCGGCTACCTGCACGCGAGTTTCGCCAACGGGTCCGGCTACGTGCGGATGGCGGACGTCCCCGACGCGTGGGACATCATCGACCTCGCCTTCGGTGAACCGACGACACCCACGTCGGGCGATATCCGATTCACCCGCTGTCCGGTGAGCGAATGCCCCGGTGTGGAGAGCGACGAGGAGTTCATCGCCGCCATCCGCGCGAAGCAGGCGCAGGGCAAGAAGGTCCTGATCTCGATCGGCGGCCAGAACGGCCAGGTGCAGCTGACCACGGCGGCCGCCCGCGACGCGTTCGTCCGATCTGTCTCGGAGATCATCGACCGTTACGGGCTCGACGGCCTCGACATCGACTTCGAGGGCCACTCGCTCTACCTCGACGAGGGCGACACCGACTTCCGCAACCCCACCACCCCCGTGATCGTGAACCTGGTCTCAGCGCTGAAGTCGCTCAAGGGCAGGTATGGGGACGACTTCGTCCTGACGATGGCGCCCGAGACGTTCTTCGTGCAGGTCGGACACCAGTTCTACGGCGGCGCCGGCGCGGGCGACAACCGGACGGGCGCCTACCTTCCCGTGATCCACGCGATGCGCGACGACCTGACCGTTCTGCACGTCCAGGACTACAACTCCGGGCCTGTGATGGGGCTGGACGGCCAGTACCACACGATGGGCGGCGCCGATTTCCACATCGCGATGACGGACATGGTGAAGGCCGGGTTCGCGGTCGCGAACACCGGTCACACGTTCCCCGGCCTGCGCCCTGACCAGATCGGATTCGGTCTGCCCGCCGCGGTCAGCGCGGGCAACGGGCACACCCCGCCCGCCCAGGTGCACCAGGCGCTTAACTGCCTGGTCAAAGGCCAGGAATGCGGCTCGTACTCGCTCCGCGGCGGGACGTCTCCAGACCTGCGGGGCCTGATGACCTGGTCGATCAACTGGGACCGCTACTACGACTGGGAGTTCATGAACAGCCACGAACCCTTCCTCAACGCCCTCCCCTGAAGCCCGATCGCTGAACCACGATCCCCCGAACCACGAACCCCTGAACCACGATCTCCGGAACCACGAGCGCACTCACCACAAGCGCGGGGCCGTCGCCGGGTCGGCGGCGGCGGCCCCGTTCCTAATGGCGCGGCGCCGCGGATCGAGCCCGGTTACCAGCGGTCGATGTGCAGGACCTCGTCCAGAGGGACGCGGGGTGCGGGCCGGAAGGTGTCGCCGGTGTAGTAGGCGGTGGGGATGAGCGCGCCCTGCCGCACGTCGTCGGGCAGGCCGAGCAGTTCGGCGACTTCGTTCTCGTACGTGAGGTGCAGCGACGTCCATGCGGTGCCGAGCCCGCGCGCCCGTGCCGCCAAGGCGTAGTTCCACACGGCGGGGAGCAGGGAGCCCCACAGGCCGGCCTGGTTGCCATCCGGGAGGTTCCCGCCGTGCAGCCGCAGGCACGGGATCACCAGGACGGGCACGTCGCCCATGCGCTCGGCCAGGTAGGAGGCACTGTCGCCGACGCGGCGCTGCACCTCGGCGCGTTCGGGATCGTTCTGGTAGAGCGTGGCGGCCGTCCCGCCGGCCTGGGCGTAGGAGGCGAACGAGCGCCGGTAGTACTCGCCGATCGCCTTGCGGATCTCCGGGTCGGTGACGACGATCCATTGCCAGCCCTGCCGGTTGCTCCCGCTCGGTGCCTGCAGCGCTATCTCCAGGCATTCGCGGACGAGTTCGAGGGGCACGGGCCGGTCCAGGTCGAGACGTTTGCGCACCGTGCGGGTCGTGGTCAGCAGTTCGTCCGGGCCGAGCGGCAGCGTAGTCATGATCCCCATGGTGCCCCAGCCGCCGCCCCGTCCGCCCGGCCACCCCCGGGCCGAGCCGTATCCGTCGACTTTGGACCATGTGGTCCATTTCACAGTCAGAATGGTTTGGACCGCTCGGTCCACTCTTGGATATCGTCACCCTCATGGGACTTGAGGAACAGCTTCCCAGCGGCTTCCTGCTGACCACCGTGGAGAAGCTCGCGGGCTGGGCGCGATCAAGCTCGATGTGGCCGATGACCTTCGGGCTGGCCTGCTGCTCGATAGAACTGATGGACGTCGGCATGCCGCGTCACGACTTCTCCCGCTGGGGGATGGAGCGCGCGTCGGCCACCCCCCGGCAGGCCGACCTGATGATCGTCGCGGGCAGGGTGAGCCAGAAGATGGCGCCGGTGCTGCGGCAGATCTACGACCAGATGACCGGGCCGAAATGGGTCATCGCGATGGGCGTGTGCGCCTCGTCCGGCGGCATGTTCAACAACTACGCGGTGGTGCAGGGCGTCGACCACATCGTGCCGGTGGACGTCTACCTCCCCGGCTGCCCGCCCCGGCCCGAAATGCTCCTGGACGCGATCCTCAAGCTGCACGACCAGGTCCAGAACGGCACTCTCGGCGCCGACCGGAAAGCCGAGATCGCCGAACTGGAGGAACGCGCCGTCGCACACAGGCGGCCGTCAAGGATCGACACATAACCGGATCAGCACGCAGAACGACCAGCACGCAGAACGACCAGCACGCAGAACGATCAACGCGCAGCGCGAGGGACCTCAGGGAGCGGCGAGGAGGCCGCGCAGCAGGTCGATCTGCACGTGCGCGAGACGCTGCCCCTCCGCGATGTCGGTCTCCCCGAGATGCCGCAGCGCCCACGCGTTGATAGTCCACAGCGTCGCGAGGGTCAGTTCGCCCTGCAGGGACGGGGGCAGGTCGTCGCGGACGGCGCCGGCCGAGCGCCCGGCGGCCAGCGCGCGGCCTAGCCAATCGTCGATCCCGCGCTTGACCCGGGCGAGGGACCCGCCGTCGTGGGCGGGGGCGTCCGGGACGTAGAACAGCCGCCAGAAGTCGATGAGCCGGCAGTCCACCGCGGCGGCGCCCATGAGGTCGTCCGACATGCGGGCGACCTCGTCCCAGAAGCCGGGGACGGCGAGGGAGTCCGGCTCGGGCACCTTCACGGCGTCGTTCAGCTCGTCCACGAGCGCGTTCACCACCGCGTCGAACAGCGCCTCTTTCGACTCGAAGTAGTGGTAGAAGGAGCTCTTGCTCATCCCGCAGGAGCGGATGATGCGGTTCAGCGACGCGCCGCCGAACCCGTGGCGCACGAACTCCTCCATCGCGAGATCGAGCAGTTCGCTGCGCCGTTCGGGCGGCAGTACGGCTTTGGAACCCACACGAAAAGCATAGCCTGGGTGACCGAACGTCACGCCGGGCCATAGGTGATCTTGTGGGTTCTGGCGGCACTGTTGCGCCGAGTCACCTAGCCTGTCGGAATGGTCGCTGCATCGGGTGATTCCTCCCCTCCGTCCCGACTTGGGTGGCTTGATGCGCTCCGGGGAGGGGCGGCCCTGGCGGTCGCCCTGCACCACGCGACCTACGTCTACCTGCCGAACCTGCGGGTCCAACTGGCCGACTGGTTCGATCCCGGCGTGTACGGCGTGCTGGTGTTCTTCCTCGTCAGCGGCTACATCGTGCCGGCGTCGCTGGAGCGGCGCGGCAGCGTGCGCGGGTTCTGGATCGGACGGTTCTTCCGCATCTATCCGCTGCTGGCGGTCACATGCGTCCTCGCGGTCCTGCCGTTCCTCCTGGGCGTCCTGGGGCTGCGGGCGGGGCTGGAGCGCTACTCCCCCGCGACCGCCGTCCTGGCGCACATGACGATGCTGCAGGACCTCCTGGACGTCCCGAACGCGATGAACGTCCTGTGGACGCTGTCGTACGAGATGGCGTTCTACCTGCTGATCGTCGCGCTGTTCGTGGTGGGCAAGCATCGCCGGTCGGCGTCGGCCGCCGCCGTCCTCACGGTGGTGTCGCTGGTCGCCGTCGCGCTGACGGCGAGCGGGCTGCTGACGGGCGCGTACGCACCGACCGCCCTGCTGTCGCGGACGGCCGGCACCGGCCCCGTGGTCGCGGTGACCGCGGCGGCGCTGGTGGTCGCGGTCGCGGCGGCGATGTCGAAGCATCCCGCGCCGCGCGTTGCCGGCGGGCTGCTCGGCGGGCTGATCGCCCTCGTGCTGGTGACGGTGAACGGCCGTGTCGGTGCGTGGGAGGGCCTGATCATGCTGGCGATCATGTTCATGGGCACGGCCGTCCACCGTGCCGAGCACGGCGAGATCACCCGACGCAAGGGCGCGGTGACGGCGGCCGTCGTCCTGGTCGGGGCGGTCGTCGCCGGGACGTGGCACGCCGCGCCCTATGGGCGGTCCGCGCAGCTCGTCTGGGGCGGGGCGGTCGTGCTGGCGGCGGTCACGTTCGCGGCCGCGTGGCGGCTGCGGGACCGGCGGTTCCCCCGCTGGGCGACCGGACTCGGGACGATCAGCTTCTCGCTGTACCTGCTGCATCCGCTGCTGCTGATGGTGGCGGCGCAGTTCCTGAACATCTCCGGGCGGGAGGACGTGGTGGGCCTGGCGTTCTTCTTCCTGGTGCTGCTGGCGGTGAGCTGGGCGTCGCATCGCTGGATCGAGGCGCCCGCGCAACGTCTGGGACGCCGTCTCGTCCGCGGTCCCGCGCGGCCGGAGACGAGGCCGCAGCCGCAGGTCCTCACCTCCTGATCCGCGCCCGGGACCAACTCCCCGCCCGGGATTTAACCATGTGCCGGAATTGACCGCGCCCGGGACTAACCGCACCCGGGATTAACCGCGCCCGGGATTAACCATGTGCGGGGATTCGAGAGGCCCTGCGACCATGGCGCGATGAACCTCTGGCTCCCGGAACTGATCGTCCGGCACACGCACCGCGTGCCCGTGCCCGAAGGCCCCCGGGGCGACGGGGCGACGGCGGCGCGGCAGTTCGACGCGGCGCTGATGTCGGCCGGGTTCAAGCTGTCCCGGGACCTCATGGCCGCCCTGTCGGGCCTCTCGGAGGAGACCGTTCTCGAAGTCGCCGGGCGGACGCTGCCGGTCGTGCAGGAGCTGGCGGGGGCCCACGTCCGCCACAACGTGTACTTCCGGGACTTCCCGCGCAACGTGCCCGACACCATGGACTTCTGGATGGGGCTCCTGCGCGAGACGCTCATCGACCCGGTGGCCGCGTCCGCCATGATGGGGCCGCTGAGCTACGGCGCCCTGAACCTGCTCTCGCTCGACGGCTACGGCACCTACCAGCACGGCTACGAGGAGATGCTCGACGCGCACGACGAGCTGATCGCCGCGGCCGGGGACCGGGTGACGGCGCTGCGTCCGGGGCGCGGAATCGCCGAAGAGGGCGAACAGCTGTACCTGCGGCTCGCGGGCAGCGCCACGCCGCTCGGCGAGGACGACCTCGGGGTGCTGGGCCTGCTGGCGCGGCATTACGCGGACGGCCCGCACCCTGAGCGCATCCCCGTCCGGGAGAACCGCGCCGTCATCAACCAGGTGCGCCTGAAGATCGGCGCGGACCTGCTCGTCGACACCGTCACGGACGTCCTGCGCCTGGCGTGCGCTCTGTCGGACGGCGACGTGACCCTCCAGGAGCCGACCCGGTTCGCGTCGATGCCGCGTCCGGTGCGGCGGTCGCTGCTGGCCGCCCTCGACGGCGTCGTGAGCGCCGACCCGGGCAAGCTCGGGGACGTCGCCGCCTGGCGCGAGCCGTGGAAGCGGCTCGGCGAGCGGCTCCACCCGCACGAGTACCCGCGGTGGCCGGGTGCGGCGGACGTGTTCGCGGTCGCGCGCGGCGAGAAGGACGCGCCGTCGTTCGCGGCCCGGATCGAGGCGCGGCTCGCGTCGGGCGATGTCGCCGGCGCCGCGAACGTGGCGAAGGGCGCGCCCGGGACGCTGTTCCGGTCGCTGGACCGGCTGCTGCGCACCGCGCCGGGCACCCAGGACGCCGTCCTGGACGCGGCGGAGTCGGTGGCCGGCCGGGTGTCCGGCCGGGTCCTGCTGTCGGTGCGGGAGCATCTGCTCAACCGCGCCGCCGCGACCGGGCGGACGCGCCTGTTCGCCAACCGTCTCGGCCGCGGCGTGACGGCCCCCGACACGCGGGCGCCGCTCGACCCGGAGGCGGTGGCGCGGCTGTCGGCGTTCCTGGACGAGGAGATCCGCGGACGGCTGCCGTCCGCCGGGCACCTGGTCATCGACCCGGACGCTCTCGACGTGGCGCTGCCGCTCAGCGGGAAGGCGGCCGGGAACGGCCTGGGCGTCCTTCCCCGCGGATCGGTGTCGCCCATCGGCGGCGAGCTGCTGCGGTTCTTCGTCTACTGGCGACAGCGTGCGGCAACGACCGACTTCGACCTTTCGGCGCTCCTGCTGAACGAGGACTACCTCGATCCGGAATGGCTGTCGTACACGAACCTCAGAATCGCCGGCGGCCAGCATTCCGGGGACATCACCAACGCCCCCGACGGCGCTTCGGAGTTCATCAACCTGTCCCTGCGGCAGGTTGGCTCGCGGTTCATCATCCCTCAGGTGAACATTTACGACGGTGAAGGATTCGAAGAGGTCGAGGAGTCGTTCTTCGGGTTCATGCTGCGCGACGGCGAGCAGCAGGGCCGCCCGTTCGAGGCCCGCACCGTCCGGATGAAGTCCGAACTGCGCGGACCCGGCCGGGTCGCGCTGCCGATGGTGTTCATGCGCGGCGACGACGGCCGGTGGCGCGCCAAGTGGCTGCACCTGCACCTCAAGGGCCTCGCGCAGTTCAACCGGGTCGAGGGAAACCGGGTGACGACCTCGATGCTCGTGCGCGGCATCGTGGAGCGCCGGTTCCTCACCATCGCCTACCTGGCGGACCTCATCGACGCCGGCGAGATGACCTTCTGGGACGGAGAAGCCCCGGACGGCCCCGTCACCTACATCGGCCTCGAGCGTCCCGAGGGCCTCCACGAGGACTCGCGGGTCTTCACCCTGGAAAACCTGGGAGACCTGATCCCGGCCTAGCTGCTACCGTCGTTCCCGCGAGGCCATGAAGGGGCTTCCTTCTCAACTTTGAAATGGTCCCAGCCCTTCCGCTCTCCTCGCCTTCACACGACGGGCGCACCCCACCACGGGGCGGCGCCCGTCCTGCTATTGCTCCACATACTCCTCAGCCAGAACCCGATATCCCGCGACCTCGTTCGGGAGCCGCAGTTCGCGAGCCTGAACCGAGGCGACCATGCTGTTCAGCATCCCGTTCATCGCCTCGGGAAGGGCGCTGGTGCCGTCGCCCAGCGCCGGGTCCGCCATGTACGTCTGGACGGTGGACATGCGGCACAGAATCTCCTCGACCGCCTCGCCGAATCCGAAGCAGATGACCCGGGGATGGCGCCTCCAGTCCGGGTCGACCAGCCCGCGATGCGGTTCCTGCCACGCGGTCGTCGGACGGTCGGTCGGTGCACCGTCGGTCAACAGGAACACGACAGGGCGCAGGACGCTGTAGCCCTGGTCCTGGAGCAACGGCACGTCGATGTCGATCCGGTCGCGGAGAAGGTCGAACAGCGGCCCGAAGTTCGTCCCGCCATGGCAGCGCAGCACCGGCATCTGTCGCATCCGCGTCAGCTCGGTCATCTTGACGACGACGGTCGGCGCGGACGAGAACGTGACGATCGACAGGTGCACGAACTCGGAAACCCGGGGGTTGAGGTACAACTCCTTGACGATCTTGGCGAGCGTCTCGTTCAGCAGACCCTCATGCTTCTGCATGGACTTGGAGACGTCCAAGGCGATGTAGGTCGGCATGCCCTTCCCGAGACCGGGCGCCGGTTCGCTGGGAGTGGTCATGTGTGATGTCCCTCCTCAAGGCATCAGGACAGCAGCGCCGAGATGGCGCCGGACAGCAGCAGCAGTGCCAGAACACCCAGGCACGCGATGATCAGCGGGACGACGAACCGCTCCGCCCCCACCGGGACCGAGGCGGACAGGTCCCGCTCGAAGGGGTCGTCCTCGATCGGCGGAACGGCCACGGGCCGCGACTTTCGCGCCGGAGCCGGAGGCCGCGGCGGAGCACCAGGCTGTGCCGGTGCCGGGGCGGGCGTGTGGGGGGCAGGTTTCGCCGGCCGGGCGTCCAGCTCGCTTTCCAGGAGCTCCACGAGTTCCTGGGCGCTGGGCCGGAGTTCCGGCGGGTCGTCGAGCGAGCATCGCAGCGCGTCGCCGAACGGGCCGGTGCGCAGCCGCCGCCCGAGCGTGTCCAGGGCTGGATGCGGGTCCTCGCCGCGGACGCCGGTCAGGACGCGCAGCACCGCCACCGCGATCTTGTAGCGGTCGGTGTGGACGGTGAGGCGCTCCCCCTGCGGGACCGCAGGGTCGTTCCAGGAGTTGCACTCCACCCAGGGGCGGGACGACAGGCCGCAGCTGTCCATGTCGATGAGGAAGACGCGGCCCTCTCCCCGCTCCCAGAACAGGTTCGCGTACGACCAGTCCCCGTAGACGACGTCGCGGCGTTCCAGCAGGGCGGCGACGCGAAGCATGTTCCGTGCCACCCGGACGCGTTCCGGCCGGCCCGGAACGGCAAGGTCACGCGCCTCGTAGAACCCGGGGTCGGCCTGGACGAGTTGGTCCAGGTTGAGCGGGAGCCGCTCGGGCGGCCCGAACGGCGTCCGCACCAGGGTGAAGAACTCCGCGGGTGCCTTCGCCATAACGACCCCGGCCGTCGTCCCGTCCGACACGACGCGGCTGACGGGCCAGCACGTCGCCGCGTCCACGATCGCCAGCTCGTGCGGCGCCATCGCGGCGGGCAGGCCGATGAGCCGGTCCAGGACCTCGGGCGGCTCCTCGGGGAAGCCCGGCTTGTACCGCTTGACGAGCCAGCCGGGGTGGGCGGCGCTCTCGTAGACGGCCGTGGACTGGCCGTTCTCCCCGGCGATCCGCGCTCCGGCCGCGGCGACGTCCGCCAGTTGCGTGACCGGCCCGAACGGCCGGTCCGACCAGGCCCTCACCGGTCGCACCAGATCACGACGGCGGTGCGGTCGTCGAGCCGCCCGCGGGCGTCGTAGCCGACGTCGGCCACGAACGAGGCGATGTGCGGGGGCGCGGCCCACCGTTCGGCGAACCAGGGCGCGGCGCCGTCCGCGAGGACGTCCCCGATCCCGTCGGTTGCGAGCGCCAGCACCGCGCCCTTCTCCAGGGTCAGCTCGGCGGTCTGCGTCCGGTCGGGGTGGAAGGGCAGGAACTCGGTCAGCACGTCCCGGTCGAGGCCGTGCTTGTCGGAGCCGGCCAAGCGCGTCCAGCCCGCGTCCACGCGTACCCACGCACCGGGGTCGGCGATCCAGGCCAGCCAGATCCGCCGGCGGCCGTCGGCGGCGGGCTCCACCGGGACGACGACGGCGAGCGCGGCGGCCCGCACATCGTTCTCGGTGGCCTTGTGCTGGACGGCCATGCCCGACATCTGCCGGGCGGCGTCGAGGAAGACGGCGGGCCCGTCCAGCGGGACGCCGCTTCCGAGGTCGGCGCGGAGCCGCCCGATGAGCGCGGTGACCGCGACGTTCGCGCCGAGGTGGGAGCGGCTGCTGTCGGACATCCCGTCGGCGACCGCGACCAGCAGGTACCGCTTGGCCGGGTCGCGGCCGAGACGGTAGGCGTCCTGCCGGTGCTGGGCCGGCTCGGCGCAGCGGTGCCCTGGCCCGACCAGCGACGCGGCCCGGACGGTCAGCGCCCCGACGCGGACGGCGTCGGCGGCGATCCCGGAGATGGCGGGCTCGTCCGGCAGCCGCCACGGCTCCCCCGACTGCTTGGCTCCAGCGCCGAGGGGGCGCGGGAACTCCATCCCCGCGAGGCCGGAGGGGACGGGTGGCGGCGGACGGCGGCGGCTCAGGAGTCCCACGGCATCGGCCTCCAGCCTTCCACGCCGTCCTCGGCTCGCTTCCGCAGGTCCTCTGGCATGATGTCCTCGTCGTCGCCGTCCTCGTCGTCGCCGTCCTCGGGCTCCGCCTGTACCGGGATGGCGGGCCTTTCGGCGGGGGGCGCCGCCTCGGGCTCGTGGGTGCCGAACAGGTCGGTCCTGCCGCCCGGCTGGAACACCCCCGTGATGGGGCCGAGGAGCCGGCCGAGCATCTCGTTGATCTCGGCGGGATGCATGATGTTGCTGTCGACGGCCTGGCGGAACAGGTCGATGACCCGCTCCTCCTTGATCTCCTCGTGCCGGCGCATGTCGGCGATCAGCTCCCCGACGCGGTGCCGGTCCTGCGCCAGGTAGTGCAGGAACAGGTCGGAGCTGCTGCGCACGGAGGAGCGCAGCGCGCTGACCTCCTCGTCGCTGAGCTGGCGGCGCACGCGGGCCTCGTCGAGCCGCTCCAGCTTGGCGCGGCTGCGGTCGTCGGGGTCGGCGGTGACGTAGCAGCGGTGGACGGTGACGCCCTCGTCGTATTCCTGGGGACCGCCGCCGAGGCGGGCGGCGAGTGCGGTCTCCAGCTCGGAGATCTGCTCGATCCGGTAGCCGTGGCCGACGGACCGCGCGGCGTCCAGCAGCCGGGTCCGGACGAGCCGCGCGCCGTCGGCGAGGCCGCGCTTGACGACGCGGACCGGGTCGGTCACCGACCACTCCGCCTGCACCGTCACCACGAAGCGGGCCAGGTCGGTCCGGCTCGGGACCGAGGCCACGAACGTGTCGGAACGCAGCGTCGTGTCGACTTCGAACCGCCACTCGTAGGCGGGGCCGCCGAAACCGCCGAGCCGGGCGCGTGGCGGCGCGCTGAGGTGCACGGCCGTCCCGTCGCGGTAGGAGAAGACGAGGGCGCGGCCGGGCATCGCGGCGTCGGCCGGGGCGAGGCGGGCCGCTATCCGGCTGATGATGACCGGCGCGGACGGGCCCGACTCCACCGGGGCGAACCGGTCCGGGAAGGACTCGGGCAGCGGCGATGCCGGGGGGCTGTCGGGCTGGACGCTCCCCGGCCGGACCACCGGCGGCGCGGCGGGCACGGGCCGGGCTTCGCCGCGTCCACGTTCGTCCGGGCCGGGGTCGTCGGCCTCGGCTCCGTCCGGTTCGAATTCATCCGGTTCGAATTCGTCGGCCACCTGGGTCACCTTCCGTTGAGGGCGGTCAGTACGTCGGCGGAACTCGCCGGGGCCGCGCGGTCGCCCTCCGCCCAGCGGCGAGCCGCGTACCGCAGGCGTCCGGCGGTCGTCCGGTCGGTCGCGGCGGCCACCGCGAGGCGCGCCAGCGAGTGCCGGACGACCGGCACCTCGTCGGCCGTACGGGCCCACTCGGACAGGGCCTCGTGCACGTTCTTGCTGATCAGCGGATCGTTGAGGACCTCGCGCCACAGCGTGGCGATGTCGCGCATCCGGGTGGCGTCCGTGGCGGCTATGTGCAGGAGACCGGGCCAGTCGAAGTCGTCGCCCGGCATCCGGCGTACGAGCTGCCCGGCCGCGACGAGGAACGCCACCCGCCCGGTGATCCGGCGGTTCTCGTCGGCCCCGCGGATCCAGCTCAGCAGCCGTTCCGGGACCTGCCCGCCGTCCCAGTCGGTCTCCCACAGTTCGGTGACGGACTCGGACACCGCCGCCACGACCGACACCACGGGGTCCGAAGCGTGTTCCTCCAGCCGGTCCAGCGCGGCGGAGACTCCGCTCTCGTACTCCACCCGCCAGGCGCGGGCCGCGGCGGCGCGCAGCTGGGCGGGCTCGCCCGGCGCGCTCCAGCCGCGCAGCAGATCGCGGACGGGCTCACGCAGCGCCGGCCGCTGCGTCACGGTGGCGTGCAGCGCGGCGGCGGCGACCGTCCGGTACCGGCGGTCCTGCTCGCGGGCCATCGGCTCGATCACCAGGGCGCGGACCAGGTCGAACCCGCGGGCGGCGAGGAAGCCGGTGGCGACGGCGGTCCGGGTGCGGACGCTCTCCAGCGGATGCTCGGCGCACCAGCGCAGCCAGTCGAGCAGGCGGGGGCGCTGCTCGTCGAACTCGCTCCAGAAGTACCCGAGTACCTTGCCCTGCGCGTACGGGTCGAGGTAGCGGATCACCTCGGCCGGCGCGGTCGATCCGTACCTCAGCCGGACGGTGGACGGCACGGTCCGGGCGCCGAGGCCGCTCAGCCAGGCCCGCTTGGTCGGTCTCAACGGCTCATCGAGACCGCGAAGCGAGTCGGCGTGCGGGACGTCGGGCTCAAGGACGTCCTTCAGTTTCATCGCGGCGAGGGCGACGGTCTCGTACGGCTCACCGTTGAGCACCGCCGTGGACACCGCCATGCACTGCAGGGAGAGGCTGTCCAGGCCCGCGAACCAGTCGGCGCGCTGCTCGTCGTCCCGCAGCCGGAGTGCCTGCTCGGCGGTGCGGGCGAGGGGAAGCGCTTGCCGGTAGGCGTGCAGGAACTCCAAGGCGACGTTTCGCGCGTGGCGGGGCGGGCCGTCCTGGGCGAGCTGCCCGTCGAGGAGTTCGGGGACGCCGGGCTCGGCGAGCAGGACGGCGGCCTTCGCCGCCCCCAGCTCCAGCGCGAGCAGGCCGCGCGCGATGTCCCGGCGGTCAGGGACGCGGCCGAGCCGCGACGCCAGCTCCGCCGCCCGCGGGTCGGTGAGCGGCCGCGCGGTGTCCACCGTGATCACCAGCCGGGCCTTCGCGGCCTCCAGCAGCCCGGCGGCCTTGTCGAGCCCGAACGTGGTGAGCGCGTCCGGCTGTACCGGGTCGCGGTAGACGTACCCGCCCCCTTCGGCGAGGTCCTCGCCCGTCAGCTCGTCCAGCCCTATCGCGGGATCCACGCCGAACAGCCGCGGGCCGGGGTCGCCTTCGCCGAGGACGCAGAGCAGGCGGCGCGCCGCCGCGAACCGGCCGGACTCCCGGTCGCCCTGCAAGATCACGATCCGGCGGTCCCGCACGCGGCGGCACAGTTCGCCGAAGTCCTCCGGGTCGACGAAGGCCTGCTCGACCTCCTGGACGTCGCGGGGCCGCAGCGGCGCGACGCGGCCCCGCTGCCCGCCCGGCGCGCCGTAATAGTGGTTGTGCTGGTCGCGGCCTACATACCGTTCCGCTCGCACGTATCCCGACAGGGCGTCCCGTTCGGTGCCCATGCGCTCCTGGATCGCGCCGCGCTGCCCCTGCTCGTTGAGGACGTCCGTCCGGGACGGGGCTTCTTCCGCCCGTTCGCCGTTCTTGGCCCGTTCACCGTTCTTGGCCCGTTCACCGTTCTTGGCCCGTTCGCCGTTCTTGGCCCGTTCGCCGTTCTTGGCGTCCTCGGCCTCCGGGGGCGCCTCGGCCTCCGCCTTGTCCTTTTCCCGCTCCGCGGCCTTGTCCGGCTCGCTCATGGCCGTCCCCAGTAGTGGTTGTTCTGGTCACGGCCGATGACGGTGCCGCGCGGCGCGTAGATCGTCGTCCCGCGAAAGCCGTCCCACGGCGGAGTTTCGGCTGGCTCCTCCGGTGGCCCGGACGGGGACGGCGGGTCGACCGGCTCCTCAGCAGAGTCGAGAGTGTGCGGGTCGGGGCCGCCGGGAAGCCAGATCCAGGCGTCGGCGTCGTTCCCCAGATCCGGCAGCCGCACCCGGCGCAGGGTCTCGGCGTCCAATGACGTCATGCCGGCCTCGATCGAGCCGCGGAACACGAACGCCGACACGATGACGCCCAGGTCGGTGCCCGCCTCCTCCAGCGCTTTCCGCAGCGGCTCGGCGCCGCACAGCCGCGTCACGACCACCGGCGCCGACCCGCTGTACCCGTTGGACGCCTCGGCGGCGGGCCCGTGGTGGATCGCCAGCCGCATCCGCGTCCGCGCCTCGCGGCTCGACACCCGGTTCCTGCCGCGCAGCTCGGCGTTCAGCTCGCGCACGAACCGGCCGACGAGCACCTCGACGGAGACGCCGAACGGAAGCACCATCAGCTTCCCGTCGCCGCTGCCCTGGTCGGCCCACAACCCGGAATCGAGCCCGGCGTTGACGGCGGCCTCCCGCAGGCACTCGACCAGGTTCTCCTGCAGCACCCGCTGCACGTTCTGCGACGCGGACCCGTATCCCTGCAGGTCCACCGACATAACCGTCCGGTAGCTCACGTGACGTCCTTGGATTCGGGGGCGACGACGACGCTGTAGACGCTCTTGCCGAGGTCGCCGAGATATCGGGTGAGCATGGGGCGGTCGACGCCCAGCAGGCGCACACCGGCGTCCCGCCCGTCCTCGTGCTCGCCGGGGAACAGCTTGATCACGTCCGCGACGGAGTGGTCGAAGTTCTGGTGCAGGAACCGCAGGTCGTCGCGGAGCTGCGGCATCGTCTTGCCCTCGTCGGCCAGCAGGTCACGGACCCGGACGGTGAACTCCCGTACGGCGTCCTCAAGGAGGGCGAGCGTGCCGCGGGCCCTGAGGGCCGTGTAGCTGGTCACGTCGCTGAGCGCCGCGTGCCGCTGGCCGGAGGCGAACGCCCTGCGCATCCGGACGCCCTCCGCCGTGACCTGGAAGCGGTCGCGCCAGAACCTCTGGACATCGTTCTCGGCGATCGCGAGACCATCCAGCGCTTGCCGGCAAAGCCGCTCGGCCTTCTGGAAGCGCCGCCGCCGGGCCGGGTCGGTCCAAGCCACCTCCGCGTCCAGCGAATCGGCCGGAGCCGCCACCGGGCCCTTCCCCAGTTCCTTCAGCTCGCCCAGTTCCCGGCGCATCTCCAGGACCAGCTCGTACAGTCCCGCGTGGTCGCCCGCGGAGACATGCGAGCGCAGCGTGGCGGCCAGGTCGTCGCGGAAGGCGTCGCCGTCCCAGTGCAGGACACGGGTGAACACTTCCTCGACGTCCTCGTTGAACGCGGCGGCCAGCGGCCCCGCCATCACCAGGACGACGTTGCGCGGATGCGCCCGGCGGCCCCCCATCAGCGCGGACGCCCGAGTGCGCAGATCGGCAAGCTTCCCGTCCTCCACCACCGCGCCGCTGACGACGAGCGCGCACTGACCGTCGCCCTGCCGGGAGGAGACCTTCAGGTCCGCCTGCCACCGGGACCCGTCGTGCCGCCGGAAACGCTCCACGTGGTAGCCGAGTTCGGTGCACCAGCCGAAGAGCTTGTCGCGCACATGCTCCGGGGTGTCGGGTGCGCACAGTGAGCGGCTCGCCTTCCGGATCTGCTCGGGCCCGATCCGTCCGGCGCCGTCGGCGAGCTCGTAGGCGTGGTGGCAGAGGGTGATGGTCCGCCGTGGATGCCCATGGGTGATCTTCCACAGCTCGTCCACCGCCTGGCCGCTGAACGTGCGCAGGCCGGCCTCACCGGATTCGCCGGGCCGCTGTGCCGCGCCGATGTAGGCACTGATCTGCGGAGGCATCAGCCCGGACGGGACGATCCTGGTGGCGACCCGCTGCCGGACGCTCTGCGGCAGCGCCTCCCAGAAGTCGAGCAGTCCGCACACCACCAGCAGCGCCCCGGTCTCGCCGGCCCAGCCGATCAGCTCCATCAGCGTCGTGGCCACCTCGGTGAGACCGTCGCCGCCATGCGGGCTGATCTGGTGCAGCTCGTCGAGGACGAGGACCATCCGCCCGCCGGTCCAGCCGCACAGCCGCGCCAGTGCGCGCAGCACCCGCAGCGCCCGGACGTCGTCGGCGACGGGCGGGGACCGCACCCCCCGGTCGGCGAGCAGCCGCTCGTCCTCCACCTGCCTGTGCTCGTCACCGCTGAGCCACCGCCAGGCCGCCGCCCCCGCCGTCCTGTGCCACACCAGGCCGAGGACGGCGGCCAGTTCCTCGTCGCCCTCGGCGATCTCGACCAGCCGCTGGTGCAGCCGCCACACCTCGTCGACCGTCAACTCCTCGGACGCGACCGGCGGCGGCGCCTCCGACCCGGTCCCGGGGTCGCGGCGCAGGCCCGCGCACAGGTCCTCCACCATCTTCTCGACGGTGCCGAACAGCAGCACCCCGGCCGCGCTGTCGACCGATCGGTTCCAGCCGCCGGTGCCCGACCCCGGAGGGGCGAGCAGCCGCCGGTGGATGGACAGGACGGTGTCCCTCGGCTGTCCGGACACGACGAGCACGATGGGCCGGGTCCAGGCGATGCGGCCGACCTCGTCCATGAGCGTCCAGGCCAGGTGGCTCTTGCCGGTGCCGTACTCGCCGAGGATCGCCGCGACCCGTCCGGAGTTGCCGGGGTCTCCGCCGACATCCGGACGAGCGGTGAGAAAGTCGACGGCCAGCCGCCGGACATCGCGGACGGCGTCGGTCTCGACCTGCACGGCCGCGCCCGCTCCGCCGAGCCGCACCTCGGGCACCTTCGGGAACGGGTTGCGCGGCCGGTCCCCGGCCTCGGGCTGAAGCTGTGGCTGCGATTCGTTCACGGCGCACCGATCCTGACTGCCGCGGCGAGGAAGTGATGGAGGGCGACCCTGGC
Source organism: Actinomadura sp. 7K507 (assembly GCF_004348425.1). GTDB lineage: Bacteria > Actinomycetota > Actinomycetes > Streptosporangiales > Streptosporangiaceae > Spirillospora. Next base: position 17,626 of record NZ_SMKK01000172.1, read on the forward strand.
CGCCCCGGACTCGATGGCGGCCTCGAAGGCCTGATGGCAGAGCACGTTGAACCACGTCAGGTTGTTCGGGCTCAGACCGGTGCGCTGCAGTGCCAGCGCCCGGAGCAGAAGCCCCAGGTCCAGGTCGAACAGCAGGTCGAGCGCGGCGTCCCCGCCCATGCGGGCCCGGAGGAACTCCATCAGCTCCAGGTCGCTGAACGGGTCCAGGCAGACGGGCGCGACGAGCCCCGCGTGGGGGCCGCGGGTGACGCGGTCGCAGACCTCCGTCCAGTCGCCGTCCACCCAGTACGGGAACTCGAACAGGTAGACGCTGGAGTTCGCCGCGCGGGAGGCCCGCGCGTAGGCCAGCATCTGCTCGGCGATCGCCGCCGGACGCAGGCTCGGATCGGGGCATGGCAGCCGGACGACGAGTCGCCGGTCGCCGAGCGCCCGGCCCAGCTCATGGTGACCCTCGACCGGCTCGGCGGTCCGGACCTCGCGGAGCGCCGACCGCACCTCGTCCGGCAACGGGTAGGTGTCGCGCATCCGCGCCAGGCAATCCGCCGGTCCTGTCAGGCCATCCCATGGCCGCCCGGACAGATCGACCGCGACGTGTCCGGACGATGTGTAGTGATGCAGGCAGCGATGGGACAGCACCGACTTGCCGAGATGGGGGCGGCCGCCGATGAGCACGACGCCGCCGTCCGCCGCGTCCGGCGGCTCCGGCCGCTCGGCGAACGCGATGTAGCCGTCCTGCCGTTCGGGCCCCGCGCAGCCTTCACCGTGAACGCCGAGGTCGGCCGGTCTTCTCGGGAACGGGTTGACCGCCAACGCCGCTTTCTCCGCGTTCATGCTGGCGCCCCCCGCAGGCCGTAGGCGGCGGAGATCACATGGGCGGCGGAGACCTCGCTGCTGTCCTGGGCGATGGCCATCTCGAAGGCGGTTCGCATCAGCCCGTGCATTCCGCTCAGACGAAGGGGACGCCTGGCGATGACGGGAAGGATGCTGAACGCTTTCCGCAGTTCTTCCGACATTCCCGGTGCGAGGGTGATGCCGTTGTGCGGATGTCTGTCCATGACTCCCTGCACATAGGACCACAGGTCATCGGCGCTCAGTTCATTCACGACACGTTCCTGCACAGCGGCGTCATGATTCTTTTCGATCTGCACGAGAAGCCCGTCCCAATCGTCCGGCCAGGAGTCGGTCAGGTACTCGTAGACGAGCACGTGGTCGCTGAGGTGGGCGGCGGTGGCGTACTGGACGATCTCCTCGACGATCTCCCCGCAGCCAGCACCCGCCTTCTGCTCGACGGCGGGTAGCCGCACCGCCAGCGTCTTGCTCTGTTTCCGGCCCAGGATGTCGCACAGTTTTTCTCCCCAGACCCCGTCATCGGCTTTCGGGTCCGCCGGATCGAAGCGATCGATCTTGCTCTGAAGCGCACAGAGCACCTGATGACGCCGTACCGGGCTTTCCTTGATCACTCTCCCGAGATAGAGCAGATCCATCGTCTCCAGCCCACGCGCGTGGTATTCGTGTAGCAGACGATGGCCGTAGACCGTCTTGCCGTTCCCACGGTCACCACCGATCAGCAGAACACTTCCCCTGACATCGTCGACGTCTGGAATATCCGGCGTATTGGTGAAGGCGAAGAAGGGTGATTCGGCAAGGTGCGGACAATCACTGATGCCCTTGCAGAGTCCCATCGAGTGCATCCTGCCCTTGAAAGGGTTCTTCATCGACCGCCCCCGGATGTATTTGCGGCGGCCTCGATGTCTTCGCCGGCCGTCACGACTTCGCCACGGACGGCCGCGGCCAACTCGCTGGAGAGTTCGTGGAGTTCTGCGATCGTGCGCTCGTTGTCGAACTCGTCCACCTTGAGTGCCCGGTGTGCCCTGTCCAGCCGTCGTAGCAGCCCACGGCTTTGCGTCGGCGGCAAGGGGACACGCAGGACCGCAGACCACAATTCCACACGGCGCTCCTCCAGGGCGTTCTCGTCAAGGAGGCCGCCTCGGAAGCGGGCGCGACGCACTCCATCGGAGGCCTTGAGATATTCGGCGGCGGCTGTGTTGAGCTGGTCGGCGAGCATCTGATGGCGGGCCGTGCGGGCGGTGAGCATCGCGGTCGCCAACGTAAGAAGGGCGCCGATGATGAGGGTGAAGAGCGGGTTGGTCCCTATGCGTCGCCACAGCGGCGGTTTGGGCGGCGGGTCCTGCAGGGCTTTGGAGCCCGTGAGCACGGCCAGCGGCTTGCATACGTTGCCGAACGCCTCACGGGAATCCAGGCTCCACTTGTCGAGCGCAGTGGGTGTTCCCGCTCGCCCGTTCCTTATCGGCCGGAAAGCGGTCTCGGTGCTGCCCGGCGCGGCCTCGCCGAGGCGGATCGCGGTGTGCACGAGTTCCGGCCTCTGCTTCGGGGAGAGGCAGTGCACGCGGCGCGCGTTCTTGCGGACGTCGTCGCTCGGGTCTTCCCCGCCGCCCTGTTCCACGCGGACGAGGCCGAGGACGAGCACGGCGGCCACGACGGCCACGGCGATCTTCGACCGATGTTTCCTGATCCGATCGGGCATGGGAGTCAGACCAGGAACAGGACGGCCATGACGGCGAGCAGGACCGGCGTCAGCCAGGCGAGCGCGCCGGCGATGTCGGCGGGAAGCCTGCGGGCGGGAAGCCGCAGGAACGCGTGGAGAACGGATTCACGGACGGACACGGGGTGCCGGTCACCGCCGCCGAAGGTGTCGGGCGGGCTCTGCGCCAGGGCGTACCGCAGGCAGCGTTCCGCCAGCCAGTCGGCGCGGTCCGGCTCCAGGCGGGCCGCCATGATGCCCAACGCATCGGCCATCACCGGTGGCAGCGCCCCGTTCATGTGCCGCCTTCTCAGCTGGTCGTCGAGTTCTTCGCCGCCGATCCCGGCGGCGAACAGCGGATGCATCAGGTCGGCCATCCTCGTCGGGGCGTCGGGCAGTCCGCTTAGACGGTCCACGAACCAGCCGTGGTGTCCCATGATCTGGAGGACGGTGGAGAAACCGGCCTCGTCCAGCACGGCGCCCCGCGCGGTGCGCGCGGCGACCCAGTCCATGATCCGCAGGGTGCCGGCACGCTCCTGCGTTTCCCTCAGCATCTGGTAGAGCTGGACGAGGTACCGGTCGCCGCGGTGAGGAA
>NZ_SMKK01000173.1 GCF_004348425.1 Actinomadura sp. 7K507
ACCCACGCCACCGCGCCCCACACCGCGGCCGTGGCCGCGAGGTTCAGCCCGATGGCTCGCACGTAGTAGCCGCGACGGCGGTCCATCAGCCCGCTCTCGCGGACGCGCCGCGCCAGCGGCGCGAAGTCGCTGCCTGACGACCGGCCCTGCTCAGCGGGCGGAACGGGCAGAGCGGGCAGAGTCGCGGGCATGAAGTCTCCATTCACGAAACAGCGGGGACGACCGATTCAAAAATACGGAGCGTGAGACCGTCGGGTCGCCACGCTGCAGAGCCATACACGGTCTGGCTCCCAGGTCCCGGTCACGCCCGGAACCCCGCATTCCCGGATCACCACCGCAGGTGCCCTCCACCCTTCCCCCGCAGCACCGGCCGTCACAGGAGCCCAGCACCCCTATCCGGGTAGAGCTAACCCCCCATACCCCATCCCGCGCAGACGGGACCCTGCGCAAGGGACCAGGCACGACAGCCATATAGGGTCACAAGTCATGGATGACGCGACCCGGTGGATCGACCTGGACGGTGCGGTCAACGTCCGCGACCTGGGCGGACTGCCCACCGCCGACGGGCGGACGACACGGCGGGCCCGGGTGCTGCGCTCGGACAACCTCCAGGACCTCTCCGTCGCCGACGTACGGCTCCTCCTCGACGACTACGGCCTCAAGAACGTCATCGACCTGCGCAGCGACGCGGAAGTCCGCCTCGAAGGCCCCGGCCCGCTCGCACGCGTACCCTCCGTCACCGTCCACCAGCTGTCCCTGTTCCCCGAAGGCGGCCGCCACACCGACGTCGCCGCCGACACCGTCGACGTCGGCAAGGCGCTCCCCTGGCAGGAACGTCCCGCGGACGGCCCGCAGCCGGACCGCGCCACGGGCCACTACCTCGGCTACCTCAACGACCGCGGCGACTCCATCGTCGCCGCCCTCCGCGTCATGACCCGCACCGACGGGGCGTCACTCGTGCACTGCGCGGCGGGCAAGGACCGCACCGGCGTCGTCTGCGCCCTCGCCCTGGACGTCGCCGGCGTCACACGCGAGGCGATCGTCGCCGACTACGCCCAGACCGGCGAACGGCTGGAGGCGATCCTGCGCCGCCTCCGCGGCAGCGACACCTACGCCACCGACCTCGACTCCCGGCCGGCCGACTCCCATCTCCCCCACGCGACCATCATGGAAAAGCTCTTCGCCCGGGTCGACGAGCAGTTCGGCGGGACGCTCGGCTGGCTGTCCGGCCACGGCTGGACCACCGACGACACCGAAGCCCTCCGCACACGGCTCCTCGCCTGAACAACCCATGAACCAGCCGCCGTGCGGCTTCTCGTCGTTGTCGTCTGTTGGTTGTGCTGGCAGTGAGGAGATCGCACCAGCCCGACGCCTTTACATTGTAATTTTAAGGCTCAAGCGACTAGGGGATCACGGGCGGCAGAGCCTTGCGGTGCCGGTCAGACGGTGCCGGTCAGGCGAGGACGTTGCGGACCGCGGCGTGGGCGGCCTTGCGCATCTCGGCGTGCAGCACCGCGTTCGCGTGCCGGTCCGTGCGCGCCTCCACGATCCGCAGCCCCTCCCCCGCCAGCGCCTTCGGCACGCCGGCCGCGGCGTCCAGACGCCGGTACGGGAGGCCGTACGCCGCGGCGAGGGCCTCCAGGTCCACCTGGTGCGGGGTGCCGAAGACCCGCTCGAACGGGTCGGACAGGGCCGCCTGCGGCAGCAGCGAGAAGATCCCGCCGCCCTGGTTGTTCACCACGATGATCGTCAGGTCGGGCCGCCGGTCCCGCGGGCCGAGCACCAGCCCGTTCTGGTCGTGCAGGAACGCCAGGTCGCCGAGCAGCGCGAACGACCGGCCGCTGTGCGCCAGCGCCGCGCCCATCGCGGTCGACACCAGCCCGTCGATGCCGCTGGCGCCCCGGTTGGCCAGGATCCGGATGCCGCGCCGCGGCCGCATCACCTGGTCCAGGTCGCGGATCGGCATGCTCGCGGCCGCCAGCAGCAGCGACCCGCCCGGCAGCGCCGCGACCAGGTCGCGGGCCAGCCGCGGCTCGCTCACCTCCGGCACCGCGTCCAGCACCTCGTCGACCGCGGCCGCGGCGGCCAGGTCCGCGGTCCGCCACGACTTCAGCCACGCGTCGTCGCCCGACACCACCGGGATCTCCACCTCCGGCGCGACCTGCGTCGCCGACCGGACGGGATCGGGCCAGTGCGCCAGATCCGGCGCCAGGACGATGTGCTCCTCCGCGCGCCGCAGCAGCGACATCATCGGCCGCGACAGGCCCGGCTTGCCCAGCGTCACCACCACCTCGGGACGGTGCCGCTCCACGAACTCCGGGACGCCCAGCAGGAAATGATGCGACGACAGCGCGTGGTCGCCGTAGCGGGCGTTGCCGTGCGGCTCGGCCAGCACCGGCCAGCCCGCCATCGACGCCGCCGCCACGTAGCGCTTGACGTTGGACGCGCCGTCCCCCACCACGAGGACGCCCCGCCTCGTCGGCGGGACGTGCAGCACCGTCCCGGGCGTGGCCGCCCGCACCTTCGTCCACGCGCCCGTCGCGTCGCCGTCGAGGGGCTCGCACCACGTCTCGTCGCCGTCGGGGATCAGCGGCTCGCGGAACGCGGCGTTCAGATGCACCGGGCCCGCCCCCGGCGCCTGCGCCAGCCCCCACGCGCGGCTCACCAGCGACCGCCAGTACGCCACCATGCCCGGCCGGTTCTCCGGGACGCCGATCTCGGTGCTCCACCGCACCGCCGTCCCGTACAGCTTCACCTGGTCGATCGTCTGGTTCGCGCCGGTGTCGCGCAGCTCCGGCGGACGATCCGCCGTGATCACGACCAGCGGGACGCCCGACTCGTGCGCCTCGATCACCGCCGGATGGAAGTTCGCCGCCGCCGTCCCGGACGTGCACACCAGCGCCACCGGGCGGCCCGACCGCTTGGCGATGCCCAGCCCGAGGAACGACGCCGACCGCTCGTCGATCCGCACGTGCAGCCGGATCCGCCCCGCCTCCGCGGCGGCGTCCAGGGCCAGCGCCAGCGGCGCCGACCGCGACCCCGGCGCCAGCACCGCGTCGGTCATCCCGCAGCGCTGCAGCTCGTCCACCATCACGGTCGCCAGCGCCGTCGCCGGGTTCACGGCGCAGCCCCGATCACCGCGGGACCGCCCAGATGCGCCTGCGCCCCGGCGACACGCTCACGCCATACCCCGCCGCGGGCCTCATCGGGGGCCTCCCAGCGGCGCAGCGCCTCCTCGTCCACCACGGGACGCCGCACCGCGATCTCCCCCGCCACCGGCCACAGCGGATCGCCGGCGACGTCGCCCTCCAGCAGCGACAGCGTCCCCAGCCCGCACGCGTACGGCAGCTCCGGCAGCGCCGCGGCCAGCGCCACCCCGGCCGCCAGCCCCACCGACGTCTCCACCGCGCTCGACACCACCACCGGCAGCCCGCACGCCTCCGCGACCCGCAGCGCCGCGGCGACCCCGCCCAGCGGCTGCACCTTCAGCACCGCCACGTCGGCGGCGCCCGCCGCCCGCACCTTCAGCGGGTCCTCGGCGCGGCGGATCGACTCGTCCGCCGCGACCGGCACGTCCACCCGCCGCCGCACCAGCGCCAGCTCCTCCAGCGTCGCGCAGGGCTGCTCGACGTACTCCAGCTCCCACCGGTCCAGCGACCGGATCATCCGGGCGGCGTGGTCGACGTCCCAGCCGCCGTTGACGTCCACCCGGACCCGCCCGTCCGGGCCGATCGCGTCGCGGACGGCCTCCACCCGCGCCAGGTCGTCGGCGTCGGTCTGGCCGCGCTCGGCGACCTTGACCTTCGCGGTGCGGCAGCCGGAGTCCTTCGTCATCGCGAACGCCCGGTCCGGGCCGACCGCCGGGATCGTCACGTTCACCGGGACCGCCTCGCGGACGGGCGCCGGCCACCCGTCCCACGCGGCCTCGCGCGCCGCGGCCAGCCAGCGGGCGCATTCGGCCGGGCCGTACTCGGGGAACGGCGAGAACTCGCCCCATCCCGCGCGGCCGCGGACCAGGACGCCCTCCCGCCGCGTGACACCGCGGAACCGCGTCCGCATCGGGATGGAGTAGACCCGCACCCGGAAACCCCCTGACCTGCGTGCCGAATCACGGTATTCCCGGATCACACCGTGCGTTCGGCTTTTAGTAGTACCACGGGTAGGGGGACCAGTCGGGCTCCCGCTTCTCCAGGAACGAGTCCCGGCCCTCGGCCGCCTCGGCGGTGCCGTAGGCGAGCCGCGTGGCCTCCCCCGCGAACACCTGCTGCCCCACGATGCCGTCGTCGACCAGGTTGAACGCGTACTTCAGCATCCGCTGCGCCGTCGGGCTCTTGCCGTTGACCTTGCGCCCCCACTCCAGCGCCGTCGCCTCCAGCTCCGCGTGCGGGACGACCGCGTTGACCATGCCCATCCGGTGCGCCGCCTCGGCGTCGTAGTCGTCGCCGAGGAAGAAGATCTCGCGGGCGAACTTCTGCCCGACCTGCCGCGCCAGGTACGCCGACCCGAAACCGCCGTCGAAGCTCGCCACGTCCGCGTCGGTCTGCTTGAACCGCGCGTGCTCCCGGCTCGCGAGCGTGAGATCGCACACCACGTGCAGGCTGTGCCCGCCACCCGCCGCCCAGCCGGGCACCACGCAGATGACGACCTTGCCCATGAAGCGGATCATCCGCTGCACCTCCAGGATGTGCAGCCGCCCCGCGCGCGCCGGGTCGATCGTCTCCGACGTCTCGCCCTCGGCGTACCGGTAGCCGTCCTTGCCACGGATCCGCTGGTCGCCGCCGGAGCAGAACGACCAGCCGCCGTCCTTGGGCGAAGGCCCGTTCCCCGTCAGCAGCACGCAGCCCACGTCGCTGGACATCCGGGCATGGTCCAGCGCCCGGTACAGCTCGTCCACCGTGTGGGGACGGAACGCGTTGCGCACCTCGGGACGGTTGAACGCCACCCGCACCGTGCCGTGGTCCACGGCACGGTGGTAGGTGATGTCGGTGAAGCCGAACCCCTCGACCTCTTTCCACGCGTCCGCGTCGAACAGCTCCGAGACCATGTCGTCCTTCCCCTAGGTTGTCCGCGCCGGCGGGGGCGCGGGCGGCCGCTCCCCATTCAACCCGCCGTGGATTCGAACACGTTCAGCGGGGGTCGTACCCTGATGAGATCATGGATCGTCCTCTGCACGCCGCCGTCCTGCCGCCCGGCCCCCGTCTGCTGCGGGCCCTGGCCGGAGCACTCGACGGCGGCCCCGCGGTCTGCCCGCTCTCCCCCGCCCTGCCCCGGCCGGCGCTGCGGGCCCTTCTGGACGCCCTGGCCCCTGACGCGATCGAGACCTCGGACGGGCTCGTCCCCCACACGCCCCGCGGCGGGCACGTCCCCGTCGCCGAGGGCACCGCCGTGCTGATCGCCACCTCCGGCTCCACCGGCGCCCCCAAGTTCGTGGAGCTGGCCGCCGCCGCGCTGCGCCATTCCGCCGAGGGCACCCTCACCCGCATCGGCGCCGCGGCGGGAGACCGGTGGCTGTGCTGCGTGCCCACAAGCCACATCGCCGGCGTGCAGGTCCTCGTCCGCTCCCTCGTCGCCGGGACCGCCCCGGTCATCGCGCCCCGCTTCGACCCGGCCGCCGTCGCCGCGGCGGAAGGCGCCCACGTGTCGCTGGTGCCGACGCAGCTGCGCCGCCTGCTGGACGCCGGGACCGACCTGTCGCGGACCGGCGCGATCGTCCTCGGCGGCGCCGCCGCCCCGCCCGGCATGCTCGCCAAGGCCCGCGGCCGCGGCGCCCGCGTCTTCACCACCTACGGGATGAGCGAGACCTGCGGCGGCTGCGTCTACGACGGGACGCCCCTGCCCGGCATGCGCGCCGCGATCGGCGGCGACGGACGGATCCGCCTCGCCGGCCCGTCCCTGTTCACCCGCTACCGGCTGCGGCCCGAAGAGACCGCCGGGGCCAGGGACGGCGAATGGTTCGTCACCCGGGACCTCGGCGCCTTGGAGGACGGCCGGCTGCGCGTCCGCGGCCGCCTCGACGACGTGATCAACACCGGCGGGGAGAAGGTCGTGGCGGGCGAGGTCGCCGCCGCCCTGGCCCGCCACCCCAAGATCCGCGACGTCGTCGTGGTCGGGCGTCCCGACTCGGAATGGGGCGAGCGGGTCGCCGCCGTCGTCGTCCCGGTCCCCGGCGCCGGGGCACCGGAGCTGGCGGAGCTGCGGGCCTTCGTCCGCGAGACGATGCCCGCCTGCGCGGCGCCGCGCGAGCTCGAGCTGGTGGAAGCCATCCCCCTGCTCGCGTCCGGCAAGCCCGATCGTGCGCGCCTCCGCTCCGCGGCGGCGGATGTGGTGGAATGAACCGGGATCGTAGCGGGTTGAAGCGTTTCGTTACGGCCCGCGCCCTTTACATAGTAAGATAGGGCCTGGATCGCCTCCGCCCGCGTGAAACCGCCCTCTCCGGGCACCACGGCCTATCGGGTCGCTCCTCCACGACCCCCGCGGGCCGCCGTTGCCGGGCGCCGGGAACAAGAACCCGGCCGTGCGACGTTCCGTTAAGTGCGTGCGCCACCAGCGAACAACAATCCGCGCCGCACTCACACACCGAAGGGAGAGGGTGTCGCCATGCCGCGAAGCGCCGTCGAGACCCCGCTCACGGAGGCGGCGGGCCCCGCGCTCGACGACCTCCTGAAGCGGGGCCGCGCCCAAGGGCGCCTCTCGCTCGACGAGGTGAGGGGGGCCTTCGAGACCGCCGGGATCAGCCCGGCGCAGGGGCGTTCCATCCTGCGCGAGCTGTCCGAGGCCGGAATCAGCCTGGCCGGCGAGGCCGACACCGTCCGCAAGATGGCCGCGGCCGCCGACCACGACGGCGGAGACGCCGCCCAGGCGGCGGCGTCCGGCCCCTCGAGGCGCGCCCCCCGCAAGAACGGCGCCAACGGCAAGGCCGCCCCCGCCGCGAAGGCCGCCCGGAAGGGCGGCGCCGGGGACGACACCACCGACGGAGGGTTCGACGTCACCGAGGTCGAGGCCGCCGACGAGCCCGCCGACCTGGACGACCAGTCGACCACCATGGGCGACTCGGTCCACACCTACCTCAAGGCCATCGGGCGCCGCCAGCTGCTCACCGCCGAGCAGGAGGTCGACCTCGCCAAGCGCATCGAGGCCGGGCTGTACGCCGAGTACAAGCTGGAGACCGAGGACCTCACCCCCCGCCGCCGCGCCGACCTGGAATGGGTCGCCGCCGACGGCCGCCGCGCCAAGGCCCACATGCTGGAGGCCAACCTCCGGCTCGTGGTGTCGGTCGCCAAGAAGTACTCCGACCGCGGCCTGTCGCTGCTGGACGTCGTCCAGGAGGGCAACCTCGGCCTGATCCGCGCGGTCGAGAAGTTCGACTACTCCAAGGGCTACAAGTTCTCCACGTACGCGATGTGGTGGATCCGGCAGGCCATACAGCGCGGCTTCGCCGACTCGGCCCGCACGATCCGGCTGCCCGTCCACGTGCTGGAGATGCTGAGCAAGCTCAGCCGCATCGAGCGCGACATGCACCAGCGGCTGGGCCGCGAGCCCACCCCGGAGGAACTGGCCGTCGAGCTGGACAAGAGCCCCGAGCAGATCCGCGAGCTGCTGCGCACCAGCCGCCAGCCGATCAGCCTGGACTCCACCATCGGCGAGGACGGCGAGACCCGCATCGGCGACCTCATCGAGGACACCGACAGCCCCGAGGCGTCCGAGCTGGTGGACCGGCAGCTGATGGCCGACCAGCTGCGCCGCACCCTGGACATCCTGTCCCCCCGCGAGGCCAAGATCATGGCGATGCGGTTCGGGCTGTACGACGGGACGCCGCGCACCCTGGACGAGATCGGCAAGGCCCTCGGGCTGACCCGCGAGCGGATCCGCCAGCTGGAGAAGGAGTCGCTGTCGAAACTGCGGCACCCCAGCAACGCCCGTCCCCTGCTGGACTTCGCCGTCTAGGACCCGCGCAACGCACCGGAGCCCGCCGGACCGCCCACGGTCCGGCGGGCTCCGCGCGTCGGTGCGGGGCGGTGCGCCAGGGCGGGCGGCGCGTCAGTCGGAGTGGCGGAACTCCAGGATCGCCACGCTCATCAGCGCGACGCCCATACCCACGACGATGAGGACCTGCAGCCACACAGGGACGACCCAGCCGTTCCACGTCACCCCCGAGTTGAACGCCTGCTGGAGCTCGGGCGACAGGTCGAGGCGGGAGAACACCGCCTGGCGCATCGGGTCGACGGCGTAGGTGAGCGGGTTCAGCTTGGTCAGGACGCTCAGCCAGGTCGGCAGGCCGTGCAGCGGGTACAGGGCGCCGGACAGGAACATCATCGGCAGCATGGCCATCTGCATGAGGGCGAAGAACGACTGCATCTGCTTGATCCGCGCGGCCATCATCACGCCGAAACCGGTCAGCGCGAACGCCGCGAGGAACATCAGGGCGATCAGCTCGGCCATCAGCATCGGGTCGTAGGGGACCCCCGCCAGGCCCGCGAGCGCCACGATCACCACGCCCTGCAGCGTCGCCACGAGCGCACCGCCGAGGCACTTGCCGATCACGATGGCGCTGCGGCTCACCGGGGCGACGAGCATCTCGCGCAGGAACCCGAACTCGCGGTCCCACACGATCGACCCGGCGGAGAACATCGCGGTGAACATCACCGACATCGCGCACACGCCCGGGAAGATGAACGTCTTCAGGTCGATCTCGCCGCCGGCTCCCCCGCTGGCCATCAGGTTGGACAGGCCGGTGCCCATGACCAGCAGCCACAGCACCGGCTGGACCAGGCCGGACACCATCCGCAGCTTGTCCCGCCAGAACCGCAGCAGCTCCCGGTGCAGGACGATCTTCACCGCGCGCACGTCCTGCCGGAGGCCGGGCTCCGGCACCCGGACGCGGACGACGTCGGCGACCGGGCCCACCCGGTCGGTGGCGGTCGCCCCGGCGGCGCCCGTCCCGGTGGTGCCCGTCCCGGTGGTGCCCGTCCCGGTGGTGCCCGTCCCGGTGGTGCCCGTCATCGTCTCCTCCGTCATCTCCCCATCGCGCGCATCGTCAGGCGCATGCGGTCGCTGCTCCCGGCCTCGGCGTCCCGGATCGTCGAGCCCGTGAAGGACATGAACACATCGTCCAGCGACGGCCGGGACACGTTCACCGAACGGATCGGGACGCCGAGTCCGGCGAACAGGCGCGGGACGAACTCCTCACCGGCGGCCACCCGGAACGTCACGGCCCCCTCGGACATGACCGCCTCCAGGTCGAACCGCTCCTTGAGCGCGGCGATGGCCGCCTCGTCGTCGGAGGTCTGGATCCGGACCCGGTCCTCGCCGACGCCCGCCTTCAGCGCCTCGGGGGTGTCCAGCGCGACGATCGTCCCCGAATCCATGATCGCGATGCGGTCGCAGAACTCCGCCTCGTCCATGTAGTGCGTCGTCATGAAGATCGTGATCTCTTCGGCGTCCTTGAGCTGCCGGATGTAGTCCCAGATCGACGCCCGGGTCTGCGGGTCGAGGCCGACGGTCGGCTCGTCCAGGAACAGCACCCGCGGCGAGTGCAGCAGCCCGCGGGCGATCTCCAGGCGGCGCTTCATGCCGCCGGAGTAGGTCTGCACCAGGTCGCGGCGCCGCTCCCACAGCCCGACCATCTCCAGGACCTGCCGCATCCGCTCGCGCATGACCGTCCGCGGCACCCCGTACAGCTCGGCGTGGAAGCGCAGGTTCTGCTCGCCCGACAGGTAGCCGTCGAGCGTCGGGTCCTGGAACACCAGCCCGATGTTGCGGCGCACGTCGTCGCGCTCGCGCACCACGTCGTACCCGGCCACCAGGGCACGCCCGCCCGTCGGCTTCAGCAGCGTGCAGAGCATGTTGATCGTGGTGGACTTGCCCGCGCCGTTCGGGCCGAGGAACCCGAAGATCTCGCCCGGGCGCACGGCGAACTCGATCCCCCGTACGGCCTCCACCTCGCCGAACCTCTTGATCAGGCCGTCCACCTCGACGGCCGGTCCCCCGTCCGGCATGGAGCCTCCCTCCGGTTGGAGCATACGCCCCATTCTGCGGCATCGGGAGGAAGGATCATAAAGCGCCCCGCCCGGCGGGCAGGGGGCCCACCGCGCCGGGGACCACGGTGTCCATCCGGCGCGGCGGGAGTCGCGTTCAGCCTCCGGCGCCCGTCCGGAGCGGTTCGGCCAGGCGCGGATCGCACGCCAGCCGGTAGCCGCGCTTGACGACGGTCTCCACGATGCCGGGGCGGCCGAGGCCGCGCCGCAGCCGCGCCACGGCCATCTCCACCGCGTGCTCGTCGGCCTGCGGGCGCGCCTCCCGCGGCCGCGCCTCCCGCGTCCATCCGCCCCCGGCGCCGGCGCCCCCGGCGACGAGGCGGCTCGGCAGGACGCCGCACAGCTCCCCCCGCGACACCACGTGCCCGGGGCGCCTCGCGAGCGCCCGCAGGATCGCCATCGGCGCGGGCGCGATCGGCCGCAGCTGGCCGTCCAGGACGACGGCGTGCCCGCGCAGCTCCAGCGAGGACCCGCGCACCGACAGCCGCCGCGACCGGCGGACCGGCAGGTCCGACACCAGCGCCCGCACCAGCGCGCCGAGCCTGGCGCGCTCCGGCTGGACGGTCGGGACGCCGCGCCCGGTGAGCGCCTGCGCGGTGACGGGCCCGACGCACGCCGCGACCACCGGGCCGCGCATCGCCTCCAGCAGGGACTCCTCGAGCCCGTCCTCGGCGGCCACGGCCAGCGTCGCGGCCACCGCGGGCGCGCTGGTGAACGTGATCGCGTCGACCGTGCCCGCGACGGCCTGGCCGACGAGCCGCCGCAGCGGCGTGGCGTCCTCGGTCCGCGACCACCGGTACACCGGGATCTCGATCACCTCGGCGCCCGCGGCGCGCAGCGCGCCGGTCAGCTCCGGCTGCCGCTCCCCGTACAGCTGGACGGCGACCCGCGCGCCGGCGAGGTCCTCCTCCAGCAGGCGCCGGGTCACCTCGGCGCACTCCTCCGACTCCGGCGACCAGCGTTCCTGAAGGCCCGCCGACCGGATCGCGCCGCGCGCCTTCGGGCCGCGCGCCACGATGCCGCTCCCCGCCAGCCGGGCGATGAGCCGGTCCCGCATCCCCCACCCGTCGGCCGCCTCCAGCCAGGCGCGGAACCCGATCCCGGTCGTGACGACGACATGGTCGAGGGGGGCCTCGGCGCACGCGCGGGTGGCCTCCAGCAGCTCGGCGTCGTCGGCGAGGGGGATCAGGCGGATGGCGGGGGCGAGCACGACCCGGGCGCCGCGCCGTTCCAGCAGCGTCGCGAGCTCCTCGTGGCGGCGGGCCGCGGTCACGCCGACGGCGAACCCGGCCAGCGGCTCACTGCCGGTGCTCATCGGGGAGCGCCACCTCCACCCGGTCGCCGGCGCGGCGGACCGGGAAGGCCGGCAGCGCCACCCGCGGGTCGTCCAGGCACGCCCCGGTCCGCAGGTCGAACACCTGCTTGTACATGGGGGACGCGACGGTCGGGACGCCGTCCCGGGTGCCGAGGATCCCCCGGGACAGCACGTAGGCGCCGCTGAACGGGTCGAGGTTCGACAGCGCGTACAGACTCCCGTCGAAGGCCCGGAAGATCGCCACCTGCGTCCCGTCGACCATCGCGCAGGCACCGCGCTCGGGAGTCAGGGCGGCGTAGGAGCAGATGTCGAACCAGCGGGCCGTGCCCGTCCTGCCGGCGCTCGTCCGGGCCGCCGGCCGGACCCGCGGGCCCCTGGTCATCGTCGCTTCGGGTGTCGTGGTCATCGCGCGGCATCCTCCTGGCGGGTACTGATGGACTGATCCTCCGCAGGGGCCGTTTCGCGATTGGGTCCCCTTTGTCACCGGCGTGTTAAAAGGCGCTCACGCCCCCGGTGCGTGCGGCGGGGAGGCCGCCGCCGGTTCCAGCCGGACCGCGCAGACCTTGAACTCCGGCATGCGCGACACGGGGTCCAGGGCCGGGTTGGTGAGCAGGTTCGCGCGGCCCTCCCCCGCCCAGTGGAACGGCATGAAGACGGTGTCGTGGCGTATCGCGCCGGTGAGCCGCGCCCGGACGGTGGCCGTCCCCCGGCGGCTCTCCACCCGCACCTGGCCGCCGTCCTCGATGCCGAGCCGCGCGGCGAGGTCGGGATGCAGCTCGACGAACGGCCCCGGCGCCGCCTCGGCCAGCGCGGGGACCCGCCTGGTCTGCGCACCGGACTGGTACTGCGCCAGGACGCGGCCGGTGGTCAGGTACACCGGATAGCCGGCGTCGACGTCCTCGTCGGCTCCGTGGTGCTCGGCCGGGACGAACCTGGCGAGCCCGTCCGGCGTGGGGAAACGGTCGAGGTAGGGCCTCGGGGTGCCCGGATGGTCCCGCGAGGGGCAGGGCCAGAACACCCCGCCCTCCGCCTCGATCCGCTCGTAGGTGATGCCGGAGTAGTCGGCGGTCCCGCCCGCGCTGGCGCGGCGCAGCTCGGCGAAGACCTCCGCCGGGTCCGTGCTCCACTCCCCCGGCGCCCTGAGCCGCCCGGCGAGCGCGCCGATGATCTCCAGATCGGTGCGGACGCCGTCCGGCGGCGGGACGGCGCGGCGCCGGCGCAGCACCCGGCCCTCCAGGTTCGTCATCGTCCCGGACTCCTCGGCCCACTGCGCCGCGGGCAGCACCACGTCCGCGCGCCGCGCCGTCTCCGACGGGACGAAGTCGGCCACCACCAGCAGGTCGAGGGCGCCGAGCCGCTCCTCCACGGCCGCCGCACCGGGCGCCGACACCACCGGGTTCGACCCGAACAGCAGCAGCGCCTTCGGCCCCGCGGCGGTGCCGAGCGCCGACAGCAGCTCATGCGCCGAACTCCCGGGACCCGGCAGGGTCTCCGGGTCCACGCCCCACACGCCCGCCACGTGCGCGCGGGCCGCCGGGTCGTCGATCCTCCGGTAGCCGGGCAGCTGGTCGGCCTTCTGCCCGTGCTCGCGCCCGCCCTGCCCGTTGCCCTGCCCCGTCAGGCACCCGTAGCCGGAGCCCGCGCGGCCCGGCAGCCCGAGGGCCAGCGCCAGGTTGATGAACGCGCTCACCATGTCGGTGCCGCGGGCGTGCTGCTCGGCGCCCCGCGCGGTCAGGACGTGGGCGCGGCCCGCGCGGGCCAGCAGCCGCACGGCCTCCCGCATCCGCGGGACGGGCACGCCGGTGATCCGCTCGACCCGGTCCGGCCAGTACGCGTTCACGACCGTCCGGACGGCGCCGAACCCGGTGGTGCGGGCGGCGATGTAGTCCTCGTCGGCCAGCCCCTCGGCGATCAGCAGGTGCAGCAGGCCGTTGGCGAGGGCGATGTCGGTGCCCGGCACGGGCTGCAGGTGCAGGTCGGCCTGCCGGACCGTGGCGGTGCGGCGCGGGTCCACGACGATGAGCGCGCCGCCGCCGTCGCGCATCTCGGTCAGGTGCCGCATGAACGGCGGCATCGTCTCGGCGACGTTCCCGCCGGCGAGCAGCACGGCCCCGGACGCCGCCAGGTCCGTGACGGGGCCGGGCAGCCCGCGGTCCATCCCGAACGCCCGCCCGGACGCCGCCGCGGCCGACGACATGCAGAACCGGCCGTTGTAGTCGATCTGCGACGTGCCGAGCGCCACCCGGGCGAACTTGCCGAGCTGGTAGGCCTTCTCGTTCGTCAGCCCGCCGCCGCCGAACACCGCGACGGCGTCCGGCCCGTGCAGCGCCCTGAGCCGGCTCGCCTCCGCGGCGACGCGGTCGAGCGCCTCGTCCCACGTGCAGGGCTCCAGCGGCGCGTCCCGGCTGCGGCGCATCATCGGCGCGGTCAGCCGGTCCGGGGCGGTCAGCAGCTCCGCGGCCGTCCAGCCCTTCTGGCACAGCCCCCCGCGGTTGGCGGGAACGTCGTCGCGCGGCGCCACCCTCACCGTGGCCCCCGTCTCCGCGCCGCCGCGCTTTCCCGTGCCGCCGCCCGTCTCCGCGCCGCCGCGGCTCAGGGTCATGCCGCACTGCAGGGCGCAGTACGGGCAGTGCGTAGGAGTCCCCATCATGCGCCCGAGACTCGACGGGGGCCGTTTCGCCCGCGAGTCCCCGATGTGACTCCAGCGTTAAAAGGCGTTCACGCCGCGCGTTCAGCGAGGTCAGGGCTCCCGGAGGGGGCGTGACCGTTCCGGCCGCCGGCCTTGACGAGAGCGTGTCAAGCGTTGTCGACCCCGGTCATGGCCGTTTCGTCGCCATTCACCCGGTTGCCGAACGGATTCGCGGCGCCAAGGTGATCTTCCGCACGGAAGCGGCCCCCGCCCCCGCCCGGCCCGGACCGGCCCGCGAAGATCACGCCTAATCTCGGTACATGCCCGACCTTGCTTACTACGCCTCACTGCCGCGCTCCCGCGGTGCCGCGGCGGCGCTCCTCCTGGACGACCTCGGGCGGGTCCTGCTGGTCAAGCCCACCTACAGCGAAGGCTGGTACCTGCCCGGCGGGGTCATCGAGGCCGACGAGTCCCCGCTGTCGGCCTGCGTGCGCGAGTGCGCGGAGGAACTCGGCCTCGTCCCCCGCCTTGACGGCCTGGCCTGCGTCGACTGGGGCTCACCACGCGACGACGGCGTCGACTCGGTCAACGTGTTCGTCTTCGGCGGCGCCATCACCGGCGAGCAGATCGCCGCGATCCGGCTGCCGCCCGACGAGCTGTCCGACCACGTCCTCGTCGCGCCGGAGAAGATCCCCGAGCTGGCGCCGCCGCACGTGGCCCGCCGGATGGACCCCAGCCTGCGGGCCATGGCCGACGGCCGCGCCGTCTACCTGGAGGACGGCCGCGAGCAGCCGTTCGGCACCTCCCCCGGCTGACGCCCGGCCGCCCGGCGCCGCTCCAGGCCATGCCGCCCTAGGCCGGCACCGCGTCCCTGGCCTGCCGTCCGCGCTCGGGATCGGCCGTCCGGGCGCAGTGCGCGGAGCAGTAGAAACGGCCGTCCACATCCACCCCGTGCCCCATGATGCGGCACTGGCAGTTCTCGCAGACCGGCGCCATCCGGGTGACCGCGCACTCGAACGAGTCGAACGTGTGCACCGCCCCCTGCGCGTGCACCTCGAACGCCATCGCGTAGTCGTTGCCGCAAACCTCGCAGGTCGCCATCGATCCTGTCTCCGTTCCCCCGCCGCCTCGCGATCACTGCCCTACCCCGGACCGGCCGGGTCACCCCCCGCCTCACAGCCGGCGGAGACGCGCTGTGCGGCGGAGTTATCACTCCCGTATGGCCGCTCACACAGCGGCGAAACCCCCCGCTCCTAGCGTCGTGCCGCCGCCGCGCCCCGCGAAGAGGGACAGGGCGCCCCAGGGAGAGGGAATCGATGACCGTCACGACCGAAGCCGCCCGCGGCGACCGCGGCCGTCCGCCCGCAGGACGCTGGATCGACGACTGGCGGCCCGAGGACCCCGCGTTCTGGTCGGCCGGCGGCGCGCGGACCGCCCGGCGCAACCTCGTGTTCTCGATCTTCTCCGAGCACGTCGGCTTCTCGGTGTGGACGCTGTGGTCGGTACTGGTGCTGTTCCTCGGCCCCGCCTACGGCATCGACCCGGCCGGCAAGTTCACCCTCACCGCCGTCCCGGCGCTGGTCGGGTCCGCGCTGCGGATCCCCTACACCCTCGCCGTCGCCCGGTTCGGCGGCCGCAACTGGACGATCTTCAGCGCCTCGCTGCTGCTCGTCCCCGCGGTCCTCGCCGCCTTCCTCATCGAGCCCGGCGTCTCGTTCACCACGCTGCTGATCCTGGCGGCCGTCGCCGGCGTCGGCGGCGGCAACTTCGCGTCCTCGATGGCCAACATCAACGCGTTCTACCCGCAGCGGCTCAAGGGCTGGGCCCTCGGGATCAACGCCGGCGGCGGCAACCTCGGCGTCGCCGTCGTCCAGCTCGTCGGGCTCCTCGTCCTCGCCACGGCCGGCAAGGACCGCCCCGGGCTCGTCGCCGGCGTCTACATCCCGCTCATCGTCCTCGCCGCCCTCGGCGCCGCCCTGCGCATGGACAACCTCACGCAGGTCCGCAACGACCGGCGCGCCATGCGGGACGCCTGCCGGGACGGCCACACCTGGATCATGTCGGTCCTCTACATCGGCACCTTCGGATCGTTCATCGGGTTCGGGTTCGCGTTCGGGCAGGTCCTGCAGGTCCAGTTCGCGGCCGAGTTCGACACGCCGGTCAAGGCCGCGTACCTGACGTTCCTCGGCCCGGCGCTCGGCTCCCTCGTCCGGCCCGCCGGCGGACGGCTCGCCGACCGGCTCGGCGGCGCGGCCGTCACGTTCTGGAACTTCGCCGCGATGGCCGCCGCGGCGGGCCTGGTGCTGGCCGCCTCGCTGCGCGGGTCGCTGGCGCTGTTCCTCGCCGGATTCGTCCTGCTGTTCGTGTTCAGCGGCGTCGGCAACGGCTCCACCTACAAGATGATCCCCGCGATCTTCCGGGCGCAGGCCGAGATCGCCGTCGCCGGCGGCGGCGACCCGGTCGCGGCCGAGCACCGGGCGCGCAGGCTCGCCGGCGCGCTCATCGGCATCGCGGGCGCGGTCGGCGCGTTCGGCGGCGTCCTGGTCAACCTGGCCTTCCGCCAGTCGTTCCTGGCCTACGGCACCGGCGACGGCGCCTACCTCGCGTTCATCGCGTTCTACGCCGTGTGCTGCGCCATCACCTGGACGGTCTACCTGCGGGCCCGCCCGGGGAGGCCGGCGGGCGTCTGACGCCCCGCGCCCCCTGCGCAGGCCTGCCCGCGCGCCGGCCCCGCGCCCGGCCGGGCGCCCCGGCGGGGTCCGGCCACTGCGGCGACCGGCCCGACGCGCGCAGCACCGACTCCCAGGCGTCCCCCGGCGACAGCGGCAGATGCGGGACACCCCAGTGCCACGCCGACACCAGCAGGTCGGGGTCGCGCGGCTGGTACGGCTCCCCGACGGCGCGGGCCATGTCCCAGGCGTGCAGATGCCACTCCACGCACGCCGCGCCCGCGTGGTCGCCGACCGTGTACTTGGTGCCGCGGTAGATCAGATGCGTCCGGTCCCACATGTCCGGCATCAGGTCCGCGTACGCCCCCGCCGACACCCCGAACGCCATGATGCGGTCGGGTCCCGGTTCGGGCGGCAGCACCGCCAGCTCCGCCGCGTTCTGCCGCGCCTGCTGCCTGATCAGCACCGCGGCCGGCCCCTCCCGCGCGAACAGCGTGGCCAGCCGGCTGTCGGGCGCGTCCTGCAGGTACTCCAGGAAGTTCTCCGCGACGCACCGCAGGTGCCCGGCCAGATCGATCAGGCGCCAGTCGGCGCAGGGCGTCGGCGCCTCCCAGTCGCCGGCCTTGTCCGCCAGCGCCCGGATCGCCCGCATCCCGTCCTGGTAGGACTCGAGTACGCGGCACCGGTCCGGTGGCGTGCGCTCCACGTGACTTCCCCCCGCGTCCAGAGCACCGTGTGCCCTCCCCGCCGGGGCGCGGCCGCGCCCGTCGCGTTGCTGCGACATGCTGCGCGGGGCTCCCCCGGCGTTCCCCGAGAGGGCAGACTCTCAAAGTTCGGTGGCCGGTGCCACCCGGTGACGCTGTGTCGTCACACGTCGGAGAAGGCTCACACGACCGCGGTGGGCTGCGTGCGGAAGCTGAGGCGGTGCGCCTCGCGGGCCGTGCGCAGCCGGTCGACCTCGTCGGTCCACGGGCGCACCGCCGCCCGTGCCTTGGCCTTGCGGTAGGCGATCTCCGCGGCCCGGCGCGTCTTGGCGTCCTGCTCGCCCGTCGAGTAGACCTTCGTGCCCATCGCGACCCGCTCGGACGCCTCCGCGGCGGCGAGCACGGACGTCATCGCCCGGTCGAACGCGGCCGTCAGCTCCCGCAGCACCGGCTCGGACGTGTCCGCGCCCTGCGCGTCCCGCAGCGCCCGCTCGGCCTCGCCCGCCGCCTCGAGGCGCCCCTCGTACTCGCCGGCCAGCCGCTGGTCGGCCTCGTACAGCTCCGCGACGTCCTTGCTCACCCGGCGGCCCAGCGGCATGGTGGTTCTCCCTCAGCGGTCGTGAATCCGGTCGGAGCCAGCGTACGCGGGCCATGGGCGTGTCGTGGCGGCGGACACCCGGCTTCGGCCCTTTACGTAGTAAGGTCTGTGCTCATGGTCAGGCAGCCCAGCATCAACGCGCAGCACCGGACGCCGCTGTCCACCGAGCGGATCATCGAGACGGCCCTGCAGATCGTCGACGGCCAGGGCCTCAGCCGGCTCACGATGCGCCGCCTCGGCGACGCGCTGGAGGTCGAGGCGATGGCGATCTACCACCACCTCCCCCGCGGCAAGGAGCAGCTCCTGGACGGCCTCGTCACGCACGTCGCCTCGGCGCCCGCACAGGCCGAGGGAGCGGCCCCCGGATCCTGGAAGGACGTCCTGCGCGGCTGGGCGGCCGGATACCGGGGGCGGCTGCTGGCGCACGCCGGCGTGCTCCCCCTGGTCGTCACCCGCCGCAACCCCGCGGCGCTCACCGCGACGGTCGCGTCGCTGCGCGAGGTCCTGCGCCGCGGCGGTGTCGCCGAGGACACGGCCGCGGTCGCCGCGCACACCCTCCTCGGCTACGTGATCGGCCACGCCGCGCTGGAGGTGCGAGACACCGGCGAGGACGGCGCGGACCGCGCGGTCGACTGGGACGCCCGCTTCACCGCCGGGCTCGAACTCGTCATCGGCGGCGTGGGGTAGTTCCCGGCGGGCATCGCCGAGGTTTCACGACCGGACGGCGTGTCGTTCCTCGTCCGTCACGTCCGGGAGAGACGCTGTGCCTGGCACCTCAGGGTGAGACGGGTCACATGCTCCGGTACCTCGGTACCAACGGACAACCGTCCCAACGGGCTATAGCCGGGGATTGCGAACCGTTCCACACTTAGGTGCGTCAATAAAGGAAAGCACACGACCGACAAGTAGTTGAGACCGGAGGCACCACGATGTGCCCGCACCAGCCGCCCTGTCCCTCGCACGACGAACCCGACCGCGACGCCGCGCGGACGCTGGCCTCGCACCCCGAGCAGGGGTGGAGCCTGCTGTGCAACGGCGTCGTGCTCTTCGAGGACACCGGTGAGCTGCTGCCCGACGGGGGAGTCATCGCACCGCACCGGCCGACGGACCTGCAGGCTCCGTCCGCCGCTTGAACGGTCTCCACGGGGGGACTAGTTCGAACGGATGATCATCCTCGGGGGCACGGCCCACCCGCCCGCCGTCTCCGGACCCGCACCGGGCCCGGAACCGACCCGCTGAACCCGCTACTCCGGGCCGCCCGCCCGCACCGGACGGGCCGCCCATCTCCGCAGCCACGGCTCCGCCGCCCTCCCGGCCGCGGCGGGGTCCCGGCTCAGATCGTGCCGCTCCCCCGCCAGCACCGCGACGTGCGCCGCGTCGGCCGCGTCCGGAACCCCGAACGGGTCACGGTCACCGTTGACGACGAGGACCTCCACCCCCGCCGAACGCAACTCCTCCACCCGGGTCTTCTCCGGGCTGCGCGGCGGACGCAGCGGGAACGCCAGCGCCACGACGCCCGCCGCCCCCGCTTCCGCCGCCGTCCGGCACGCCACCCGGGCGCCGTTGCTCCGGCCTCCCTGCACGAGCGGGACGTCCCCGAACCTCCCCCGCACCACGCCGATGATCTCCAGCCACGCCTCGTCCTGCCTGGCCGCCGCGCCCGGCGCGCGGCGTCCGGCGAGCCGGAACGGCTGCATGACCCGCGCGACGGCGCCGCCGAGACCGAGCGCGGTCTCCCGCACGGCGAGCAGGTCGGGCGCCCCCACTCCCCCGTTCGACCCGTGCGTCAGCACCAGCAGGAACGCCGGGTCGTCGACCCCGTCCAGCGTCACCTCGGCCGGCCCCTGCGACGTCACGATGTCCATGCCGCTCACCGTAGCCGCCGAGATGATTCACTTGCCGCATGGAGAAGATGACAGAGAGCGAGTGGCGGGCCTTCGTCTCCGAGGGCACCCGCACCGGCAAGGCGGCCGTCACCCGCAGGGACGGGGCACCGCACGTCACGCCCGTCTGGTTCGTCCTCGACGGGGACGACGTGGTGTTCAACACCGGCCGCGACACCGTCAAGGGCCGCGCCCTGGCCCGCGAGCCGCGCGTCTCCATCTGCGTGGACGACCAGACGCCGCCCTACTCCTTCGTCGTGATCCAGGCCGAGGCGTCCCTGATCGAGGACCTGGACGAGATGCGCCGCTGGGCCACCGCCATCGGCGGCCGCTACATGGGAGCCGCCCGCGCCGGGGAGTTCGGGGCGCGCAACGCCGTCCCCACCGAGTACCTCGTCCGGGCCCGCATCACCAAGGTGATCGCCGAACGCGACCTGGCCGCCTGAACTACCCGGCCGCCTGAACTACCCGGCCGCCTCGAAGGAGACCGCCGCTCAGGCCTCGGGCCAGTCGGGGACGGGCTCGCCCATGGCCAGGCGGAGGCGCTCGGCGAAGCTCTCGTGGAGCAGCGGACCCCACGCGTAGCCGCTCGGAACACGCACCGCCTTCCCGAGGACGTCGTGGGTGTCACCCGGGCGGCGCTCCCGCGGCGCCTCGGCGTACCGGACGGCGAGCAGCGCGTACATGTGGTCGAGGGCGCCGAACGCCTCGCCGGTGAGCGCCGGGAGCGTCCCGTCCGACACGGCCTGCTCCAGGACCGGCTCCCACCACAGGTCGGCGGGGTCGCCGTCCTCCTCGTCGGCGGCGAAGTCGCGGCGCAGCCGCGCCCGGACCTGCCC